>NZ_FOVQ01000002.1:0-474450 GCF_900115215.1 Pseudobutyrivibrio sp. UC1225 | reverse complement strand
GCCTTCTCATTCTGTTCTGTAATCATTATTCTAACCCCTTGTTTTGATAGTATTATTATACCAAAAAAGTAACTAGAACGCTTGTAAAATCAAGGCTTTTTAAGGATTTAGATAGTCTAAAAAATGAAAGAACTGGAGTCCGCAGACTCCAGTTCCTCCTTATAAAAAAGAAAAGGTCGCGGCGGGAGCCGCGACACTTTGTCTACACTCTGAATACCCAGAGGATATTTAAATCCTCTGGGTATTTTGATTAATTTACTAGATCATCTGGCGCTTTCTTCTACCAATGATAATAACAATTACTGCACCCATCACACCAGTACCGATGATGATGAATAACAGGATACCAATTCCACCAGTGCTAGGAAGAACTAAGCCCTGATAGTTGTATACATCAATCTGGATACATCCGTTTTCATTAATAATTGCTGACTCAGCATCATCTGGATTGTATGGCTCATCAGCTGTAGCCATCTCTCTGAACCAGATGTATGAGTTATCTGCCCTTGCCATCTCAGCGTCTGTAAGCTCATTGATTTCAAAGTAGATATCCTCAGCAAGCTCGTTATATCCTGAAGGTGCCTTTGACTCTACAAGTACATAACATCCTACACCAAGACCATGTGCGGTAATACCTTGTGCAGTGTTAACAGAAATCAATGTATCAAATACATTGTCCTTATACTTATCCTGGAATATTCCATTGTCCATAGATACCTTCTTGAAGTATCTTGCTGGCTCCTCGTCCTCACCTTCTAATACATAGTAGTTAGACTTTTCAGCAGACTCAAGTGCTGTGTAATCAGCATCAGAAAGTGTCACTTCCTTAAAAAGGTTAAACTCAGCACCTGAAAGGTATGTTGTTGTTGATGCACTACCATCAATCTTTACAATGTTAAGACCATATGTGTAAGCATGTACAACATCATGCATTTCTGTCATGCTTGTTCCATTAGAATCCTTTTCATAATGGATATAAGCTGTATTTGTATTTGCGTTGGAATTAATCTGTGCATCAGAATCAAGGATTGCATAATACTTAATTCTAAATCCAGATACCTCACGACCATCTTCGCCAGCCTTTAAATCTGCTTTCCAAGCTCTTAATAATGGCTCGTCAAATTCAATTCTGATTACAGTATTCTTTGTCTTAGAATCTGTTGTAATCTCGAATGGTTCAAAAATTCTACCTGATCTAGGTGTTGCATAGCCACCAATAAGATCTGTATTCTTTGTAAGCAATGTAGTTGGATCTGGATTGCTCTCGTAAACTATGGTTCCCTTCTCTTTTGCATTATCTGATGTAAGAGGTATTGTGCCTGAGCTCTGTGTAAACTTGTAAGCTGTAGCAGTAGGAATACCATTTTCTGCTATAAGAGCCTCTTTCTCCTCGTTGTTCTCAATGTATACATAGTAGAACTGTAATCTGTAATCGTCATTAGGCTCGTAAACTGTGAAACCTGGAGCCATCTGATCTTCAAATACTAACTCATAGCCACTTCCTGAACCTGTTGTAAATCTGTCCTTATACTGTGGAAGCTGGAAATCAACTACGAACTCTATTGGATCATCAATATTATTAATCTCAGCAATATCCTGCTTCTTACCATTAATTGTCTTAGAAATAGTAGGCTCAACTTCCTTGATATAAACTGTAAATAACTCCTGTGTATAGAAGCTGCCCTGTGGTCCTGACTGCTGTGGATAAACAGTTGCAACTGTTACTGCATATGGATTGTTGCTGCCATCTTTTGCGAGAATTGCATAAATACCATATTCAATATTATCAAATACAACTGAGTATCTTGTTCCATCCTCAGGATCTGAAACCTCATGCTGTGATGAATCTACATACTTATCTCTCTTTGAAGCATATACTCCATCTGCTGTATCATAAAGTTCTGTAAGAGATTCAAGGAGTGCTTCACTGTTTACCTTAAGCATATCCTTATAGAAGGATGATATTGTAGAAGATGATGCCTTTCCATTTGACAGATCATTAGGTGTAGCTGCTGTAACTCTGTAGCCTGAGCTGTTAACCCATGCCTGAATTTCTGGAACCCATGACATCTTGTTTAATGTTTCATCTTGAGTGTTCCATGTCATTTCAGCAAGCTTGTACATCTGAATCTGGTCAGATGAAGTTGCAAGCACTACCTCAAGATCTGAATAAGCAGTGGTTCCTGTAACCTTTCTCTGATAAGGCACTGCTTCCTCAGAAGCCTTCTTGTTATTTAATCCTTCAACTGCATACTCAGCGTTAGGATCATAAATCTTAAATGGTACTACAGCCTTTGCTGATACTGTGTTTGATGCAAGGACTGTATTCTTAATTGTAACTGTTACTTCTGCATAGTAATATCCGATTGCAGATGGTGCCACTGTCTGTAATTCTCCACCAGTTACGGTGTCTGCTGTGGAAACCTTGTAATATTTAACATCCGAAATCGTAGCTGTATTACTTGTAGCGGACATTATGTCCTCTGCCCCAACGATATTGGTGCTTGAATAAGCTCTGCCATCGTATGGAACATCAGCTGCTTCAATCTTTAAGTCGATTGTTTCGCCTAAGCTTGAAGAGCTAACTGCATAATATGAACACTTAGGATCAGATGCTGAACAGAACATATGAATAGTGTCTGAACCATCTGCTGCATATAAATTCCAAATGTGATTAAGAGGCTGTGTTGTTGTCTTAAACTCAAAGTTTGTCTTCTGAACAAGTGCTGTCTGGGTTAATCCCTTTACATAGTCACCATACTCTACGAAGAAACCTGTAGCTGTGTAGCTTGTAACTTTAGAGCTACCGTACTGAGCCCAGTTTGTATCAACGATATCATTCCATGAATATCCAGATGCTACATAGTATGGAGAGTTAGTACCGATCTTTCCGTTTCTATTACCTGTATTCCAACCAGAACCAATCTTAAGGGTTGTCATAGCAAACTCACCATTAGAGTTATTAGGCTCGCCACTGTTCCAGTTGTTGTAATAACCCTTGCTGTCAGCTGTCTGTAAAACAGAGTTTGATGCAGCTGTTGGGCTTTGTAAGAACTTTCCACCGCCTTCATTTACATCAGGACCTACTGCCCAGTACCAGTATCCAATACCATCTCCATTACCAGAAGGTGTAAATGTCTTATAGTAAGGAATACCATTCTTTGTATCAGCTGCGCCATGGGTCATCTTTGTACCACCAAGCCAACCAATCTCATTAGAGCATCGGTAGATGAACGCATCTTCCTCTACACTTGATACTGTTGCAAGGTATCCCTGAAGTCCTTCATATGTCATATTAAGAGCTGTATAGTAAGCCCACTCCCAAGTACCATATGTCCAAGACTTTCCAGTTGGATCCGCAACAGCTGTACCAGTTGACTTGTCGAACTTAATAAACTGGTAGTAATGCTGTGAATCCTCTGAATAGAAGGTCATGTACTTAACGATGTCTTTACCTACAGAGAAGTTAATCTTCTGGGAAGAATTCTGACAGTTCAAGAACTGAATCTTTCTAATATAGGCTGCTATCTGTACAAGATTCTTTCCTTCTGGGATGTTAATAATATAAGTACCATCTGTAGAAAGAGATGTCTCATATGTAAATCCACTTACGCTAGGAAGTACAATCTTCTCACCATTCTCTCGAACGGATGTGAAGTTAATAACAAGACTCTTGTAAAGATTTGTACCTGTACCTAAGCAGTTATAATAGGTCATAACACCAGATGCATTATAGCCTGGCTGTCCTACATCGATTGTGTCGGCAACTGCATAGGATGGGAATGATGGCACGGCAATAGCGGCCACCATCAAGATTGTCATCATTACTGATAATAATCTCTTTTTGAATGTCTTTCCTCTTGCCATAAGAATAACCTCCAATCACAACTCTATTAGTCAACGCATAATAATTCACGTACCCACTATCAATTGTGTAAGGTCATTCTAGACTCTCCCCTGTTACAAACTAGTTACACTCTTAAAAAAAATTTTTGTAATTCACATTTTTGTTACGAATCAACTAAAAAAAGCCCAGTTGTAATGGCTAAAAACCATAACAACCAGGCTTATTATTTATTAATTTGTTTTAAACTCATAAACCACACGCCCAACAGAAGCTGGTGTAGTTTCAGTAGCATATATTCTTGCCTTTATAAGATATAAGGTATCTGACTGTAATCCTGAGAAGGACAGGTTTCCATCACCAGAAACTCTGGTCCAGCCAAAGCCTTCGATTTCCTTTCCATTCTCATCACAGATGCGGTATTCCTGAGCAAACAGCTGAAGACTTCCAAGAGGGATGCTTAATTTAATTGAATCCTCACCAATTGATGCTATCTCCTCTGAATCAGGGATTCCCTGCACATTATATGGGCGGGAACTTACATTGACAGTGATTTTCTCACTCTCACTACCATTCTTTGTAATATAAATAGTTTTACCAGTAAAATCGAAATAATTGCCATTTGTATCTACTCCTGTTAATGTAATGTGACCTAACGCATTTGAAATAATTGAATAGGTCGTTTCTTCACCCTCTACAGCTACTGTATATTCTGTATTTTGCTTGAGTCCTTCAATGAGCTCTGCAATATAGTTCAAATTGCCACCGTTGGTAGTAACTCCGATACTATCTGCATCACCAACTGCAAACTTAAAGCTAACCAAACCATCTGGAACATTAAACCATGACATTGTCATTCCAGCGTCAATGCCCTGCGTTTCTGTTGCCACATTATCTTGGTATTCACCGTCTACCGTGATATTTCCAGTACCTTCATTAAAACTGAAATACTTTCTCTTATCGTACTGACCAAGCCAGAATTCCAATTCTTCAGAAGTAATAGGTGTAATCATAAAGGCTGGATTACTTCCCACTGACTGGCTGGAAGAGCTTGCTCCAACCATGGCTATATTTGCAACTGTATTATCCTGATTCTTATTTACCTCAAGAGCTGCAAAATCCGAATGAGATCTTGAAGTAGAATCATTACCAAGCATAGTATCACAGCCAAAAGCAAAGGATGTCTGACCTGATGCCAAATCAGCTGTTATGTATAATTCATACTGGTTTGCAGCATCAAAGCTACAAAGCAAATCATCCAGCTGTGCTGCTGTATGCTCCACTTCCGGTGCATCCGATGAAGATGTAACCATTGACCAACCCTTTGAATAGGCTGTCTGAATCATATAGGAGCTTCCGCTCTTGCTGTAAAGACCTACTACATCAAACACTGTTCCTGCAGAATTGATTCCGTAGGCTACAGTTCCATTGCTGATATACCATGGCATAAGTGGATTAGTCCAGATTCTGCCCTGTGCATCTGTCTCACTGGTGCCATCACACTTAAAGTCACCAATAAGCTGCACTGGCTTACTTGCCTCACCGTTAACAAGACATCTGTACCATCTGCCACTCTTAGGCTTTTTATTTACAAAAGTCTGCTCTGTAGTACCATCTACATTATTAATGTCTTCCCATGTTGTCAGATCATCACTTCTCTGCCATTTAAATGTAGCGCCTTCCACTCCATCAGCAAGCTTGATGGATAAAGCTACACCTTCTTCTGTTTTTTTGGCAAATGGGTAGCCATTATTATCGTTATCATTCAATGTCTCAACTGTGGTGCCGGCCTCTGTCTTACTACTTCCACCATTTAAATACATTCCGTAGACTGTCAACTCTCTGATAGAAGCTTCAAGAGCCTCCTCTTCTGACATAACAGCAGGCGAAGGCACAGCTGCTGTATTCATATCGTTAACATCAGCTGCTACAGTATTTGGCAGAGCCATAGCAATAATAATCAACATTATTACCAGTGTGCCAAAGGCATGCTTTATTATTTTCTTATGTGGCATCAAAGAGCGGAAATCGATGCGCTCTAGAGAACGCTTAACACTCTTGATAAAAGCCTTTAATAATATCTTCATTAATTCTATCTTATTAATCTTCGACATTCTTTCTTTTGTCATAGAACCCTCTCACTTGTAAAAACCATAGACCAAAACAATGAGATTCTACTTTGGAGTTGTGTTATATTTGTGTCTTGATTATGAATTAATTATGTTTGAAATAACATAATACACTTATGTGTATTTTAAGAAACAAAAAAAGTCAGATGAGTCTATTGTGACCCATCTGACCTTTATAAATTCAATTATTATTTGTTTGAGCGTCTCCAGATATTCATCTTCTCTGCTTCTGCGATAAGCTCGTCTCTGAAATCTGGATGAGCGATAGAGATAATCTTCTCTGCACGCTCCCAAGCTGAAAGTCCCTTAAGGCAAACTTTACCATACTCTGTAACAAGATAATGAGTGTTAGCACGAGTATCTGTAACGATAGAACCCTCTGCAAGTGTAGGACGGATACGGCTCTTTACAGTACCATCCTTTGTTGTGAAGGTAGATGAAAGACATACAAAGCTCTTTCCACCATTTGAAAGGTAAGCACCAAGTACGAAATCAAGCTGTCCGCCTGCTCCTGAAATGTGCTTTGTTCCAGCAGACTCTGCATTAATCTGTCCAAATAAATCTACATCAACTGCATTATTAATAGAAATGAAGTTATCAAGTGCAGAAATCTGACGGATGTCGTTTGTATAATCAACAGGTGCACTCATAAGCTCTGGATTCTCATCCATGTAATCGTACATCTTCTTTGTACCAGCACCGAAAGCATATGTCTGACGGAAACGATCAATGTTCTTCTTTGCACCAGTAATCTTTCCAGCCTTAGCGATATCAACAAATGCATCTACGTACATCTCTGTATGAACACCAAGATCCTTAAGATCTGACTCAGCAATCATGGCACCAACAGTGTTTGGCATACCACCGATACCAAGCTGTAAGCAGGCGCCGTTTGGAATCTCCTCAACGATAAGCTTAGCAACAGCCTTATCTACATCTGTAGGAGCTCCGCCGCCACCCATCTCAAGAATAGCTGGGTTCTCACCCTCAACGATAGCGTCAACCTTAGAAATGTGAATGCCCTCTTCGAAGCCACCTAAGCAACGAGGCATGTTCTCATTAACCTCAACGATGATGTGCTTAGACTTTTCAACTGCAGCCATAAGGTGTGATGCGTTAGGACCGAAGTTGAAATATCCATGATTGTCCATTGTAGTTGTCTGAATCATAAGAACATCGTTTGGCTCGATGTGCTCTCTATAATATCTAGGAAGCTCAGAGTATCTGATAGGTGCATAGAAAGAGCAGCCTCTAGCAATAAGCTTTCTTTCAATACCACCCATGTGCCATGAGTTCCATGTGAAATGCTCGCCAGCATCCTCACGCTCAAAAATAGCTGGAAGCTTCATTAAGATTCCACCACGAACCTTAATGTCTCTAAGCTCATCTGTGCGAGCTGCAAGTGCCTTATCCAAAGCATCTGGTGTACCTGTGCACCAACCATAATCTACCCAGTCACCGCTCTTTACTACCTTTACAGCTTCTGCTGCTGTAGTAAGTTTTTTCTTGTACTCAGCTTGAAAATCCATATTATCCTCCGCTCGTTAAAAAATTATCAATTAATGATATTCTAACACTTTTATTCCTCGATGTCATCTACGATTTAACAATAATATGTATTATATTCCACAATTACAATAGTATTTCTTTTATCTTTTTCTCTACCAATTTTATATTAAGCGGTATTCTTTCAGACTCCATTGTTATAATCAAATCCTGACCAATTGCTATCCCAGCCTCCTCATAATACGCCAATTTTCCCATATTTTTCACCGCATATTCTTCATTATCTATCAGCCCCAAATGCTCCCAAATATATGTCTTTCTTTTCTTCACGTTCAATACCGTAAAATCAGGATACGTTGTTTTATTCCCAATTCTATACTCTGTTTCGTATGAATAAGGTATTCCATATTTGTGCAACATATCGGCGATAATCTTTTCTGATTTCGAACGCACCTGTTCACCTCGGTCCGTTTCATATCCAATATTAATAGGGTATGTATTCATGTTTCCTGGGTATTTCTGATACCATTTTCCAATATAATCTTCTGTAGATGAAATTAGGGGCCTAACTAGCTGTTTTCTTCCTTCACTGTAGTTTTCAAATATTTCCGCTACATCAGAACATTCTATATATTTTATAGCCGACAATAATGCTTTTTGTTTTTTCTTAAGCAGTCTGCTAGCTTTTTGTTCATAATCAAGCTGCACTACCTTTATTGCAAGATCTCGTTCCGATACTTTCAGATATCTTTCCACAGTATCCTTTGGCCCTTTGAAATAGTACTGAAAGGTTCTTCTTTTCTTTGCTATTCTTATTACTCCTTCAGGTGTCCCCCTGAGTTTTTCTATATTTCCATTGTTAATCTTTATAAGAGCATTTACCTTTTCAAGTTCCTTTTCTAAGTGCTTCCTGTATTCTTCCAATTCCTTTACTCCTTTTCCATAATTTAGTTACATTTTTACCCATTGTTTCGCTTCTTTTGCTGTTTGGCAGGTACACTATGCCTGTCACTGTACCCATTGCTTTGCCACTTCCGCAGTCTAGTAGGTATGCCACACCTGTCACTCTACCCACTGAATTGCTTTTTTCACAGTCCAGTGGGTATATCACGCCCTTCACTGTACCCACTGCGTTACCACTTTCACAGTTTCATGGGCACACTTCACCTACCTCCGTACCCACTAATGAATTAACCCATCAATTTCGTAGGTACATACCACCTGTCACCGTACCCACAAAACCTATAAAATGGTAAAACGATGGGCACCTTCACTAGCAAGAGACCTTATTTATTTGTCAGCCAACCATAAATGGAATTTCTAAAGAAATAGATTTTCTAAAAAGAATGCTTGCACCGCATATGATATTTCAATTTCCAATAATAAACCCAATATTTGAAGATAATAACATGATTTATTTAAAAATGAAATAACCAATCCATTCACAATGAGTATCACCCAAAAACCAAACGCTATATCACACCATAAATAAAAGCCATAAACACATCACAAAAAACTCAGGTATTTAATACTCCACATCTTTTCATTAGTGCTATAATATGGATAGATGTTAAATGGGGTTGATGCCTGTTTGGCACCTACGTATTTCATCAGGAGGTAAGACTATGGCAAAACAAGAAATTGAAGTTGCTGGTGCGAAAAGGCAGATTAAGATTACCCCTTTTGAGCATCACACCAAATATCACGAGACAGATCAGCAGGGTATTATCCACACTTCTAATTATGCCAACTGGCTGGAGGATGCCCGTATGGATTTAATGGAACAGATGGGACTGGGCTTCAAGCAGATGTTAGATATGGAGGTCAGTTCTCCTATCGTGTCCTCTTCTATAGAGCACAGAAGTTCCATTAAGTTTGACGAGACAGTCATTATAGATACAAAACTCATTTCCTATGATGGTCATGAAATGGAAATCGCATATCGCATTTACGATAAAGCTACCGGAGAAGACAGAGCTGTTGCAAGAACTGTACATTGTTTCGTAAATAAGGCAGGCATTCCTATTTCCATGAAAAGAGCATATCCAGAACTGGATACAAAATTCTTTGAATTTAAATAAATATCAAAAAATAAAAGCCAGTCTGTGGCACCGTTCATGTGCCCACAGATTGGCTTTTCTGATTTCTTAATTACCCTTTAGCTCCGATTTCCATTAATAAACGAATCAGCTCAATATCTGATTCCTGTACGCGAAGATTTGTTTCAACACGCTCTCCGCTTGGATCAACAACAGCCATCTCTATAACTGTGCCTGGTGTCATAGCCTTTCCCTGGATTGCATGGAAAAATGGGACAAGCTTTGGATGATTTCTGTTGAAAGTCTCCGCTGCAGATTTTACTTTAAATAAATCAGCTGGATTAAATGCCATGATATAATTTACTCCTTAATCCGCCGGTTACGGTCACAAGCCAAATTGTTTCTACGTTCGGCTGAAGAAAGCCTCACTTAAGAAACATTAGAGCTTGTTACCTACCAGCTCATTTATAATCTACCTAGATTATATATTTACGTATCAGCTTTCGCAACTCCTCTTCCTTAATTGGCTTGGCGATGTAGTCGGTGAAGCCTAAGCGCTCGTACTCCTCCTTGGCACCTACTACCGCATTTGCGGTTTGCATAACAAGTGGTGTGCCATTATTTGGATTGTCTTCCATTTCATCAATTAATCTCTTAAGCTCGATTCCATCCATACCTGGCATCAGATGATCTATAAATATGATATCATACTTATTTCTCTTAATCTTCTCCAAGGCCTCAGGTCCACTTATGGCAGTGTCTACTATAATATCAGTGTTGCTAAGAAGCACTGAAAATACTCTAAGGTTAATGGCCACATCATCAACAACAAGGATTCTTCCAAGTACATCGAATACCTCATGTCTGTCAGCCACACGACGGTCTCCGTTTGGTCCCATAGAGAACATCCCGCAAGGCTCTACTGAGCGAATCTCCTGAGGAATCATTACTGTAAAGGATGAACCCTTGCCAAGCTCAGATTCTACTGAAATCGTACCATCCATCAAATCAACCAGCTGCTTAGTGATAGTCAAGCCAAGACCGGTGCCTTCGATTCTTCTCTTATTAAACTCGCCAACTCTTGTAAAGGTATCGAAAAGATAAGGTATATTCTCTTCTGCCACACCAATACCGGTATCAGTAACTGTTACGATGAGTAAAAGCTTTCCTTCTGATATCTTTCCCTGAACAGAAAGTGTTATACGTCCCTCAGGTGTATATTTCACCGCATTGGTCAAAAGATTTGTAATAATCTGGATAATTCTTTCCTTGTCACCGCGAAGTCTTGATGGAAGCACATCGCTCATATCCACTTCAAAGGATAGTCTGCTGGCCTTTGCTCTAGGTCTTGCCAATGAATAGCATTCTCGAATCATATCCATCAAATCGTAGTCTTCTGGAACGATTTCAATCTTTCCTGCGCTAACCTTTGCAAGGTCCAAAACCTCGTTAACAACACCAAGCAAATAATTGCCTGCGCTGTTTACATCTCTGGCATACTCCAAAACATTTTCATCCTTGCTCTCACGTAAAATCATTTTATTCATACCAAGGATGGCATTGATTGGTGTACGCATCTCATGAGACATTCTTGTCATAAAGGCTGTACTTGCATCCTGTGCCTGTACCGCTGCAAACATTTCACGCTCTGTATTTCTAATATCCTTAAGGGCACGGAAGTATGCCATGACGATTAAGAATAAAAGACCGATGATTAAATACAAGGAATTGATATTTGTAGGATGTAAGATTGCATAATCAAACATCTGCATAATACCCATGATTATGGCACCACAAATACCTACAAATTCCAGCCAGTAGGCTTTCACTCTTCCCTGGATAATATCTGGAATTACCGTAATTACGTAGGTCAACATTGTAAGACCAATAGACACAAAGGCGATTGGTAAAATTCCAATCAAATCTGTGTTATTGAAGAACTGTAATAATATGGCGACTACCGCACTAAATTCCTCCAGTACTGCAAGTCCCATGTAAAGTGCACGATATCTTCCTTCCTGAAGACAATCAAAATACAAGGCTACGGTATATGGCAGCATAATCAAGCTAAGGTACGTCATATAGGAAAGCAGTGAAAAGTTTGGCACGAAAAACTGCCTGCAGTCCGTCTCGGCAAGTGCCCACATCCCTGCACAAATCATCGCCCATCCAATAAAGAAAAGTGACAGTGTTTTTTGATAGGCAATCTTTACACTTACACCGATGATAAATGCTATTACGCCAAGAACTAAAAGGAATAATGTAAATAACAAAGTGTATCGCTCACGGCTGTATACATGCATTACAATACCCTGCTGGGTTCCCAAAATAAACTCATCCAGAATACCTGAATAATTATTGTCTCCTGTAAGAACAATCTTTATCGTCTTTCCGTTATCGCTTGGATGTAATGGAATGAACACCATTGTTCCAGGTGTATTGCTTCCAAAGATTCGTGTATCTTTTGTACTGAAGGAATATCTCAACTCATCCCCTAAATAAACATCCACATCCTGCTTATTTGAGTTAAAGCTTAGATAACTATCTCTGTCCTCCCAAACATTTAGTTTCTTTCTTAAAACAAACTCATGAGAGTCTTCTGGCTCATAGGTTCCAGGAAGAGTTATTGCTTCCGCACTACCGTCCCAATGAATTCGTTCCCAGCCATCGCTGTAGTTTTCAACTGTTAAGTCTGTAAAAGTCCTCTCATCGGGAAGAGTAAACTCTCCCACAAAAAGCAGGGTTACTACAAAGGTAAAAATCAATAATCCAACAATGAGAATTAATCCATATAAGAATGTACTAGTTTTTTTCATACTCAAGTCCCCTAAAATCACACATAATATCACAATAATTATAAATTTTTGCCAGTAAATAAACAACAATTTACGAAAATTGTCACAAAGTTTTCTTATACTTATAACGTATTGAATTGTAGGCATTTTCAGGAGGTCATTATGGCAAGTTCAGAACAGATTGCAAACGAATATTATCAAAAAGGCATGAATATGATTCGAGCTAACAATATAGAACTTGGAATAGATAATCTAAATATGGCTATAAGTATCTACGAGGAATTGGAGGATAGCACACAATACGTCAAATCTCTTCGTGGTCTCGCTATAGCCTATGGAATCATGGGATATGATTCAAAGATGCTCTATAAATGCCTTAACGCCTTTGATTATTTAGATAAGCACAGCATCCGCGGTGCCAAGCATTATTTCTATGCCACAATTTGCAATCGCTATATGATTCTTGGAGATTACGACAGTGCAATAAATTATGGAAAGATGGCTATGCAGGATTTGGAGGATTATGGAGACTCCTTTAGCAACAAGCCTCACTCTTTTCTTGTTGCATGTTTAAATTTGGCTTACTGCTATTTGCAGACTCATCGATTTAATGAAGCTGAAACGTATTTACGAAGAGCTAACAGTATAGCTGCCAAAAATGATATGCATCATCACGATTTCAGTCTGGCGATTTTGAACTCTAATTTGCATCATCAGCTTGGAGATGATAAATACGTTTATGATCACCTAGAAGATTTGGCAGTACTAATGAAGGATCCTTCTATCACTATCCAAGATTATCTGGAGGATTTAAAGCTTTTAATCGAAACTTTCTGTAGTATGAAGGAATTTGAAAAAGCTGAGGCCGTAGCAAAGAATCTTGATTCTACCGCCACTATTTCTTCGGATTATCATATGAAGCTGGAAACTTCAAAGCTGTATATGGCTATATATAAAAAGAGCGGTGATGAAGAAAAATACCATCAGGCTTGCGTTCATTATGCGGAAGATAATTTAGCTTATGAAAAGGCTCAGGCTGCAGAACATTTATTGGAGATGGACACATCAATTGCTTTGTCTATTGCAGACACTCCATTAGAATTACTATAATGTTCTTATTATGAAAAATAAGAAAATAGGGATAATAATTTTTGTGGTTTTAGCTCTCACCATAGTTATAAAAGCAGAGCTTATGTTGAATCCTTCCATGCGAATACTTGCGTCAGTAGTACACTTTTCAGAGACTACCTTAAAAAGTCCTGACTACCTGGCTTACAACATTGATTTGAAGGATTTATTTATCAATTACACAAACGCAGACATTGATTACTCTGGTAATGCCTACATCAAAAAATTACAAGGATTTCCATACTCAATCAGCGGCAGTATCGAGGGTCAGCGATCTGCTTCTCAAAAGAAGTTCTCCTGCAAATCAAATTTGGATGTGCTTGTTTTGAATGTTGGCGAAATGGATTTTTACGCTCAGGATAAGACCGTATATCTTTTTGCCCCTCTTCTTGGTGATATCTCCTATGGCTTTAACACTGATTCGGATTTATTCCCAACAGCACCTAATCTTAACAACGATATCAACCATGAGTGGTTCCATAACAACAAGCGCAACATCTTCGACTTTGTTCGTAAAATCGATATTCAGAAGACAGATGTAATCTACGTTGATGAGGACGGAACTGAAAGCGAAGAATTTCAGATTACCATTCCTCAAGGCGAGGGTGATTTTATCTGGGAGCTCCTTGGCATGAAGGCGCCAGATCACGATATCAAGTGCTCTATCTTCTTGGATAAATTCAATCACACAAGAAAGCTTACCTTCGATCTTTCGTATAAGACAAAGGGCGCTTACATTTCAATCCTTGGAAAGAATTGCAACAAGATAGAAATCTTTGCTCCTCTTCCAGATAATGAAAGAGTTGTGGCTACTATCACTCGTAACGGCCAGAACAACTACACTAATTCCTTCACTAACAACATCACCTACATCACAAATTCAGGTGGCAACTACATGCTAGATTGCAATGTACTTATGAACTTCGTTGATGAAGGCATCAAATTCGAGGCTAATGACATCAGCGTCACTCAGGATAGCAACGTTCTCGCTCAGGGTTATATCAAGGGCAAGGTCGCTACTAAAGAAAACATGGGTGATGTCTTTGAAAATGCTGGCGTTGACTTATCAGGTGTTACTATCATTGATTGGGATAAAATAAAAAATGACACCGCCTCATTCATAGACGATGTCATATCTCAAGCTCGTGAAAATGTAGATATATTAAACTTATTTGACTAGTGATTATTCTTCCTCTTCAAAGGAACCAAGAATCTTGTAGAGCAGTTTGTATAGCTGTTCTGACTCCTCTGGAGAAAGACATACACACTTACCCATTTTAGCAGGTATCGTTGATGCCTGCTTTTTTAATTCCTCGCCATCCTTTGTCAAAGTGATAATAAGATTTCTCTCATCATCCTTTGAACGACTACGCTTAACATAGCCCTTCTGCTCCAGCTTCTTTAAAACAGGAGTAAGTGTACCTGAATCCAGGAACAGCTTGTTCCCAAGTGCCTTAACTGTAATCTCCTTTTCCTCCCATATTACCATCATGGCAATATACTGAGTGTAGGTAAGATCCAAAGGATCGAGATATGGCTTATATCTCTTAACAATCTCCTTTGAGCAGGCATAAAGAGGAAAACATAATTGATTAGAAATTTTTAAGCAATCGTACTTGTCACCCATTATTTATCACCTCATCGTTTTAATAAAATCTTTCTGAGCTTAATAATAGATTTATTTTAAAGGTTCTTAGAAACGAAATCCTTAAGGACATCCTTTGGAACAAATCCAACGTTCATGTCTACCTTCTGTCCATCCTTTAAAATAACAACTGCAGGAATATTCATAATACCGAATTCTTTTGCTAAATCTGGATTCTCATCAGTATCGATGCTGTAGAACTTTGCATCGTCAGCCATTTCCTCAGAGACCTCTTCCAATACTGGGCCGAGCATCTTACATGGTCCACACCAAACAGCATTAAAATCTAATACTGTAACTCCTGCCTTATCCATTGAATTAAACTCATCTGTACTAATTTTCTTTACCATAATAATAAAACTCCTTTCAATTTTAATCAATTATATTGTATGAATTATTTGTTACTATTCATATATGAAACAGCTGAAAGTGCTGCCACATTTCCTTCACCAGCTGCCTTAATATACTGGTAAGGTGCTCCTGTAATATCTCCAGCTGCAAACAAGCCTTTGATATTTGTGGCCATTGAACGGTCTACCTTAATGTGATTTCCATCCATTTCAAGGCCTGGAACAAGCTGTGATGGAGCAATCTGCTCTCTCAAAATAAATATACCATTTGCTGTAAAGGAAGAATCCTTGGTATTTAGAACTGCCATACCATCTTTCATTTCAATGGACTCAGGCTTTACCTCTAAAGTAACCTCGATATTTCCGCCTAAAGATCCTGCATACTCATACTGTGGAAGGTAATAAACCTTCTCTGCTCGCTCTGCAAGGAACTCTGCCTCTGGCTCATCCTCTGCACTGTAAGCAACTATGATAGCTGTCTTTCCTTTATATAAAGCCGCATCACAAGTTGCACAATAGCTAACTCCACGTCCGAGATTCTCCATCTCTCCTGGGAATGGCTTCATAGCTGTCATACCAGCTGCTACAATCACAGTGCTTGCTTCATAATCACCGTTGTGGCACTGTATTGCGAAATACTGTCCCATTGAGTAAATGGCATTTACCTTATCCTCTGTAATCTCCACACCCATCTTTGTGGCATGATCTAAAAATGCTTTTGCCATGTCTTCTCCAGACACATCTGGCAAGCCAAGATAATTCTGTATGGTGTGTGCTTTTGACACCTTATCTGATGAGCCCTTTCCTCCAAGAAGAAGAACTGTTTTATTTCTAACCTTTGCTGTAATAGCTGCTTCAAGACCTGCTGGTCCAGTACCTATTATTGCTACATCGTACCTTTCCATTGATATTACCTCCATTGACATCTCGATTAAATTGCATACAACTATTCCTTGTAATTAGATTGTATGCAATTAAATTGTTTTTGTCAACAGTTTTTTTCATATTTATTTGTTTTAAAAAAGGCTTTAGGACTTAGTATCCTAAAGCCTTCATCAATTATATTATCAATAATTGAATATTTTGTTAATTGTTTTCAGCATTTATTCTGAAGCTTATTTCTTCTTTTTGCTGAAGGCAAAAGCTGTACCAATACCAGCTGCTGCAATAACTGCTACTAATGAAACCCAAATCCATGTTAAAGACTTTGTCTCCTTAGCAACTGTAGGAACTTCCTCATCATCGATCTTTGTCTCTTCTACTGGAGACTCCTGAACGATTTCCTCTTCTTCCTCTTCAACAACTTCTTCCTCAGCCTCTTCTGTCTCTTCTTCCTCAAAAGTAGCCTCTTCTGTAGAAGCAACCTTCTTAGAAGCGCTCTTCTTTACTGTTGGTGCAACATTTGCTGCAACAACGATTTCCTCATCAGCTAAATCCTCAGCTGTTACACTTGTAAGTGTATCAACTGTGCCAGCATTCTTTGTTGTAGATGCAGAAGCTGAAGATGTTCTGCTTGAAGATGCTGTGCTTATAGATGATGTGCTATTAGAAGCTGCTGTATTGTTTGAAACTGTTGTGCTGTTTGAAGAATTTGAACCACCGTTAGATGGCTGTACTGGAGTAACAACTGGTGTTGTCTCCTCGCTCTTTGTCTTCTTTGTAAAGAGCTTTGAAATGTTGAACTTCTTTACAGTATTAATAACTGTATCTACAACCTTCTTACCTGTTACATATGTCATCTGACCAATGTAACCTGGAAGATTTACCATAGCCTTAATAGACTCCTTAACAGCGCCTGGATAATCAACCTTTGTGTCGATGTGGAACACATTTCCAGAAATAGGATTCTGAATGTCCTGCTTAACCTGAACACCTGAATTTACGTAGTAATCAGTCTTAACTGTGTTACCATTCTCGTCCTTTTTAGTGCCATAAGCTTCGTTCCATACAAGAGCGCCAACTGTTGTACAGTTGTGATTGAAAGCGTTAACGTAGCTGTGTGCATCGAAAGCATCAAGCATTACATTGAGCTCACGCTCTGTGAACTCCTGCTCAACAACCTCGTTTGGTCCCTGATCGTAAGCATACTTCTGGTTGTAAAGCTCACGGTTAATCCAAACACCACCCTCAGTAGTAGTCTCTGCAACATGCTGTCCAAAAGACTGACCATGCTCATCTAAAAGCTTAAGGATAGTTAAGTAGTTTGCAGCAACATATTCCTCTGTTAACTGCTCGTTAAGAGCTTTGTTTGCAAACTCTGTAAGCTTAGCAATATCTTCCTTAGTCATTCCCTCGTTCATTAGGTATGGAATGTAATCTTTCTCAAGCTCTTCCTCTGGAGTAGACATGCTGTAGTTTCCGATTGTAACATACTCACCACGGTTTAAAATAACTGTGCCCTTAGTAAAATGCTCAATCTCCTGATCAACGTACATATCATTAGCCTTAGCTATTCTGATAGCTTCGTTAGTATCAGTCTGCGCTGCCTCATTAATTTCCTCAAGAGTGCTTCTCCAAGATACTACACTGTCATCGTTATCGCATGCTTCTCTAAGACGATCTGCATACTCAGGATTTGCGATGTAATATCCATAAAGCTTATCAAGAGAAATCTCGAGATTATCAACGTAGCTTGTGTAAACAAGATATACGTGACCATCTCTGAAGTTCTTTGAATCATCGTGGCGTGCAACAAGTCTTACGCTACCTAAAACGCCACCGTATAATCCGCGATGCCACTTGTCTGTGTCATCATAGTCCTTGATACCATCCTCATCAGTGTCAGCCTTACATGGGTCTGATACAAGAACTGCATAGAGCGAACCATCCTCTCTAGTCTCAATAACGACTTCCTCGCCGTTTGATAATCCGTCAGCATCTAAGTCGTTAGACTGCTGAACCTGAAGATAAGAGTAATCTCCAAAAACCTTCTTGCCAGTCTCTGTAAGAATCTCGCCTTCGCAAAGCATCTTTGTGTGTAAATCACTGATGCCATCGCCATTGAAGTCCTCATCTTCCTTTGCTTCGAGAAGCTCGAGCTCTTCATCTGCTAAAAGCTCTTCCTCTGTCTTCTCTTCTTCCTCAGTCTCCTCTTCAGAAGACTCCTCTGATGAAGTCTCGTCTGCAGCTGGTGCTCCATCTACAACAACCTCACCTTTTATTTCGTCTGTTCCTTCCTTATTAGTGTCGTCAGAAAGAATAACAGTTACTTCTGTTGTCTCATTAGATGTCTCGTCTGTAGCTGTGTTTGACTGCTCGGCAACAGCCTCTGCTGCCTCATTCTCCACTAATACCTGGTTTTCTTCTTCCTCAGCCATGGCAGACATAGGAACAAAAGTCTGCACAGCGAGCACTCCCGCAAGCGCTAAAGAAGCCGCTTTGTAATGATTTTTCATTCGTTTTTATCCTCCCTGAATAAAATACAACCGAGTAGCATTATATCATATAACTTTTCTTTTATAAACTAAAATTTTCAAAATCGTTTCCATTTGTTGATTAAGCACCGAGCTAGATTTTACGGGGTTTTTAAGACATTTCAGATAATATATTTTTTAACTAGGGAACAGTAATCTATGGATTGTGAATAACCGGCTTTTCATATAAAATGTTAAGGTAATTTTCATTAAGGAGAAGATTAATATGAGAAAATTCTTAAAAAGAAAAAATATCGAGATATCAGTTAAGAGATATCTTATCGATGCTTTAGGTGCCATGGCGCAGGGATTATTCTGCTCCCTTTTAATTGGTACCATCATCAATACTATTGGAGCTCAGTTTGGAATTAGTTATTTAACTACTCCAGTGGCTACAGTAGGTGGAATTGAATACACCGTAGGTGGTCTTGCAGTTGCAATGAGCGGTCCTGCCATGGCTGTTGCAATTGGATACGCTCTTCAGGCTCCTCCACTTGTACTGTTCTCACTTATATCAGTAGGTTTTGCTGCTAATGCTCTCGGCGGTGCCGGCGGCCCTCTTGCAGTATTATTTGTAGCAATTATCTCTGCTGAGATTGGTAAGGCTGTTTCAAAGGAGACAAAGATTGATATTCTTGTGACTCCACTTGTTACTATCGGAGTTGGTGTTGCCCTTTCAGCATGGTGGGCTCCTGCATTAGGACGTGCTGCAAGCTCAGTTGGTACACTTATCATGTGGGCAACTACAAAGCAGCCATTCTTAATGGGTATCCTTGTTTCCGTAATCGTAGGAATTGCTCTTACACTTCCTATTTCCTCTGCAGCAATATGTGCTGCCCTTTCACTCACTGGTCTTGCTGGTGGTGCTGCCGTAGCAGGCTGCTGTGCACAGATGGTAGGCTTTGCTGTAATGAGCTTTAAGGAAAATAAATGGGGTGGACTTGTTTCACAGGGTATCGGTACTTCAATGCTTCAGATGCCAAACATAATCAAGAACCCTCGCATTTGGATTGCACCAATCCTCTGCTCTGCTATCACAGGCCCTATTGCTACCTGCATCTTCAAAATGGAAATGAACGGAGCCGCTGTTTCTTCTGGAATGGGTACCTGCGGACTTGTTGGTCAGATTGGTGTCTACACTGGCTGGGTAAATGATGTGGCCGCTGGCACAAAGTCAGCCATCACCACCATGGACTGGGTAGGACTTATCCTTATCTGTTTCGTGCTTCCAGCTGTAATCTGCCCTGCCATCAACAATTGGCTCAAGAAAATTGGCTGGGTAAAGAGTGGGGATATGAAGTTAAGCTAAATACCGCATATACGAAAACAGGTCGCGAGATGCGACCTGTTTTTTATTCTTTTTTCAATCTATTCTTAATCACACAAAGTTTTTCTTTACACTGGCTGCACTGTAGCCGCTGATTACTTCCATACCAGAAACGCTCTGGATGCTTGGCGTAATTTACTTCCCATCTAATGAGCACTATCAGCGATGTAAAAAACAGGCTCCAGGAGAAAAAGTTCTTTATAAACAGCATTGGTGTGAACATCATAAAATGCCCCCAATCGTAGATGCGACAATTTATACAACATCTGTTGTGCATAATTGCTGTCTGGAATGGACAGAAAAACAAAATACAAAGGTAATCACTTAAATAAAAGAACACCGTCATCATCAGCATGTCAGCTACATCTATTATTTTAAAAAGGTATAGCACTGCAAACACTGCATTAAAGATAAGCCAGCTCAGCATTACTATCCAAGCCTTCACATTCATGTTCTGAACGAATTCCAAAAGCTCTAATCGGGAATAACCAGGCACCTCCTCAAACTCTTCTATCTTCCCTTTTTTGTAAGCCATCGACAGCTCCTTGTTTGGGAAAATATGTTGAATCATCATCACCATAAATACAAACCACAGTGCATGAAGCGGGCTGATTCCATACTCAGAAATTCCAAAGGTAAACTCATGAGTCATGAATTCAAACAGCATTTCTTTTCTAGTCAGATATAATCCAAATATAAATATGAATACGAACAATCTAAAAAAGAAATTGATTAGAGCTCTCTTCATCATTCGAGTCATAGGTTACCTCCGCTCTCCCTATGACAGAATCATACTCCACATTTGTTTAGAAAAAGTGAAAGCACATTACAAAATCGTAATGTGCTTTGTGGTTAATTCTATTCTCTTATTTTGCTATTCTTGTAAGCTGATTTGCTCCAAGGAATTCATCGTATGGAAGCTCTATATCAATAAATCCTGATGCATAAGGTCCTAAATCATATGGATAGAAATAATATACTGCATGGTCCTCATACCAGATAAGATTTCCTGAATCAATATGTGTTGATTCATAAGCATTTGAATATGCTTCCTCTGCATCTGCTGCAAAATATTTTTCCGAACCATTCTGGTAATCTTCCTTTACCTTACCTGCAACAAGTGTCTTGAACTCTTCCTCTGTTCCTTTGTAGAAAGCAGTAATGTCAAGCTCTTCTCCAGTAGTCAAATCAAACAATCTTGTTCCACGACCTGGCATGCCATGTGCTCCACCGCCATACCAGTAATCTGCCATCTGGACCTCAAGGAATCTGTCATCAATTATTGATACATCAGAAACAGTAGTCTCATCTGTTTCGCAGCCCTGCTCTTCATTTTCTTTATGCCAATCACAGTCGTCTGTATAAGCATCTGTAACAATCTCACCGTTCTTAGCGTCAGCATATGAAAGAAGCTTATTAATCTCATCAGCATGTGAAGAGTATTTTGCATCTAAAACGAAATTCTCACCATAGTTTTTAGAAACTATCGTGCCACAGGCTGAGCATTTTTCAGTATATGAATAGTAATTGATAGTTCCGTAATTAAATACAGAATATTCTTTTACTGCTAAATCTAAGTCCTCGAAGGTACCGTTACTCTCATTAAATCGTGCCCATTTTTCTTCGTTGCCAAAGAACTGCAAAGCATAAATCTTTCCATCGATAATCTTAAAGCCATCGATACCAAATCTATTATTATCTGTTCCTGGAATCTTTGAAGTTGTGTAAAGCAGTGCGGCTTGATCCTTTCTGCAATCATAACGATAAACGCTATAGTCCTCTACACCATACTGTTTCTCAGAAATAGCCTCATAATATACTACGCCATCCTCGTATGCTAAATAAAAATCGTAACTATTATCTTTTCGAATAGTATGTGCTTTTCCATCCTCCAGATTATAGCAATCCATGATTATGTCATCGTCATCGAAATCTCTGAGATAGAGATAGTTCTTGCTGTAGCCTGTAAGGTACTTGCCAGTATTTTGAAGACCTTCTATAGCTGTCTCTCCATCATCTGTAAGCTTTGAAAAGCTCCACTTTGTTTCGTCACCATCTTCTGTAATCTTTCCAACCACAAGAAATCCTAACTCATCATAGGTGCGCTGAATGCTCTCATTATCCTTTGCTGGCTGAATCAGACTACCATTATGATTTTTTAATATATCACTGACTTCAGAGGCACCTTCTACAAGTGTTAATGAATCCTTATCTACAGTAAATACTCGTTCATCCTGGCGAATATTATCTTCGTATGTACGAATATCTACATATACCTTGCCCTGATAGTAATCAAGGGACATAGGTGACCACTCACCTGAGATGTTGTAAAAGTTTGCCCAGTTTTTTGATGAACCATCAATGGCATAATAGCTAGTTACTGATTCGTCCCCAGAATAATCTATGTTATGGAAATAGATTATTCCATCGTACATACCGTCAATGGATACACCATACTCATAATCTACACCGATTTCTTTAAATACACCCTTGTAATCTTCAAGGGTGTACTTGCCGATTTCATTGCCATCAGCATCTACCGTATATCCGATATTGTAGTCGTAGGTAAGATAATACTGCTCATCAGAAGAGCTTACAGCATCAGAAACTGTTTCTGACAAGGTATCTTTAACATCACTGATTGCATTGCTAATATCATCTTTTTTGCAGCCGCAGCTTCCCACTCCAAGGACTGCGCATAAAAGAATTACTATAGATTTTTTCATTTCATATTCTCCTAGAATTTTAGTCCTTATTTCTCGTCGCAAACCTGGAAGGTCAAGAACTTAAGGTAGTAGCTTTCGTCTGCCGCCCAAAGGATTGGGTGGTCTGGAGCCTGAGTTCTAAACTCCACCTGACGAAGGCGCTTGTGAGCTGCCTGTGCAGCCTGACCAATTACCTTAATAAATAAATCCTGAGTCATGAAGTGTGAGCATGAGCAGGTGGCAAGATATCCGCCATCCTTAACAAGCTTAAGTCCCTTCATGTTAATCTCACGATAACCTTTAATGGCATTCTTTGTAGCCTCACGAGACTTTGTAAAAGCAGGTGGGTCAAGAATAACCACATCAAACTTCTCTCCTGCCTCGGCAAGCTTTGGAAGCTCATCTAATACGTTTGCCTGCTTGAACTTTACTGTGGAATCAAGTCCATTTAACTTCGCATTTGCGGTAGCCTGAGCCACAGCAAATTCAGAAATATCAAGGCCTGTAACCTCAGCTGCTCCCCCAAGCCCAGCATTAAGGGCAAAGGTACCCATGTGAGTAAAGCAATCGAGAACTCGCTTATCCTTGCAAAGTCTCTGGATAGAAAGACGATTGTACTTCTGGTCAAGGAAGAAGCCTGTCTTCTGACCATTAACAACATCTACCATGTAGTGAACACCGTTCTCTACTATCTCTACGTTTGTATCAAACTCCTCACCGATAAAACCCTTGTAAGGTGCAAGACCTTCCTTAGTACGAACCTTTGCATCGCTTCGCTCATAAACGCCACGAATCTTAAATCCATCGGCAGCCATAAGCTCCTTAAGCATATCTACAATCTTAAGCTTTAACTTGTCGATTCCAAGGGCAAGAGATTCTACAACAAGTACATCATCGTACTTATCAATAACAAGCCCTGGTAAGAAATCTGCCTCGCCAAAGATTACTCGGCAACAATTTAAATCCACTGGAAGTAATACGGATTTACGATACTCCCAGGCATTCTTTACTCTCATATATAAGAAGTCATCATCAATAAGCTGATCCTTCTTGCGAGTCATCATACGAACTCTAATTTTTGAATTAGTATTGATGAATCCACGTCCCATCATGTATCCATCAAAATCATGCACTACAACAATGTCCCCATTTTCAAAAGAGCCCATTACACTATCAATCTCGTTATCAAAAATCCAGGCTCCGCCTGCTTTGATTGTACGACCTTCTCCCTTTTTCAATGTAACAATTGCTTCTGACATAGTTTTCTCCTATTCAAACAATGATTTTATATCTAATAATGAATCCAGCCTTGCATAAAGCTTTTCCTTAAGCTCCTCATCTGGTTCAGTTAAATCTGGAATCATTATAACATTACAGCCGGCTCCATAGGCACTAAGGCAGCCATTTGGTGAATCCTCCACTGCGTATGTCTCTGATGGACTGATACCAAGGCTCTCACATGCGTATGCATATATATCTGGAGCAGGCTTTCCAACCTTAACCATATCTGCGCAGACTACTGCATTGAAATACTCAAAAAGGCCAATCTTCTTAAGATATCGCTCTGCTCTTTCCTTAACATTAGCAGTTACAAGCGCAATAAATATATCATGGTCTCTGAGCCATTGCAAAATCTCTTTTGCTCCTGGCTTTAAAGGAATACCGGTCTCTGCAACCACATTTTCTACAAGCTGCCTACGATAATCGCGCACCTTAATATAATCGAAATCGTCACCATACCACTCTCTGAACTGTTCGACTGCGAAAGCACTTCCCAGTGAGCGAAGTATCAGAGGCTTTTCAGGTGTCATCTCATAGCCAAAATGCTCCATTGCTTTTGGCCATTGTTCCTGATAAATCTTTTCTGTATCTGTAAGTGTTCCATCTAAATCAAACAGAACAGCTTTTATTTCTTTACTCATAAGCACCTCTTGCATGTTTGCTAATCACTCTATAGAGCAGTGTTGTAGATACAATCATCATAATAACCTCAGTCACAGGCTGTGCCCAAATCATACCATTGAAACCAAATACGTGATTGAAAATCAATAGTAATGGCACATATAAAAACAACTGACGAACCAGTGTTATCGTAAATGCGTATTGAGGCTTACCCATAGACTGAAAGGAAGTACGACTCATGGATATGGCGCCTACAAATGGAAGGATACACATAAGTGTTCTAAGCACCTTTGCTCCTGTAGCGATTACATCAGGCGACTGTGTAAATATGCCAATCAGCTGCGGGGCAAATATTCCAAATATCGCCATCACACAAAGCTCCACAGAGCTTACTACTGCGATTCCTGATTTTAGAATATTAAGCATTCTCTTATAATTCTTTGCTCCGTAATTGTAGCCCATAAGAGGCTGGGTACCTGCTGCAAAGCCCTGATAAATATAATTACCCATGGAAAGAATCTTCTGTGCTACTCCCATGGCAGCTACTGTGAGCTCTCCATAGCCTACAGCTAAGTTGTTATTAACAATATAAGCTACAGATGTAAGAAGTGTCTCTAAAGTAGCTGGAACACCTACCCAAAAAATCTCTTTAAGAATCTCCTTAGTTGGGAGAATATATTTAATACTGGGTCTTAGTAACGATTTACCAGTTGCATATAATAAAACAGATGCCAACATTCCACAGGCATTTCCAAGTATTGTGGCAATGGCCGCTCCTCTTATTTCCATTCCAAGAACAAAAATGAAAATAGGATCTAAAATGATATTTACAACTGTTCCAAGCACCATTCCTATAATAGAAAACTTAGCTGAGCCTTCTGCTCTAAGGAGCTGTCCAAAGGTGTAATTTCCCATGGTGAAAATGCTTCCTAAAAGAATGATGAAGGCGTACTGACTTGTGTAGCCAAAGGTATTTTCCTTTGCTCCAAGTCCTGTAACAATCTGTGGCAACAGAGCTATTCCAATTATTGTTACTATAATACTATTTAAAACTGTAAGTGAAAAACCAACTGTAAGTGTATGATTAGCCTTTTCCTTATTACCTGCACCAAAGCTCCTGGCGATAAGGGATGCTGCACCTGTTCCTACCATATTAGATATGGCAATGGAAATCATCATTACAGGATAGGCTAAATTAACAGCTGCCAGCTGATAATCATCATGCATCAGGCCTATAAAATAGGTATCTACCAAGTTATAGAGAACCATTATCATCATGCCCATAATAAGTGGCACACCCATCTTTACAACAGCCTTAGCTGGTGCCTCTTCGCTAAGAGTGTATATTCTTTTATCTTTCTTTGTGTCTTCCATTTTAATGTCTCTTCTTTTTTGATTTTAAAAACCTCAATTACTATACCACATCCATACAAAAAAAGCTTCCCGACAGTAAAAGTCGAGAAGCCTTATAATCCCATTCATTACATAGAACGAACAGATTTTTCATAAACCTCATTAATTGTTGTAGCGCCATATTTACATAGCATAATAAGGTATGTAATAAATGCTCCTGAAATTATAAATATAAAAAATGCTCCTAAAATTGTATCTACGCTTATTGTTGAATCATAAACAGTATCTTCCAATTCAAGAAGAGCATCCTGTACATTTATCTCGTTAATATAGAATGATTCTTCTAAACTATCAACTTCACTTTCAAAAGTATTTCCACCATTATAAGCAGACCATCTATAAGAATTTCTATCTGCAGCATTTCCTAAGAAGGCCACAACTGAATCAGCATATTCACACAAGTTTTCTGCCGAAAATAAATCATGCTCCAATTGATCTATTCTCTCAGCCACAACAACAAAAACCGTCAAAATAACACAACCCATGAGTACCAAGTTTCCAATCAATCTCTTATTCATTTCTATCTCCAAAATCTAAATATCAAAATAATAGAGTTCTTATTTGTCACACAAGCTCAAGATTATATAAAGATTTTTCTGCGTTAACAACGATAATAGAATACAATTTTCAATTTAGTCTTATTGGATGCATTTGTGCACTTTGTAATCGCTTTGTAAAAATGACACACATTTTGTTATAAATAAGTAGAATAATTCATAATAATTAGACTAAAATAATATATATAAAAAATAGCCTGAGGCATAAGCCCAATGTCATTAAGTTAACATTGGGGCCGAGGGCCGAATGAATCAAAGAGGATGTTGGAACTGTTCCTTCATCCTCTTTTTCCATGTTTTTTTCACGTCAAAAAGACGGATTAGAATCCGCCTTATAATAGCGTGTAAAATATAAAGCTTTATGCTACTCTATAAAGGAAACCTCTGAAAATTCTTGCAGACTCGTATCTTACACGGTGCCTGTCTGGTCTAATGGGTACAAGATTTCTTGAAATGATGGTTTCCAAATCAGGTGGAGATGTTATACCACGGTAATACTTTCGGCACATGTGAGCAGCAACTGAAAAGTTGGCTTTATATGTATATTTTCTTTGTTTTTTCTTAATGACTACGTGCGAGGTAATCATTTCTGCAAAATTATACATTATCAAATGTGCATATAATTCCTGCTGTATGCATTCCACCTTTTTTGTGTGAAAATCAAGCATTCCCATGGTATATTTCAAATCCCTAAACGATGTTTCGATTCCCCATCTTAAAGCATACAGTTTCTTTATTTTTTCTGGTGGATACTTATTATTAGGAAGATTAGTTATAATTGTTTCATATGAACCCTCAGAAAGTTGGAATCTTACAATTCTAAATGAGAGTTTATAAAACTTGGTTGGTTCACCTTTTCTATTTTTATTTGGAAGATAATCAAAAATCGTATTGTTCGGAATCCATCTGTAATGATTTTTATCTTTTAATAATTCCTTCACTTTATTAGTTTGCTTCCGAGTGAGGTTAAGCTCGAAACTGATATCATAAGAATCCTCATTTGGTAGTGACAAACCCTGTTTAATTCCACATATACCATCTTTAATTCGAAACAAAAAATACCATCCTTTTTCTTGAATATGAGCTAAGTTGTTGTAACTTTCATATCCTCTGTCTGCCATTAAAAGAGCACTATCTAGCAAAGAACGATCAACCATCTCGACAAGAGCAAGATGCTCATTAGCATACTTTGATTTCTGAATAATTGCATCCTGATATATTTGATGCTGGAGATTATATAGAGCATTTAGGTGCAGGAGATTGTAAGGCTTTTGACCATTTGTGCCAGGCAAATAGGAATCCACATCATCTGGATTCGTTGGAATTTGAATTTTTGAACCATCTATTGCAAGTATAGGTAATTGATCATCAAAAGAATCACATAGTTTTTTTGAAAAAAGACGAAATATCGCCTCAAAAGCCTCTACTGTTATTTTACTTCGTTGCTGGCAAAAAGCAGACGCAGTTGGTGTTTCAGAACTATCATTAAATAAATCTAGCAATTCATTTGTAAGACTACCGCTTCCCATACCAATAATTCCTGTAATGACTTTTTCCATAGACAATTTTCTTTTCCGTGAGAAATTTCTTTCAGAATCAATACAGAAAGATTTTGCATTATCTGCAATTGTTTTAATTTGTGACATCAAAAGTTTCTTTACCATTTGTGGTTTCATGTGCGCCTCCCTGAAATTTGTAAATATACTTACAATTTCAAGGGCCGCTTTCGCTACCTCTGAAAATAATCAGTAGCGAAAGCGGCCGCACTTTTCTGCATTAATGTCAACCCTTTATAGAAAAAAGACCCCTGCATCATTCCTGATGCAGAGATCTTTATACATCCCTCTTAACTTAATGACATTGGGCATAAGCCTCAGGCTATAAAAAACTACTTATTATTTATCTCCAAAAACCTCGTAAATATTCACAAACCTTTTTAATAAAGCAGCATACCTGCTGAACCACATAGCGAACTACCTTCTCAACCTGCTCTCTAGAAGGTTTTTCTGGAGCTGGAGTTGGTGTTGGCTTAACTTCAGGGGTAGGTGTTGGTGTTACCACTGGAGTTGGTTCTGATGTAGGGGTTGGTGTTGGCTCCACTACCGGTGTAGGCTCAACCTCTGGGGTTGGTGTTGGTTCTACTACTATAGGTGTTGGCGCTACTGGAGTTGGCTCTGGTGTAGGCTCAACTACTGGTGTTGGTGTTACCACTGGAGTTGGTTCTGGTGTAGGAGTTGGGGTTGGCTCAGGAGTAGGTGTTGGTTCTGGCTCCTCAGCTGGCTCATCCTGCTTAAGTTCCTCATCGCTTGGTCTTACAGTAGTAACAAGAGTCTTGTCACCTTCAATCTGATCATGCTTTCCATTGTCGTTTACGATTAACTGAAGCACAGGTGCCACTTCCTCAGCATGTACTGTGATTGGTGCGAATGTTGTGTCAACAGCATCTTTAACCTTATGCATGAAATTAATAATATTATGTACAATATCGCCTACTGTGATTTCGTCAGATTCCTCTGTAGCCTCTGACTCATCGCCAGACTCTTCGGAAGCTTCCTCAGCAGCTGTAGCTACTGGCTCTTCAACCTCAGTTGTCTCTTCCTCTGCTACCTCTTCTGCTTCTTCCTCAGTCTCTTCTGCAACTTCCTCTTCTACTAACTCTTCATCAGCAACTACATCCTCAAGATACTGACTATCAATATCTACTGAATGCCATCCATTACCGATGTGAGTCATCTTTGTTCCTGGCCAATCACCAAGTGGTGAACCCGCTGACGTTCCATCTGCCTTCTTAAGCCAGCCATACATAAATACGTCACTGTCCCAGTCAGCATCAAGCTTGTAGTAAACTCTTGTCTTTCCTTCTGCAAGCTCTGGCTCTTCTTCGATTGCCTTAAATGCCTTTGGCTCCTCTGGATTAGAAGGTGCTGGCTCCTGAGGCTTTTCATTTACATCAGGTCTCTCAGAAATAAGGTCAACATTATTAATCTGCTCACCATTACCATTGTTATTAGCGATGAGATGTAATCCATTATGTGACAATGCATCTTCGCTGACACTTACTGAATACCAGTTGCCACCGATGTGCTGCATCTGCTTTCCTGGCCATCCACCAAAGTATTCTGTGTTGGCACCATCTGTCCATGCATACATGCTAACTTCATCCCAGTCAGCCTTGTTGTAATAGTAAATCTTTACCTCGCCATCCTTTAAAGCTGGCTCTTCCTCAACTGGTCTGTCTGTTGGCTCTTCGATAGGATTGAGCTCTGGATGAAGATTCTTTTCTAACTTAAGATTATCATTTTCAAGTGCATCTAAAGCTGCTGCCTTTGAAGCATACTTATACTTAGCGCCAATGAAGTAAACCTTCTTCAAGCTGTCGCACTTCATATCCTCAGTCTGGCGCTTGTCATCATCGCTTGTTGGCATATTGTTAAAGATGATGTTGAAGTTTGAGCTTGGAGCGCACTCAATAGTCTTCTTCCACCAGCCATCTCCCTCATATTCACACTGAGAACCTGGCCAGCTTCCCATATCCACATCGCCCCATGTATAAACACCTACATTTCCCCAACCAGCTGCATCATAAAAATGAACTGTTGTTGAGCTTCCGTTGATACCTGTTGCCTCTTCTGCCTCAGCCTTTGAAGAATACTTGTCTACAACAAGATTTCCACCTGGCTGATCTGCTGAAATAGCGATTACATTCTTGCTCATGTCTGACATTGAAATGTCAACTGTCTGAGCGCCGTCGTTGTTGTTAAAGATAATTGAGAAGTCATGGTCGCCAACCATCTTTACGTCAGCTTTCCACCAGTATCCCTCTTCATTAACAATTGGTGCACCTGGCCATCCACCAAAGTGCTGTGTTCCGTCTGTCCACGCATACGCATATACGGATTTCCACTCCTCTGTGTTGAGGAAGTAAACTGTCTTTGTAACAATGCCAAGAGCGTCCTCTGCCTCAGCCTTGCTTCCATATATCTTATTTGACTTTGCAGTCATAAATCTGCCTGACTTAGAAGTTACTTTAAACTCAGCAGACTTATTTGTTCCATCTGTAAATACTACTTTGAATTCCTTCTCTGGAATGGTAACTTTCCACCAGTTATCCTGTGTATAATCACAAGCATAGCTATTACCGTTAACAAGAGCGCTAACGTTAGCCCAACCATCGGTGTTGTGAAAGAAGATCGTGGAATAATCTCCGTCAGCTGGTGTATCAAGAACAACCACTGACTTAGCTGGAACTGTACCGTAGATGTTTCCATCTGATACTGTGTAAAGTCCATCTCTTCCTTCTACCGAATCAACATAAGTTCCATCTGAAAGATTAGTCTGCGAATCAAGTGCAAAATCATTTTCGCTTGCATTTACAATTACAACTCCCTTAGTACCTCTTTCAATCATTAAGATTGATGAGTTATTTCCTGGATTTCTGAGATTCTCAGAAAGTCCTTCCATTGCTGTTCTAAACTTGTTAACAGCAGCTACCTCAGGTGCTTTGTATATATCGCTACCTGCATCACCGATGCGATTAGCACCCCATGGGTTCTCAGCTGAGCTTCCCTCTGGACGGCTGAAGAAAAGTGGAGTTCCATCGGCACGTGCTGCAATAATTGCCCATCCAAGGATAACTTCTCTGTCGTCAACCTCGTTGTAGCTGTGATCATTAATATAGTTATCGTGAGACTCTACCCAAGTTACAAGCTTGTTTGAATCAGCTGTGTAGGTAGTTCCCATAGATGTGTCATCACTAATCTTGTAGCTTTGAAGCTTCTTTACAGAAACATTGCCTGAAGATGTAGCATTTCTGATTGCTCCACCGTAATTGCTGGCTACTGTTCCTCCAAGCATATCCTGGTATGCAGCCACACGTGATGCATCACCATCAAGAACCTCGCCATATACGAAAAGGTCTGCATAATCCTTTGAGCCATAAGCATCAATAGCTGCCTTCATATTTGGATAGAAATTGTTTCTGTCCTCCTGACCAGCATACTCCTCTGGAACCTGATCATCTGGAAGTGCAATGTGCTTTGCAGTATCAATTCTGAAACCGTCTGCTCCACAGTCGATACAATCCTCAAGGAAATCATAGAAGTACTCCTGGAATCCAGGATTCTCTGTATCAACGTCTGGAAGACCACCCATTGCATCGTATGTAACAGATACACGGTTGTCATACTTCATTCCACCATCATCGCCATTCTCAACCTTTGCGCCGATGTGATAAAGAGCATCCTCTCCACCTGCAGCTGCCTTTAAATCCTCAGAAACCTGATCATATAAAGGTGTTGTGTGGTTAGGAGCGATATCTACGATGATACCAATGCCGTACTTGTCAGCCTCGTCACACATAGCCTTAAATTCAGCACGTGAGCCAAGCTGATAGTTTCCAATCTTCCAGTCTGTTGGCTGATAGTGATAGTACCAACGACCTTCGTCTTCTGTGTCTCCATAAAGAGCCATTCCGTTATGGATAGAAAGACAATCATTGATTGGTGATGTCTGAACTGCTGTGTAGCCTGCAGCTGCAATCTCTGGCATCTTCTCCTTTATGGTATTAAAATTCCAACAAAATGCGTGTAGAATTGTGCCATCATGAATTGATGACCTTGTGACAGCAGATGCTGCCTGAACTGAATCCATTCCCTGTGTAGCAAATACACTAAGATTTGCACCAGGAATGCCTGCTACCATGGCAAGTGACATGGCAACTGCGACGAATCTCTTCGCCATCTTACCCATTCTTTTCATTAATGTGACCTCCCTAAACATACTAGTTTTTAGATGCTTGCCTAAGGCATCTGCGCAACTACTTGCGCATAAGTATTTTTAGAGATTTCCTTCCCCCATTAATTTAAAATATAAGGCTTTGACACAAAAAGGTCAATAGCATTATTTTGTCATTTTAATGCGCAACCCCATAAAGAGTTGCGCATGTAATTTAACCTTTTACAGAACCGGATAATCCTTCTACATAGAACTTCTGTAACCATATAAATAGAATGACAATAGGTATTGCTACTATCACTGCCCCCGCAGCGAACTGTGTATAGTATCTGTCGATACGTCTGAAATCTGTCAGCCAGTATAAACCTACTGCAACTGTGTACGAGCTTTGCTTATCGCCAAACAGCATACTTGGGAAAATGTAATCCGACCATGCTGCAAGGAAATTAACAAGTGCCGTATATACGATAATTGACTTTGATAGAGGCAATGTAATGTGAGTAAAAATCTGTAAGCGCGATGCCCCGTCAATTATGGCTGCCTCATCAACAGCTCTTGGAATAGTATCGAAAAAGCCTTTGCTTACGTGATATCCCATAGCCGCTCCCGCTGCACTTACAATGATAAGTGCCACAAGTGACTGATTAAGTCCGATTCCCTTAAGGATGTTATAAACTGCAATCAGCGACATAAATCCTGGGAACAAACCAATAATCATAAGCACGTTCATAAATGCTTTTCGTCCTGCGAATCTTGTACGGCTCAGTGTAAATGATGTAGCAAGAATAATCAGTGTATTTAACACACATCCACAGATAGCTACTATAAATGTGTTTACCCACCATTTTCCAAATGGTATTACGCTGTCCTTGGCAAATAGCTTCGTAAAGTTTGAAAGTGTAAGTCCCTTTGGGAAGAAATATCCCACATAATATCCCTGTTCCGCACGAAGTGCTGTAAGTAAAATCCAAAGGATTGGAAACATCCAAATAATTCCCATTATAGTAAGTACAATATAGCCAGTGTTTGTCTCATTTAGCTTCATAACAAAGATTAATGTGAGAAAAGCAAAAATGAATCCACCATAATAACCTAATCCCAGATCCTTGTTTAAAAATCCCCTGGCCAATCCAGCTTTTTCAACTATTGTCTTCGTTGAAAATAATAATACTGTTATGGCCACTGTATTAATTGCCTGAAGACATTGCCATATCTGCACCTTCACCTTTGATTTTGAAATCAGATTCACTACCACAAAGCCAAAGGATAATATCGTAAATACGATAGTTCCATAGACAGCTACATTTAATTTACTTCCACCCTCTGTGTGAATTAACATTGATGTCATGTGGAAAAAATTATGCTTGCTGCCTTCTATATTCACATAAGGGAGGAACAAGCAGATAAACTGCAAAATTCCAAACACTACTGCCCTTGTGAAATACTTTATATTTAATCCTATAACCGCCTTTTTCATCAGCTGAATCCCTCCTCATTCTTAAGTGAATTTGACCTTGAAAATGATATCAGGGTAAAAATCGCTGAAATAACAAATATAATAATTCCGATTGTTGCCGCTAAATTAAAGTCGTTGCTATCCTTAGTCAGCTTGTACAACCAGGTAACTAAAAGGTCTGTCTTTCCTGCACCCTTATAGTAATCAAGAGTGTGTGGTTCACCTGCTGTCAGGAAATAAATAGTGTTGAAATTATTAAAGTTGCTAATCAGGTTTGAAATCAGATATGGAGTAGTTACGAACCACATATATGGGAAGGTAATCTTCCTAAACATGGTCACAGGTCCTGCTCCATCGATTCTAGCTGCCTCATATAATTCCCCTGGAATATTCATTAATATGCCGCTCACCATCAACATTGTAACTGGAACACCTATCCAGAAATTTACAATGATAACTGAAAATCTGGCCCATGTAGCATTTGATAAAAATGGAAGTGATGCACTTGTAAATCCCCACTGCTGAAGGAGCACATTGAATATTCCTTTTTCACCTAGCATTGTAGCTACTACTCTAAGTGAAATAAAACCTGGTATTGCCATGGTAAATACGAATATCGTTCTCCAGAACTTTTTAAATCTAATACCCTTTGAATTGATAATCATTGCTAAAATCATTCCACCAAAATAGCAGGTAAATGTGGCTGCAAATCCCCATACAAGAGTCCAGCCAAGTACAGGCCAGAATGTAGATGCCAGTCTGTCGCCTGTAGAAAGCAATGTTATAAAGTTCTTTATTCCTACCCAGTCAAAAAGATTTCCTGGTGGCTGATGATTCTGATCGTAGTTTGTAAATGCCATCAGAATCATGTACAGAAGTGGCATTACCGTAAATACGATAAGTCCTACCACTGGAACACTGAGTAATAAAAATCTGATGTTATTGTTTGAAAGACTTCTTACATCCTCCAAAAAGTTGTTGTTATGTTTTCCTGCCAAAGCTCTGTCTCTGGCAGCCTTTCCAGATGAAACTGAAAATAATCCAACTGATATAACAACACATGAAATAACTATTGTGATTACTCCGTAGAGAAGAATCAACATGGAGTTATCTCCGGCTGTCATTTCGTATATTCCGATTTCCTCATTGAAATTCATACCCTGCAGCTTGTCACCAAGAGTGATTAGCTGGGCGAGATTTCTCGCCCCGCTAATAATCATGAAGAGTATGTATGAAATTTCTAATGAAAGAAAAATCAAACCTTTAACTATCTGTCCGTGGATAATATTTAAAAGACCCCAGACCACATATGATAATTTTGTATAAATATCCTTAATCATAATAATTTCTTCTATTCTGTAAGAGTTCCTGTAATGCTGTCTACTAATGAATCAAGCTGAGCCTGAAGGTTTGCTGATGTAATATCGCCATAGTAGATTCCTTCGCCAAGAGCCTTCATAGGATCCCAATAGTCTCCCATCTTTGGAATACTTGGCTGGTTTGTCGCGTAAGATGCCTGCTCATTAAGTGCCTTTGCTACGAAATCAGCTGAGATTGCGTCGCTAGAAGCCAATGACTCAAGCACTGGAATATCTCCCTGATTCTCATATCTTGTAAGACAGTTTTCTGGATTTCCCATAAATACTGCAAGCTGCTGTGCTGCAAGTGGATACTGTGTATTTGACTTAACAGTGATTGTCTTGAAATCTACGAAGTTTGAAAGCTGAACCTTGTTGCCTCCGATTGTAGCTGTAGGAAGTGCAACTGCTCCAAGCTTGTCCCCAAGTGCCTCTCTAAACTCTGGTGCTGACCAAGCTCCTGATGTGATAGCACCAAGGTTTCCTGCCTTGAATTCAGAACCTCCTGCTCCATCTAAATCTTCGATGTACTTAGGATTCTTTACAAGATCAACAATATACTGACCAGCTGCAAGACCAGCCTCGTTGTTGAATGTGCAATCTGTTGCATCCTTACCGTCATCACCGAATAATGTACATCCATTTCCAAGGAAGAACATCTCTGAGTACCATGAATCAGTGATGTGTGTACTGAAGTTGTACTTTCCATCTCCTAAATCCTTAGCCATGATAGTATCAAGATCCTTCACATCTTCCTCTGTGAGAAGATCCTTGTTGTAGTACATGAAAAATGTATTTGGTGAAAATGGAACTGCGTAAGTGATGTCGTCCACTGTAACTGCATTTAAAGCACTCTCTGGAAGCTCATCCTTGATTGTCTCGTAATCCTTTGTAATTGGAAGAAGGAGTCCCTTTCCTGCAAGATCCGCTACACCGCCTGATGGTGTATAGAAAATATCTGCTGCAGTATCAGCATCTGTATCAAGTGCCTGTGGTGCTTCGTCAATACCTACTACTGCAATCTCGTATGTGATGTTAAATTCATCATGAATCTCATCAAACTTCTTAACCATTGCATCTGTAATCTCTACCTCTTCCTCAGGTACCCAGATTTTAAGAGTAACATCCTGTGTCTCTCCTTCCTGAGCTGTAGATGCTGTAGCGCTACCCTCGCTACTCCCGCTGCTAGCTCCACAGCCTGTTACTGTGCCTGCTACCATTGCAGCTGAAAGCATGGTAGCTACTAATCTTTTCATTTTCATTCTTTGTTCCCTCCATACCTTTTCTTTGGTTTTGCGTTTAACTCATTTTAAGGAGTTAAACATTCTTCTTCATTTGTTTCTTTGGGTTTTATTTAGGTTAATCGCTTAACTAAAATATAGTCATCGAACCCCAAATCGTCAAGAGGGATTTTTTATTTTGTGATTAATTGACAAAAAGAGACCAATTTAATTTGGCTAAAAAATACAAAAAAGGCTTCCCCAAAAATGGGAAGCCTTACACCTCATCCGTCAGCTTTGCTGACGCTTTTATTCACTTATATCCTTTACTGACTGACGTTCTATCAGCTGCACCGGCAAATGCAGATCTTCTCCGCCATCCTTTTCTCCCTCAAGAATCCTGAACATTCCTTCCACAGCTGCTTTAGCCTTGGCAGAAAAATCCTGAGAAATTGTAGTAAGCTTAGGTGTCATGAATTCGCACTCTGGTAAATTATCAAAACCGACCACGGAAATATCCTCCGGCACCTTAAGACCACACTGCTTTATTCCTTCTACTACACCAAAGGCAACCACATCCGACATGGTGGCTACGGCAGTGTATTTCTTCTTTGCAAGCATCACATCCAGACCTACGCTTACTGCATTTTTGTAAATAGTATCTACCTTGAAAACATCATCCTCAGTAAAATCTATATTAAGCTCCTTCAGGGCTGCAGTAAAGCCCAGATATCGCTCTCTTACTACTCCAGCCTCATGATAGTCCGGGCAGACCAAAGCTATATTTCTATGGCCCTTTCCAGCCAGATATCTGGCAGAAAGATAACCACCTCTGTAATCATCCAGACCTACATTAACTGTATCCTTTATGTCTGAATAAGTATCAAGAAATACTACCGGTGCCCCCAGGGCATCCTGAATCTCTGCCACATCCTTTTCCATTACACCAAGGAAAAATGCTCCATCTACGTTCCATGAAGAAAGCAGAGGTATTACCGCCCTGCAGTCTGGAACGCATCTCAGCATAAGATAATAATCCCTGTTTCTTACAAAACGCTCGATGGCAGCCACCATGCGGGCATAGTATGGGTTCATGAGGAAATCATCCTCAGCCCCTATATATGGAACCACCAAACCAAGAATCTTACTCTCTTTTTTAGCGAGAGATCTGGCCATGGCATTTGGCTTATAGTCTACTTCTTTGATGATTTTTTCTATTTTTTCTCTGGTTTCCTGAGAAACCTTGCTATTATTACCATTTAGAACATTTGACACTGTAGCGGTACTAACCCCGGCAAGTGCCGCAATATCTTTTAAATTCATCTTTATTCCCCATCCTTAGATTAAACGATTAACCACTATTAACTATAAGTCTTTTGCCAATTAAATGTCAATTAATTCACCTACATTAACTCAAGCAAAGCATCCTTAACCATCAGATTAATATTTGCCCCTGAAATCCACTGCTTTAACTCATCCATAGACTTACAACTTCTGACAGCATCAAAGGTTCTCTCCTTTTCTAAGATATCCATCCAGCCATTCTCAAGGATAGAAAAAGCTGCTTGCTCAATATCATTTTCCTCTTTAAGCCTTCCTTCAATCTCCCAAATATAATCCTGTTGAACTGGAATCTCAGGAGTAATATGCTTCTCCACTTTTCCTTCCAGACCAATAACCTGGATTTCGTATGTACGTTTTTCTGGAATAAGTGCAAGATTGCCCTCTGCCCCATGGATAACTACACGAGTGACATTCCTATCACTAATATATTCAGTGGTAAATCTTGTGGTTACAAAATCTCCATTTTCAAAGTTCTTGCTGCAACCATCATCCTCAAACATGGTAAACTCACCATTTTCTCCAGCACCGATAAGAAGTTTAATGTTTACTGGATTACTTACATCATTTCCAACATTCAATGATAATGGCACTATTCCACCAGCCTTAATAAGAACTGGAATGGAATCAATTGTTCTGTAAAGATTTCTTCTGCCTTCTGTATATCTGTAGCCTGTGAAAATATCGAACCAGACGCCCTCTGGAATAAGCATATTTGCCTTTGCCATACGGAGATTATCATCTGTCTTTTCAGTAATTGCTCCTACCAAAAGATTATCTCCAAAGAAATATTCATTTCCTACCTCGTAAGCATCCTTCTTATCGTTTATACGATAATACATTGGTTCCAAAAGCATCTGACCATCTGTGTACATCTTATAATTCATAGAATAGATGTATGGAATCAGCTGATGACGAAGGCGCATAAATTCTCCCATAACTCTTCTATAAGGCTCAGAAACATTCCAAGGCTCCTTATTGAAGAATGGGCTGCAGCTGCTGTGTAATCTCATAATTGGAGAGAATACACCAAACTGAATCCATCTTATAAGACGCTCCTCATCCTTTGTGCCCATCATGTGGCCACCAATGTCATGGCTCCACCAACCGTATCCAATGTTTGAAGACAACGCTGTGAAATAAGGCTGAAAATCCAGACTCTTCCACGTAGCTACAGTATCTCCTGAAAATCCCACAGGATATCTGTGGCTTCCCACTCCGCCATAGCGAGAGAAAATCATTCCACGACGATTTCCTCTGTTTGAATCCTCATAGTGATAATGATTCAAAAGGAATAATGGGTCTACAGCATTTTCCTCTCCGGTGCCCTGCTGCCAGTCTATCCACCAGAAATCCACACCATCATCCTCATAAGGATCCATTACTATATCAAAATAAGCTTTTCTAAATTCAGCATCTGAAAAATCAAATTCAATTGGTCTTTCACTGGCAGGATCCACTCCCAGTCTCTTTGCCATCTTTTCATACATTGACTCAAATGCTCTGATTCCATCTGCTGGATGTAAATTAAGTGTTGTTGCAAGTCCCCTATTTTTTAGTCCCTTCAAAAAGCCCTTATAATCTGGAAATAAATCTTCATTCCAGGTATAGCCTGTCCAGCCAGTTCCGTACTTTGGATCAACATTTGTAACATGCCAGTCCATATCCAAAACTGCCACTGAAACAGGGATATTCTCCTGCTCCATTTTATCTAAAAGCTGATTGTATTCCTCTGCTGAATAGGCATAATAACGGCTCCACCAGTTGCCAAGCGCATATCTAGGCAGCATAGGTGTTTTTCCACAGAGTGTGAAGAAATCCTTCAATCCGCCTCTGTAATCCTTTCCATATCCAAAGAAATAAAGATCATGCCCTTTATTTTCTCTTGCTACAAATTCTCCATCAATCAGCAATGCACTGTCACTGTCATCAAGGACAGCAAAACCCTTTTCTCCAAAAATTCCATATTCAAGACAGACACCACCATCTGCGTTATCAAGTGTACGGGCAGTACCATAAAGGTTTTTGTCTGAATTTCCATAAACGATGCTATAATGCCAAACCTCACCACTTTCCTTTAGCTCTATCGTCAATCCATCTGGTGAGAATTCTTTGCCATCGTATTTAAAAATCAAATCATCTGTCTCTAAAATAAGGAGTCCATCCTTGTGAAGTGTTGTGTACTCCACCTTTGGAAATGATCTGTTCACCACCATCTGAGTTGGTGCATCAACAAAATCATAACCAGCCTGATACTCCATTCGAATAAGCCTGCTGGTAAGCACAGTTATTCTATATTTATTTCCAATTGTCATCGTCGACCTCTCTCTACTACATAAAACTATAATTACAGAGCTCGAACCTTTTGTTGGGGATAAAAAGAGATAAAAAAGAATTTTAGACAACAAAAGGTTTTCGCCATAATAAGCGAAAACCTTTTAACCCATGTCCGTATTATACGTTGCACCAAATCTAATTGCAACTATTATTTTACAGAGATGTAAATTTCTGAGTTGTATCGTTCAGCTGCTCTGTAACCTCGGTATTCTTGTCCATGGCCTTGAAAATGTTCTTAATACCAGTAACAATCTCTGCTGAATTCTCTGCACTCATAGTAATTGCTGTAGAGCTTTCACGAACGGAATTTGTAATTGTATCTACAGAATCAACCATATCCTTCATAATTACATTAAGGCTTTCTGCCTTCTCAGTAAATTCTGTAAGCATCTCGTTCATAACCTCTGCAGTATGTCCATACTTCTCGCCAGTATCAACGAACTCATCATAATCTCCGATTACAGTTCCATTGATGAAATCAAGAACCTCTTCTGCACTGGAAGCCAAAGTCTTAACTGCCGCTGTAACTTCACTGGCTATCTCCTGAATAGTAGCTGCGGTCTGTCTTGAATTAGCAGCAAGCTTACTAATCTCATCTGCAACAACTGCGAAGCCCTTTCCTGCTTCGCCTGCTCTTGCAGCCTCAATAGAAGCATTAAGAGCAAGAAGATTTGTCTGGCTGGCAATGTCCAAAATATCATTTGTAAGATCACTAATCTGATCAACTTTCTCTGAATCCTTAACAGACTTTTCAAGTGTCTCTGAAAGATCTGCCATCTTAATGCCTACATCTGACTTCTTGGTATTAACCTTAATCTGAAGCTCCTCTGCCTCAGTCTTAATTTCGTTTGCTGTCTGCGAGCCTTCCTCAGCCTGATTTGTAATCTTTTCAGCTGCTTCTTTAACATCCTCAACACTCTCATTGATTGATGCAAGAATACCAACTACAGATTCCATATTAGCTGAAAGCTCCTCAAGTGCTGCAGAGGAACTTGTTACATTATCATCTGCAATCTGAAGCTGTGAGTTAACCTCCTCAGAACTATCTCTAAGTACTACTGTACCATCCTTAACATCCTTCATAATTCCCTGAAGTGTCTCGATGAAATGATTTATACCATTCTTGATATAAAGAAGCTCTGATCTGGTCTTTGTATTAATTCTTGCTGTAAGATCGCCCTGTCCCCTTTGGATGCTATCGATAATATCATTTACCTCAGCACTCATAGACTTGATTCGTGCAACTACACTTCTATAGGTCATGAGGAAGTTGAAGATAATAAGTAAAATGAAAATACCAATACCGATTGCAGCTATAATATTTCCTCTCTTAAGAAGGTAATTCATATTAGCCTTGGTATTTGAAGAGTTTTCTTCGATTGCCTCATCCAAAATCTCTGTTGAATGGATAATAGCAACCTTCTGAATCTCTGCCTTATCAAAGAGTATCGCATATGCGTTATCCTGATCTCCAGCATCACACTTCTCGATTGCCTTATCAATAAATGAGCACATTCTGTCGTACTGAGCTTCAATTTCCTGAAGCTGTGCTGCTGCGTCCTCATTGCTGTATGCGGCAAAATCTGTGGTCAGCTGTGAAATATCCTCTGCTATTGTAGACTTAGCCACTTCTATCTGAGGCAACAATGCTTCCTGCGTTTCTGCTGAGCCTGATGCTATATAACCAGTTACCTGATCATAAAGAGACATAATATCTGTTTTCAGCTTTGCATCATGTGTAGTCAGATTCATCATTGAATCAAACATCTCAACACTGGTGCTTGTAGAGGTGTTCATTGATGTCATGATCATAACCATAACTATCAAAAATGCTATAAGCATACCAATATTTAAGAGAGATATCTGTACAACTATTGAATGAATTCCGCCTACTTTTACGTCTCCGTTATCCTTCTTACTCATAACAAACACCCCCCCTTCCTATAATTTAGCGTACCATTCTTCAATGGTACGATTGAACTCATCCCTAAAGCCTTCCGCAGTAAGCTCTCCATTTGCATATCTATAATAGCTGTAGCAGAAGCCTCCTTCTCCGTTACCAATACCTTCAGGCAGGTTCATCCAATGCCAGTTGGAGGTTTTTCCTGACGCAATGTAGTCTGAAATAGTCTGTGCGAATGGATCTGAAGCCACATACTTGCAATCTGTAAATGGGCTTACACAACCTGCTGATTCTACCAAAATCTTCTGGCCTGCATCCTCTGAACACCACTGAAGAAACGCCTCAGATGCTGCCACATTTCCTTCCTTGAATACTGCCCACCATGAAGGTGCCGCTGTAAGTATTGTCTCCATTCCATCCTCAAATGCATATGGAACCATTCCTACCTTGAAGCTTCCTGCGGCTGCATAAGCTTCAGAAGAGGTAAGAGATGCACCAATCCATGAACCCTGTGTGATAAATGCGTACTTTCCAGCTGCGAAATTTGCAACCTGATCATCGTAAATACCAGTTGTTAAAAGCTCTGGGTCAGAGTATTGATTAAACAAACCTATCATATTTGCAAAATTTAGGAATCTGGAATCATCCACCTTCTTATCATTTGCAATCATATCGATGTAGGTTGTATCATCACGTGCCAATCCAGAATCTATATATGCGCCAGTAATATGATTACCAGCTGACCAGCCTAAATTAACTGGCTCTGCACAATAACCAATTACTGCTTTAAGTCCTAATGCATCCTTATTAGCAGCTACTGCTTCGAAAGCAGCACGAAGAGCATCTGGTCCTGTGATAGACGCTGGGTCAACACCGCACTTCTCTAAAATGTCAGCATTATATGCCAATCCGATAGCCTCTGTAGTATAAGGGAAGCCCAGAGTTCCATATGTACTGTCTACATAGGCGGCCTCTGTTCTCTTTGCCCAGTCCTGATCGCTCATATCTACAAGCAGACCTTCCCAATTACCAAAGCCCGAAGCCTCGCAGGCAATTATATCTGGCATCTGGTCAGACAGATAATATCCCTTTAATGTTGCCTGTGCATCAACACCAGCTGGGACATTAATCACCTTTACCTCCACGCCAGTGGCTGCCTGATAAGCCTTAGCAAGCTCTTCAACCTGAGAATTAATCTCACTTTTGATGTTTACCATCGTAATTGAGCCACCAGCAGATGTATCACCAGTATCACCACTTGCTGCCTCTTCCTGCTTTCCACAACCACCCAAAACAGTGGCTATAACCAGGAACAAGCACATCCACACACTAATCTGCTTTCTCATAAGTTTTCCCCTCCTGCCCTATTAGTAAGCATACGTCTACCCAATTAGTATAGGGAACATGGATTAAAAAAATGTGAATTATCTATTAAAATTCACGGTTTTAGAGAATATTATCTGATAATTATCCTAGACAAAAAAAGAGCCTCCCGAAGGAGACTCAATAATTAAAGGAGCACTATTCCTTAACACCACCAAGTGCAACGCCTGCAATGATGAATTTTGAAAGGAACAAGTACGCGATGATAATAGGTACGATTGCAACTGTAATCATCATGTAAACCTTACCCATATCGAAGTTCATATAATCAGCACCACGAAGAGTAGCAATAAGAATAGGTACTGTAGCCTTCTCCTTTGACTGGAGAATAAGTGCTGGAACAAAGTAGTTATTCCATGAACCTACGAATGTGAAGATAGCCTGTACTGCTACGGCTGGCTTCATAATTGGGAAGATAATTTTGTTGAATATCTTCATCTCGCCACAACCATCAATTCTTGCAGCTTCAACAAGTGAAAGCTGAAGGTTTGACTGAAGGTAGCTGTACATGAAATAGAAAACAGCTGGACTTGCAATCGAAGGTAAAATAAGTGGAATTAATGTATCATATAATCCCATATTTGTAATAAGACGAAGGAAACCAAGTGCTGTAACCTGTGTAGGCATTACAAGGATAATCATGATGAATGTAAATGCCACCTTCTTAAGCTTGAAGTCATAAACATAAAGTCCATAAGCAGTAAGTGCTGAGAAGTATGTACAGATTGCAGCGCAAAGGCTGGATACGATAATACTGTTTCCGATACCCTTCATCATTGGGAATGTACCGTCATTTGCAACTGCGTTAAAATTCTTACCGAAGTAATTCTTTGGAAGAGCTGAGAAGCCCTTCTGTAAATCTGCATGCGAACATGTAGAGTTGATAATCAAAATATAGAAGAAGAATAAGCACATAAAAGCAAGAATAATTAAAACTAAATGTGCTATGAAGCTTCTTGCAACTCCCGCAAAATCTTTTCTTGCCATTAGTTCTTTCCTCCCTTCGCTGCCTTCATTCTCTTCTTGGCAGCTTTCTTTTCAGCCTTTGCATCATTATCCTGTCCGTTTACCATCTTATAAACAACAAGGCAAAGAATACCGCTGACAATAAACAAATAAACTGAAAGTGCACCTGCGCGACCGTAATCTGGAGCGCGAAGTAAGTTGTTGAGCCACATAATAAGTGTGTAGCTTGTTCTGTTTGGATTTCCCTGTCCGTTTGTAAGGATCTGAGGAACGTCAAACATCTGAAGACCACCGATAAGTGATGTGATTAATGTGTAAGTCAAAATTGGTCTAATAAGTGGCAATGTAATATGGAAGAATGACTGTCTAGGTGTGCAGCCATCGATTGATGCAGCCTCGAAAATATCAGGGCTGATACCCATAATTGCCGCCATAAGCATGATTGTTGTATTACCAAACCACATAAGGAAATTCATAAGTGCAATAAGAAGTCTTGTTCCTACTGGTGTTCCCATGAAATCAATTGGTCCATTTACAATTCCAAGGCCTGTAAGGATGTTGTTAACAGGACCTGATGTTGAGAACAAAGTAAAGAATAACATTGCAAATGCTGATGCCATAATAAGATTTGGTAAATATATCACCACCTTGAAGAACTGTTCACAACGGATTTTAAGACGAACATCTACAAACCATGAAGCAAGTAGAAGTGCGATGATAATCTGTGGAACAAATCCAATCATCCAAAGGATAAAGGTATTTCCCATATATGTGAAGAAATCCGCACCCATCACATTGATATAGTTATCAAATCCCACGAAAGATGGTCCTACGATACGAAGACCAGAGCGGTAATATTCATAAAAACTATACCTAATCGTGTCTAACAGTGGTATCAATGAAAAAATGAAATAAGTCACAAAGAAAGGCAATATGAAAAGGTAGCCATACTTTGCTCGGCTTATACTTTTTGCTTTTTTCATAATGTAAATCTCCTTAAAAAGTCGGGGCAGACTTATGCCTGCCCCATATATATTTGGGATGAATAGAGAAAGCTAAATTAGATATTTCTATTCTGGCCAGTTAACAGCTGTGATATCTGGATATCTCTCCATAATAGCCTTTTCGAAGTTAGTCTTAGCTGTTTCGAAGTCAACCTGACCCTGGAAGTAATCACCAAATGAGCTCTGGATAAGCTCTACACAACCCTGATCATATGGTGAAAGTGTTGTCATCTGGATAGATGCAGCTGCTGGCTGGAAGTACTTGAATGGATTCTCACCGCCAAGGAACTCAGCACCAAAGCTCTCGTCCTCTGCGATTTCCTTCATACCAGACTGTGTATTTGTGAAATCAAGATAATCCTTTGTAATCTTCATAAGGTTATCCTTGTTTGCTGTAACAGCAAGGATGATTTCCTTAACGTGCTCTGGGTTATCTGTACCAGCACAACCGTGAACGAAAGAACCACCCCAGTTGAATGCCTGTGGACCATCTGTAACTGCCCATTCACCAGCTTCGCCATCCCAGTTTGGATTAAGTACGAAATCGATACCCCAAGCTGGAAGTAAGAAACCAAATACCTTTGAAGCAGAACCCATTGACTTGTTCCAATCATCTGTCCACTGACCCTTGATGTTCTTATCAAGAAGACCAGCATCAAGCCAATCCTTAGAATCGTTAATCCAGTTGATGATCTGTGGATCTACGTTAATCTCTGTTGAACCTTCCTCAACCCATGGAGCTGAAATGCTGTTTCCATAAGCACGGAATGTATCTGCATAACCTGCAAGTGTGAAGTAACCCTTAGCCTTAAGCTCTTCGCCTGAAGCCTTCATTGTTGCCCAATCAGCAACCTTTGCGTGAATCTCGTCTGGATCATCTGTTCCAAATGTATCCTGAGCGATGTCTCTACGATATACGAAAAGACATGGGCAAGCCTGCCATGTAGAACCTCTCTGTACTCCGTTAGCATCAGAAGCAACTGTCTTTGTGAAGTCATACTGATCAGCTAAATCTGTTTCTGGGTCAATACCGAGGTCTGTAAGTGGAATAGCTACATCTGCCTCAGCGTCTGTATACTTAACAACATAATCTGTCTCTGAAAGGAACATATCAATCTTGTCATCATCTGCTGCTGTAGCCTGGTTTAAAAGACCCTCATCAAGCTTTGACTGATATACACCGTCCTGGTTAGGATTTACTGTCCAGTGAATCTCTGTACCATCTGTAAGGTATGTGATTGTTCCATCGTCAGATGTGTGATCGACCTTGTCATAAACTGCCTCAACTCTTGTTCTGAACTCGTCGTTCCAGCAGTAAATGTTAATTACCTTTCCTTCTTCGCCTTCTGCAACATAGCTGCTATCCGCACTAGCATCTGCTGCACCGCTGTTGTTACCAGCTGCGTCTCCCCCGCAAGCTGTAAGTCCTGCTACCATAGAGAAGGCAAGCATAAGACTAACTACTCTTTTTTTCATTACTTTTTCCTCCTTAAAGAAAACTACTTTGGGATTCCGTTTTTATCTCCCTTAAACGTTTACTATATTAATTTTTCGGCAATCTTTTTAATATCAAATTCATTGCTAAAATATAAAAATCATGCTATGCTTTTCTAAAAATTTAATCCGTTTTATAGAGGATAAAATAATGAGTAATATGAGTAATTTATTTATTAATGTGAATGACGACGGTGATGAGGTTGTTCATCGTCATCAGAATGCCGAGCTGTTATTCTATCAGCAGGTTGCCAAGGGGGATATTGATGCCATCCGTGAAAACTGCTTAAAGCATGAGTTTTTGAATCAAGCAGGAGTTGGCATTCTTTCAAAGGATCCTCTACAGAATCTGAAATATCATTTCGTTGTTTCTGTCGCGATTATTTCTCGTCTTTGTGTAGATAATGGAATGGAAATGGAAAAATCATACAGACTTTCAGATTATTACATTCAGTGTTTAGATGACATTACTTCTATAGAAAAGATGGAGCAGCTTCACGACCGAATGGTCACTGACTACACTGGCAAGATGAAAATCATTCGTCAGAATGCAGGTCTTTCACGTCCTATGACAGAATGTATGAATTACATCTTCTCTCATTTAAAAGACCGTATCACTGTAAAGGATCTTGCAGAATACACAAGCAACTCTGCCAGCTATATTTCACGTCTTTTCAAAGAGGAATTAGGTGTTTCCACTAGTGATTATATTAGAAATGCAAAATTGGAAGCTTCGAAGAATCTTCTTAGATATAGCGATTACTCTCTTGTTGAGATAGCAAATTATTTTTCATTTACGTCTCAGAGTCATTTCTGCCAACTCTTCCAGAAAGAGACTGGCCTTACACCAAAAAAGTACCGTGAAAAATATTACGGTACTCATTGGAAAGGAACTGAGGGGGATATAATGGATTATATCCCCCATGAAGAATGAAGATATGTTATCCTAAAGTCACGATAATGCTATTGCATTTTGGAAGGTTATCAATAACTTCTCGTGAGATAGTAACCTTAGTTTCATCAAAGGCGAGTTGGCCCTCATTAAGGCTGGCCGCCTTTATTTTATATGTGCCCTGCTGAAGCTTTGATGCATTCGCATATACGATATCAAATCTCTTATCAGCAAAGTTCAAACTAATCTTAGCCTCGCCGGCTTCATCAAACTGTTCTTTTAAAAGTGCAGGAGCAAGAACCAAATTTCCTGCCTCCCCCTTAACGCCAAACACCTCAGTAATCATAGTCAATAAATACCATGATGCTGCTCCAGTCAGGTAAGGATATTTACCTCGACCCTTAGCATCAAAATACTCAGGGATGCCTGGATACATGTGACTTATATTGAAATTCATAGAAGCTTCTGAAAGAGCATTAAGTGATTTGTATCCCTCTTTAGCGAAGCCTCTCTGATACAATGCATTTGAATACATCACAGCCATATGTGAAAATACCGCGCCATTTTCTTTCTCCCCGTAAGCAAAGCCGAACATTCTGCCAAGGTCGCCCTTAAGCTCATGGAAGTCAGTATTCAGCCTGTAACCTCCAATCTCTTCCCTGTACAGATATCTGTCTGCAGCCTTACTTATATATTCTATCTGCTGGTCAGTTGCCACATTACCCATAATTGCAAACACCTGACCTGTCAGCATCATGCGAGTTTTTTCATCATCCTTATCGTAGCATTCAACTCTACGACAGCTATCATCGTAGTAGCTATTGAACCATCCCTGGCCCTCATCACCTGAAATCCATTCCTGTTTATTCAGATGTTCTGTAAACCATTCTGACATTTCCATAAGCTTAGAAACCAATGTAGATACTGGAATAGAAATCTGCTTACCAGAAACATCTCCTTCAACAAGCTTGCAATACTTATCTAAAAGCTTAGTCTTTTCTGTTACTGATTCGTAAATCTGAACGTATGAATCCAAAAGAACGTTAAGCTCAGAGGCAATGGAAATAGTATCGATGCCGGTATTCTCTGCATATTCCTGAATCAATTTCGAAAGGTCTTTAAGATTTCCAGCATATGCGTATGAGAATGCAACGGACTCACCATTATGTGATGCCATATCAAGAGCATCGTTCCAATCAGCTCCACGAAGCCTTAATGTATTGTGCTCTCCCACCTCGTAGAATGCGCAAAGGTTCTGAACGAGAAGATGCTCGATGATTGAGCCCTCGTATACCTTACCATCTTCACTATACTGATGGTTGCCTACTGTCTCAAACTTTTTATCTATAAGATTTCCTCTGTGTACGATGGAATCCTTGAAATAAGGAACCTTTTCCTTGAGGATTTCATAATCACCTGACTGATGAATATAAAGAAGCAAGGTCTTCAGTGGCCAGTATGCATGATCCATCCAAACTCTTGCGATTCCATTTCTATCAGCAATAAAGTTACCAAGACCGTCACCGATGATTGTGGCATTGGTACCATCCATTCTGACACCACCAAAGTTTGCAACAAGCATCTTACGAACATCATCTGGCTCCATGAAGAGAAGTGCCAGGCAATCCTGCCATAAATCTCTCCATCCTCTTCCGCCTCTACCATAATCATGGTATGGCAAGAAGGAACAACCATAGACTCTTCTAAGGAATGGCTGGAAAGCTACCCAAGCCATAAACTCATCGAATTCTTTATTACCTGTGTGAAAAGCTACATTAACCTTATCGCTCCAATATTTCTTTGTAGCCTCAAGTGCCTTTTCAACATCTTCTTTTGTAGCAAGCTTCTTCTTTGCTGCTGCAAACTCAGCCTCATCTTCAGCCACACCAATTAATACCGTATATACGATTTCTTCCTTAGGTTCAAGTGTAGCCTTGGAGAACTTTAATCCACCAACAGCCTCAAGACCAGCGAAGCTTTCACCAGCTCCACAACCTGCTTCCTGACGATATACACTTCTTGGCTTTGAGAAGCTGCCACCCTCACCAATGAATGACTCAACAGTTGGGAAGAATGATTCTGGCTTGTTGCCCTTCTCATCAAAACCAATTACAAAGTATGTCTTATTATTTAATCTGTGTCCCTTCTCATCGAAAGACATAGTTGGCTTTACAGTAACACCATCTTCTATAGTAGAAATTCGGTGGAGCATAGATGTAACGTTTCTATGATCACGAAGGTTATCTGCAGAACGTCCAAAAATAGGAATTGCTGCAATAGGGGTTATAACCTTTGTCTGTTCGGAGATATTTTTAATTGTTACTGACATAACTTCAACATTTGCATCTACAGGGACAAATGAAGTAATCTCTGCCAATACACCAAGGCTACTGTTTGCTCTTGTAGCGGTATGCCACATAAAGCCAGCGGAAACAAGGCTCTCATCCTGCTCCATTGTGAATTTCTTACTCTCCTGCTCTGCAGAAGTACCAACAGCTGACCATACAGAACCGTTGTCCATATACAGCCAGAAGTTACGGCCATTTTTATTATTGTGGAGGTTCTCCACGCTCACTGGCTCGAGAAGAAAGGTTTCCTGATTTACCATAGCGTCACCACCAAGATTTGGTGTAACAGATGACTTTAAACCCTTCTCACCAGCTATTGGAAAATAAAGGTAGCTTGTGTCCTCGGCTCTGCCGATTTTAAAGCTTCCCTTGTTATCTAAAAACTCAAACTTACCTGTATTGATTGTTTTTAACATATCATACCCCTCACGAAATTTATTTTGTGATTATGTGGTGTATTATACGCCGTGGTTTTAAAAAAAGTTATCAAATCCGTTATTTAATATCAGATTTGTGAACTCAAAAAAATAAGCCACCTCTTTTTTAGAGGTGGCAAAAAAATTATCGTAATTCCGAATATCCAAATGAATTGACAATTGCGTCGATTGGTACCCCCTGCTTGCAAAGAGGGCAGTCATGAAGTGGATAAGAAGCATAATTTGGAATATCCTCATCGTGGAATACTGCAGTGATGTCGATACCAGCGACCTGGCGTACAGCAGAGAAAATAGCACAGGCGCCACTTATCTTTGCTCCATAATACTTAACGCATTCTGCAAGACTTTCTACAGTACGTCCTGTACTTAATGAACCAAAAAGTAAAAGTACATTTTTATCACGTACAGTTAACTGCATATTATCACGGAAAATACTTTGTCCTGTAGATGTAAGCTCTGGAGATGTGACATAGATCGTCTTGTGCTGATTATAATTTGCTACTCCAGCTTTTGTAAGTTCCATAGCTAGAAATGTTCCAACAACTTCCATGTCATCGGCACATACGATTGTGTCAACGGGAGTTTGTACTGAATAATGCATAGCAAGAAGCTGGGCAACACCCTGTGCCTCGTTGCATCTGGTCTTCATTGTACCGATTTCCATATAGTTAGTGATGTGTGAATGATTGGTAGCAAAATGACCAGGAATAATCTTGAGCGCGACTTCTGAATTTAGTGGTGCAGGAATTTTAGTATACTCTTTTAGCATAATAACCCCCTTTTATTAACCTAATATTAATAACCCCATTTACAAAATACTCTCTAGCAAAGTTATTATATCATACCCTTAAAATTAAAAGTGTGAATTTTTTAATGCAACTATTCACAATTTTTTTACTATTGTTATGTAGAATAAACATAAGATATTAGGGGGCATTATGGAATTATTCAGATTCAGTGATGAAATTCAAACTGCATACGAGCGATTACCACATGCACTGGCTATCTATCAATTTATAGATAATCAGATTTTTGCCATTATGTTATCTGATGGATATTGCGAATTATTCGGGTTTGAGAGCAAGGATCAAGCCTATGAGGCCTTGGACAAAAATGTTTATCATAATATCCACCCAGCCGATGTATCTCGAATTAATGACGAGGCTTATCGCTCGTTGATGGCTGGAGATACTTATGACATCATCTATCGCTCTCGCACAGCTGGAAATGACGATACAGCTGAATATAAAGTTATTCATGCCATTGGAAAGCATGTAGATATGGAAAATGGAGTACATCTTGTTCATGTAGTTTATGCAGAATCTGGCGATCAAGTAACTAAAAAAATTATGGATTTACAGGAATCTGTTTCTTCTCTTCTCTCAAATATGCCTGCCATGACATTCTCAAAAGATGTTGTTACAAGAAAATATATTGCTTGTAACCAAGCCTTTGCGGATTATTCATGCAAAGAAACTCCAGAAGGTGTAGTGGGGCTCACTGATTTTGAGATTTTTGATAAGGAAACCGCACAGCACTTTGTAGATGATGATAAAAAGGCCTTGGACATGAATAAACCTTACATCTTTTATGAAGATGTGCCAGATGCAGATGGAAATCCACGCCGATTTCAGACTACAAAGCTTAAATTCATGGATGCTACAGGAAGAACCTGTCTCCTTGGACTATGCCAGGATGTGACAGATGCCATGGTAATTAAGGAAGAATATAACAAGAAATTGGAAAATGCTCAGAACCGTGCCAACGTCGATGCTTTGACAGGTATAAGAAATAAAGCAGCCTACGTTGAGTTTGAGAACAAGCTCAATAAGACTATTAATGAAAAAGGCTGGGTTCAGTTTGCTATAACAATATTTGATGTAAATAACCTTAAAACCATCAATGACACTCTAGGACATCAAGCAGGTGATCAATTCATATGCGAAGCCTGTAAAATAATATGTACTAAATTTAAACACAGCCCTGTCTTTCGTATTGGCGGTGATGAGTTCGTAGCAATATCTCAAGGGGAAGACTTCGATAACATAGAAGAATTATTACAATATTTCAGCGAGCAAAATAACGCAGCTATAAAGAGCGGTGGAATTGTTATAGCTTGTGGTATGGCCATTTATAACAATGAAGGTAGTGTATCCCCAGTGTTTAAAGCCGCTGATGAACAGATGTATAAAAATAAGCAGTATTTAAAGAGTCTACAATAACTCATAGTAAAAAAATGGACTGGCGATTTCGCCAGTCCTTATATTTTCTATTAAATTTCAGGCATTACCTTTAAAGCACCCTTTACCTGAGTAACCTTTGCAGCTGTAGCGTTTGCTATAGTAAGCAACTCTTTTACCTGATCTGCTGTAAGCTCCATGCCATGACCTAAAATGTAATGAAGTGCGCAACCCATGAAGGTATCTCCAGCACCTGTAGTGTCTACTACTGATTCCATCTTAACACCAGCTACTTTAACAAGCTCACCATCAGCCATTCCGATACTTCCGTCTGGTCCAAGTGTAACAAACACCTGCTTAGCTGATGACATTTCTTTAATCTTTTTATATCCTGCTTCCATATCTGTAAGGCCTGTCATAAACTCAACCTCGTTATCAGATATCTTAAGGATATCACAGTTTTCCATTCCCCACTTGATAGCTGCCTTGGCATCATCAAGATTTGCCCAGAGTGGCTCACGTAAGTTTGGATCAAAAGAAACAAGAAGTCCTTTTTCCTTTGCAAAAGCTACAGCTTTCTTTGTAGCTTCCTTTGCACATTCTGATGTCATTGAAAGTGTTCCGAAATGGAAAATCTTTGAGTCCTCGATTAAGCCATATTTAACCTCAGACGCATTTAACATCATATCTGCACCTGGATTTCTGTAGAAGCTGAAATCTCTGTCTCCGTTAGGAAGCTTCTTAACAAAAGCAAGTGTAGTGCGAACCTCCTTATCGAAAACAACACCCTCTGTGTTGATTCCGATTTCCTCGATAGTGTCTGTAAGCAAACGACCAAACATGTCCTCGCCAACCTTGCCAATAAATGCAGTCTTGTGACCGTTCTTGTTAAGTAATGAAAGAACATTGCAAGGTGCTCCACCTGGGCATGCCTCGAATGTGTCATTTCCCTGTGAACTCTGCTCACCTGGAGCCATGTCAATTAAAATCTCTCCTAATGCAATTACATCGAATTTCTTCATTTATACTGTGCTCTCTCTTTCTATATAAGATACTGGAAGAAGTGTGCGCTTTGGCACGACCTTTCCCTCCGCAGCTGAAATCACAAGCTCCACCGCCGACTCTGCCATTTCTTTTATTGGCTGGTGTATAGTGGATATAGGTGGTGTAGTAAGACGTGATATCATTACATCATCAAAACCCACCAGCTTAATGTCTTCAGGAACTTTTCTACCTATTTTACCACAAACTTGAAGCACTTGCGCGGCAATTAAATCCGAACTGGCAAATACTCCATCAATATCAGAATCAAGCTTTAAAGCACTATCTAAAAGTGAATGATAATCCAGGCTTTCGTACTGATCCTGACTGGTGACTATTTCCTTATATGAAATACCATTTTTTTCACAAACTTTTGCAAAACCTTTTACACGATCATCCGCAGGCATTGAATTATTAACAACACCTGAAATCATAAGAACATTCTTACATCCTGAATCAATAAGAGCCTGGGCTGCCAGCATTCCCCCCTGTTCATTGTCACACTCTACGGCTGCAGTTCCATTTTCTATAAAACGCTCTACTGTGACAAGTGGAATTTTGCTATCTGCAAACTCCGATACCTGTACACTGGAAGAAAATAATATAACACCTGCCACTCTATTACTTGTGCACATGTCTAGGTATTCCTTCTCCTTGTGTTTTGCCCCTTTTGAGTTGGCAAGGATTATTTTATATCCTTGTTTATTTGCTGCGTTTTCAATATTACTAATCATTTCCGAAAAGTAAGGATGTCTGATATGTGGGACTATAACCCCTATGGTTTTTGTAGACTTCTTGGATAAAGATCTTGCCACCTCATTTGGTTGATAGTTAAGCTCTTCCATGGCCGCATAAACCTTTGCTCTAGTCTCTTCGGAAATGTATCCTCTGTTATTTAATACTCTTGATACTGTAGTGACAGTCAATCCGCACTTTGCTGCCACATCCTTTAATGTTGCCATTTTTCCCTCCAATTAAAGCTAATCTCCCTGTCCACATTCTACCATAAAAATCGGCAATACCACACTGAGCATTGCCGTTTTATTTTACGAATGTTCAATAGTGAACTTCTTAGTTTTTAAGTTAGCTTTAAGTCTTGCAAAAGCATCTCCCTTTTGTCTGAGAATAACAAGCTCTTCATCGCTGCAATCCTCTAATATGAACTCTCCATCAAAAACTGGATGCTCATTTCTAAACTTCATAAGCTCAAGTAATTTCTTAACCACTGGTCTTTCAACCTCGCGGTCGATTTCATCAAGCTTGTAGTAGTGACGATTAATATTTCTACCAACCTTTGTCTCCTCTAAAAGCTGAAGGTCGTTCTTTCCTGCAAGAAGTCCCACATAATAAACCTGTGGAATACCTGGTGCAAAGAACTGAACTGCTCTTGCGAGAAGATAAGCATCGTCATCATCTCCAAGCGCTGAATAGTAGCTGCAGTTAACCTGATAAATATCAAGGTTATTGTATGCTGCTGTATTGTAAATCTTTTTAACATTAGCGCCAAATTTAAAGATGTCTTCCTTTGTACGCTCGATTTCCTCATCAGGAAGAAGATCCTTAACGTCTACAACTCCGATTCCATCGTGTGTATCAAGTGTTGTAAACTGCTTTCTTGGGCAAATCTCAAGCCAATGCTTTAAGTACTGTGACTGACCGTAGTAAAGTCCGTTGATAAGAAGCATTGGAAGAGCGAAATCATATACATAGTAATCATGACTTTCAATCTTCTGCTGCATTGTATAGTGCTCGTGAATCTCAGGAAGAAGTGTCACGCCGTATGGCTCAACAATCTTTGCTGCCTCATCCATAAGCTCCCATACCTCAGGCTCGATAAAGAAGCATGAAGAACCTGCCTTCTTTGTCGCGTAGGCGAAAGCATCTAATCTAATCATTGCAAGACCATGCTTGCAAAGTGTCTCAAGGTTATCCTTGATAAATTCCTTAGCTGTAGCTGATTTGCAGTTGATATCAATCTGCTGCTCATCAAATGTACACCAAACCTTCTCAGTAGTTCCGTCTGCGAAATTCGCATCTACGTATGGAGCTCTTGGCTTTCTCTTGTAGATTGCATCTACTTCTTCCTCTGTTGGTTCGCCGTTCTCCCAGAAATCCTTGTAACGGATAAAAAGATCCTTGTACTTAGAATCATCCTTCTTTGCAAGGAAATCCTTATAGTATTCACTCTGTGCTGAAATATGATTAATCATATAATCAGCCATAAGATAATAATCTTCTGCTAACTTTTCAATATCATCCCAATCACCAAAAGCTGGGTCAACTACGTGATAATCCATTGGAGCAAAACCTCTGTCTCCTGATGAAGGGAAAAATGGAAGAATGTGAATTCCACCGACTGCATCCTTAAAATGCTTGTTCATTACTGTTGTTAAATCTGAAAGGTTATCACCCATAGAATCTGCATAAGTGATAAGCATACATTTGTTTTCTAGCTTTTTCATTTTTTCAATCCTTTATTTTTTATTTAACAGCGCCAGCTGTAATACCTTCTACGATATATCTCTGGAGGAACAAATACAAAAGAAGGATTGGAAGCATTGCAAGTAACAGTGCAGCCATAATTAATCCTGTATCTGTTGAATAAGTACCGTAGAATACCTTTGTTGCGATAGGAATTGTGTAAAGCTCTTTACGTCCAAGTACAAGAGATGGAAGTAAGTAGTCATTCCAGAATGCCATTGCATCAATGATTGCTACTGTTGCAATTGTTGGCTTTAATATCGGAAATACGATTTGTGAGAAAATCTGCCATTTGTTACAGCCATCAATTGTTGCTGCCTCCTCAAGTGAGATAGGTACGTTTGTGTGAATACTTCCGTGGAACATAAATGTTGCCATTGAAAGTGAGAAACCGATGTGCATAAAAATAAGTGTAATTCTGTGATTTAATATTCCAAATATTCCACCGTATAAAGAAACAAGAGGAACCATAAGTACCTGGAATGGAATTACCATTGATGCAATCATTGTTACGAATAAAATCTTGTTTGCTTTCCAGTTATTTCTAACAATAAGGTATGCAGTCATTGATGAAAGAATGATTGTACCGATTGTTGAGAAAATTGTTATAAAAAGTGAATTTCCAAATGAGTTCCAGAAATTCATTTTCTTAATAGCATTAGGGAAATTCTCTAATGTAAATCCATGCTTACCAATAAGAGCAAGTGGATTAGCAGTGATATCTGCCTTAACCTTAAATACATTTATGATTACCATTATGAAAGGGAAAATAAATGCTACAAATAATATCGCAAGTACGATAATCATAATGGCGTGTCTAATTTTTTTATTGCGTGCTGCTTTTTCGTTTTCCATTATGCCTGCACCTCCCCTTTCTTACCAACGTATACTTGAATTCCACCGATAATAGCGCAGATTACAAAGAGGATAAGTGCCTCTGCCTGACCTGTACCATAATTCTTGTTGATGAAAGCCTGGTTGTAAACGTGCATAGCTGCAAGTGCTGAGCTTCCGTATGGATCACCGTTTGTCAGTGAAAGGTTAACATCGTATACCATGAAGCATCTTGTGATTGTAAGGAATAAACACTGTACAAATGATGCTGTCATAAGTGGAATTGATATATGAATGATTGACTGTGTCCCCGTACAGCCATCAATTTTAGCCGCCTCAATAACATCTTCTGAAACACTCATAAAGCCTGCTACATAAATAAGCATCATATAGCCTGCATACTGCCAAACTGAAACAATGATAAGTGCTGCAATAGCACCTGTTTCTGTGGCAAGGAGTGACTTGGCATCTCCACTTGCAATAGAAGCTGAAAGTGAAACTAATGCCTTATTAAATACGAATTTCCAAACATAACCAAGTACGATACCACCGATAAGGTTTGGAACAAAGAAACCTGCTCTAAAGAAATTCTGACCTTTGATTCCGCTTGTTACCATGTAAGCGATAATGAAGGCCACTGCATTTACCAAAATAACAGCGATTGCTGAATAGATAAATGTACGTCCAAGAGATACCCAATACCCTGAATCTCCTATTGCATTAACATAATTATCAATGCCAACAAATGGCTTATTTCTAGAAACACCATCCCAACTTGTAAATGTAAGATAAAGACCATAAATAAAAGGAATGATTACCACGCTAGCAAAGATTACTGTAGAAAGACCAGCAAATAATAAATACTGTTTTAATTTATAGCTCAGTGTATTTGTTTTCATAATTTTATCCTTCTTTTAAAATAGGGCTCTTAAGTCTCCCTAAGAGCCCTTAGTAATCAATGATGATTAGTGCTGAATTGGTGTTGCTGTCTTGAAGTACTCTGTTACTTCCTTAGCAACCTCTGCTCTGTCAATTGCCTCATCGAGGTACTTCTGCATAATCTCCTGACCTACTACTGTCATGTGATCATCTGGAAGGTAGTTGTAGTTTGGTACAAGGTTTCCAGCATCAGCGTATGCCTTTACTGAAAGTGAAAGTGGATCAAGTGCTGAAGCATCAATGTTGTCGAATGCAGGAACTAAAGCGCACTTTTCTGTAAGGAAAGCATTTCCTTCAGCATCACTTACTAACCAGTTAAGGAAATCAAGAGCTGCCTGTCTCTGCTCATCGCTTGTAGCATCAGAGCTGTCTACGAAGATGTACTTAGAACCGCCACCAACAAGCTTCTGGTTTGTACCATCTTCTGTGTTCTGTGGAACTGGCATCATACCAAGGTTCTCTGTGTAGTCGTACTGGTTGATTACTGACCAATCCCAGTTACCACCAAACATAAATGCAATGTCGCCCTGAGCAAACTTCATTGATGTTTCTTCACGGTCAGCGTTTGAAGCAGAACCCTTAGCGTAGTTGTACTTAACAAGTGTCTCGAATGTATCCATGATTGAGTTGAACTTCTCATTTCCAGCAAGGTCCTCAGAACCTGCAAGAAGACCATTTACATATGCGTCTGGATCAGCCTGCTCTTCGTATACCATTGGGAACCAGTGAGCACCAAGTGACCAGTACTCTGAAAGAATACCAACTGGAGCTTCCATTCCACCAGCTACAAGCTCATCAAGAAGCTTCTGGAAGTCATCAAGTGTTGCTACTGATGAAGGATCAAAATCCTTACCTGTTACCTTCTTAATTGCATCTGCGTTGTAAAGAATACCTCTTGCCTCTACACAGAATGGGAAGCCGGCAAGCTTATCATTTACTGTAATACCTACTGATGTGTGACTAGCCCAATCTTCATTTGAAAGATCATAAGCATAATCATCAGCAAGTGAGTAGATATCCTTTGCATCAACCATTGTAAGTGTATATGGATCGTTTGATGCGTATCTTGTTGCTACCTGTGAAGCAACTGTTGTATCTGTATCAGCATTGTAAACCTCAACGTGTACACCTGTGTTTGCCTCGTACTCTTCTGCCATCTCTTCGAACTGAGTCTGAATCTCTGTCTTAGAGTTTAAGATTGTGATAGAAACGCCATCACCCTTTGCTGCCCCATCGCCTGAGCCTGAAGCTGAACCACATGCAACCATAGACAATCCCATAGCTGCTACCATAACTAATGAAACTAACTTTTTCTTCATTTCAATTACCCCTCCTTCAAAAGGTCTGTTTGTTTTGATGATTGGATGATAGCACTGTGTGTTATGGTATGTCAACCGGTTGACATATATCTTAAAGGTTTTCGTGAACGATTTGTGAATACCGCTATAAAACGAAAAAAGGATTTTGTTGAAAATACCAACAAAATCCCTTATTGCTATATAAAAACAAATATGTTATGCGTTTGACATATTCTTCTTTTCAATTAATTAAAACCAAGTGCAAGACCTATTGCTCTAACTATAAATGCTATGAGCCATGCTACTGCGCACTGGAAGATAACCATCTTAAGAGCAGCTCGTCTTCCTGCTTCTCTTTTTTCTGCAGCTATTGCAGCAACACAAGGTGTGTAAAGCAAGCAGAAAATCAGGAACACAAAAACCGTAAGAGGAGTAAGCTCTGCCTGTAAACCTTCTGCTCCACCATAAAGTACAGTAATCATTGAAACTACGCTTTCCTTTGCAAGGAAGCCTGAAATAAGTGATGTTACCATCTTCCAGTTTCCAAAGCCAAGTGGAATAAATATAGGAGCAAGAACTCCGGCCAAAGCTGCTAAAATACTTTCTTCTGATGATTCCACCATATGGAAGTAAAAGTTAAAGTTCTGCAGGAACCACACTGCAATTGTTCCAAGGAAAATTACTGTGAAAGCTCTTTGGATAAAGTCTTTAGCCTTGTCCCACATAAGCATCAATACATTCTTAAGACCAGGTAATCTGTAGTTTGGAAGCTCCATTACAAAAGGAACTGCCTCCCCCTTAAACATAGTATTCTTCGTACAAAGTGCTACCACTACAGCTACCACTATTCCTATTACATAAAGCCCTACCATCACAAGGGCCGCCTTATCTGGGAAGAATGCGGCTGCAAAAAAAGCATATATAGGCATCTTTGCACTACAGCTCATAAATGGAATAAGAAGCTGTGTCATCTTTCTATCTCTGTCAGATGGCAATGTACGTGTAGACATAATGGCTGGCACTGAACATCCAAAACCAATAAGCATTGGCACAATACTTCGTCCCGAAAGACCAATTCTTCTAAGAAGTTTATCCATAACAAAAGCTACACGAGCCATATATCCACTATCTTCTAGCATCGACAGGAAGAAGTATAGAACAACGATAATTGGCACAAAGCTAAGCACCGAACCAACACCTGTAAAAATAGCATCAATAATCAAGGAATGGATAGGTGCCGCAACATTTGCTGCTGTAAGCACATTATCAAAGGAATCTGTAATCGCACCTATGATTGTTTCCAGAACTCCCTGAAGGAATGCTCCCACCACATTAAAGGTAAGATAAAACACTAGGGCCATAATTCCGATAAACGCTGGAATAGCTGTCCACTTACCAGTGAAGAACTTATCAAGATTTCTACTTCTGATATGCTCCTTACTCTCCTTAGGCTTGATAACTGTCTCTTCGCATATACGATTTATAAATGTAAATCGCATATCTGCCATGGCTGCTGCTCTATCAAGACCTCTCTCCTTTTCCATCTGAAGGATAATCTTCTCTAAGGTATCAGCCTCATTATCATCTAGACCAAGAGCCTTTGTAACAAGTGAATCTCCCTCTAGAAGCTTTGTTGCAGCAAATCTAATAGGAATATCAGCCTTTTCTGCATGATCCTCAATCAAGCTCATAACACCATGGATAGCTCTATGAACTGCACCATTGTGATCTTCCTTGCCACAGAAATCTGTGCGACCAGGCTTCTCATTATACTTTGCAATATGAATAGCATGGGAAACAAGCTCCGCAATACCTTCATTCTTAGATGCAGAAATTGGAACAACTGGAATCTGAAGTAAATCCTCCAATTCATTAATAAGAACTGAACCACCATTTCCTGCCATCTCATCCATCATATTAAGAGCGAGAATTGTAGGAATCTCCAGCTCCAAAAGCTGCATGGTAAGATAAAGGTTTCTCTCAATATTAGTGGCATCAACTATATTAATGATAGCTGATGGCTTTTCCTCTAATACGAAGCGACGAGATACAACCTCCTCGCTAGTGTATGGGCTCATAGAATAAATACCAGGAAGATCCACCACCTCAGTATTTGGATAACCCTTTATTGAACCACTCTTTCTATCTACAGTAACACCTGGGAAATTACCTACGTGCTGATTAGCACCAGTAAGCTGATTGAAAAGTGTAGTCTTTCCACAATTCTGATTTCCTACAAGGGCAAAAGTAAGCTTACCAGTATTTACTTCCTTTGCCTTATGCTCTACCTCATAATCATGAGTGAGCGTCTCTTCACCAAGTGCTGGATGGGGAATACTTTTTTCATGTTTCTTCTGATTCTTTTCCACCTCAGCAGTATCTCTTATATTCTCAATTTCTATTTGCTTAGCATCTGCCAGTCTGATGGTAAGCTCATAGCCGGATATACGAAGCTCGATTGGATCTCCCATTGGAGCATACTTAATCATGGACACATCTGAACCAGGAATGATACCCATGTCCAGAAAATGCTGACGTAATGCTCCACTACCTCCAACCTTAGTAACCGTGGCAGTCTTGCCTATTTCTAACGTACTTAAATTCAAATTTCGACTCCTCTAATCTTAGTTAGTTTATAATCGCGTTTATTATATCATACTAACCGTAGTTTGTTGTATACAATATACATTTTTGTTTAAATAATGCTTATATGCGGTTCCTTTAATATTGGGGCCGCTATTATTTTGCTCATAAAACATATAGAAATATCCCACCATGCTACCGTGCCCTGCCCATTCTCCTGCAGCATTTGAGCAAAATGTTAGATTTTTTTAAGCTGCTGGTGGAGCTTTAAGTGGGTGTCCTTTCATTGATTTTGCACTTCGAAAAGAATGCTGTGTTTTCCACAGACATGTTTTTTGTCTATAAATATTCTCCAAAGTTTTTTGTTGAGGTTGCTTCCATATTCCGTTTGCTAAGTAGAACTTAAAAAGAGATATTTGTTTGTAAGGGCACCGTGGCACATTCAACGTCCTGTTTCAAGTGACCACTGCTGCCGCCGTCCTAGCGGCAGCTGCCCTTACAATTCAAATATCTCTTTTAGTTCTACTAAGCTCACTCCAAATATCCAGCAACCTTCAACAAAAAATTTGGAGAATAATTCATAAAATATATTTCATGTCTGTGTTAAGCACACATTCTTAATAGAAGTGCAAAGAATGGAAAGAACACCCACCAATAAAGAAAGCGACACGCAGCTTATAGAAAATCAACATTTTGTGATTGGGCAGGAGAATGGGCAGGGCACGGTAGCATGGTGGGCTATTTCTCAATACACTAAATTGAGCAAAATAATAGCGGCCCCCCGCCTAAGCAAGGAACCGCATATAAGCATTATTCAACCAAAATTTATTCTGTAAAAAGTGGTGTTGAGTAGTATCTGTCGCCTGAATCTGGGAGAAGAGCTACGATTGTTTTGCCCTTGTTCTCTGGCTTCTTAGCGTACTCGATGGCACCGTGAAGTGCAGCACCTGAAGAGATACCAACTGAGATACCTTCCTTCTTAGCAAGAAGCTTTGCGGCTGCAAATGCATCCTCTGCCTCTGCTGTGAAGATTTCATCATAAACTTCTGTATTAAGTACATCAGGCACGAAACCAGCACCGATACCCTGAATCTTGTGAGCACCTGCACGACCCTCAGAAAGAACTGGAGAATCTTTTGGCTCTAAAGCTACAACCTTTACATTTGGATTCTGGCTCTTGAGGTATTCGCCAACGCCTGTAACAGTTCCGCCTGTACCAACGCCTGCGATGAAAAGATCAACCTTTCCGTCTGTGTCCTTCCAGATTTCTGGACCTGTTGTTTCACGGTGAGCTGCTGAGTTTGCTGGGTTTACGAACTGACCTGGAATGAAGCTTCCCTCGATTTCAGCTGCAAGCTCCTCAGCCTTAGCGATAGCCCCCTTCATGCCCTTAGCACCTTCTGTAAGTACGATTTCTGCACCGTATGCCTTAAGGATATTTCTACGCTCAACTGACATTGTCTCAGGCATTGTAAGGATTGCTCTGTAACCCTTAGCTGCTGCAATAGCTGCAAGACCGATACCTGTGTTTCCAGATGTTGGCTCAATGATAACTGAGCCTTCCTTAAGCTGTCCCTTCTTCTCTGCATCCTCAATCATAGCAAGTGCTACTCTATCCTTTACAGATCCTGCTGGATTAAAGTACTCAAGCTTAACTAATACTGTAGCCTCGAGACCGAGCTCTTTCTCAATGTTTGTTACCTCTACAAGTGGTGTGTTTCCAATGAGCTCTGATGCGCTCTTATAAATGTTTGCCATAACATTAAACCTCCGATAATTTCTATATTGTATTCTAGTCCTTTTTAGACTGCCTGGCTATTAGTTTTTGAATCCGTATTTACGTTATTAATACCGTCAATTGCTGCAAAGCCTTTCTCAAGGTCCTCAATGATGTCATCAATGTGCTCAGTACCAATTGAAAGTCTGATTGTAGACTGTGTGATTCCCTGATCAAGTAACTCTTCCTCTGTAAGCTGTGAGTGTGTTGTTGTCGCTGGGTGAATTACTAAGCTCTTTACATCAGCTACATTTGCAAGGATTGAGAAAATCTGAAGATTGTCGATAAACTTAAATGCTGCTTCCTTGCCTCCCTTGATTTCAAAGGTGAAGATGCTTCCGCCTTCCTTAGGGAAGTACTTCTTATATAATTCGTGGTCTGGATGATCCTCAAGCGATGGATGGTTAACCTTAGAAACCTTTGGATGATTCTTAAGGAACTCTACAACCTTTGTAGTATTCTCTGCATGTCTGTCGAGACGAAGTGGAAGTGTCTCGATTCCCTGAAGAAGAAGGAATGCATTGAATGGAGAGATTGTAGCTCCAGTATCACGAAGCAGGATTGCTCTGATGTATGTTACGAATGCTGCAGGTGCTGTTGCATCTGCAAAGGAAATTCCGTGGTAACTTGGGTTTGGCTCTGCAATTGCAGGGAACTTTCCGCTCTTCTTCCAATCATAAGTACCTGCTTCTACGATAACACCACCAAGTGTTGTTCCGTGTCCGCCGAAGAACTTTGTTGCTGAATGAACTACGATGTCTGCTCCGTGCTCGATTGGACGTACCCAATAAGCTGCTCCAAATGTATTATCAACAACAAGTGGAAGGTCGTGACGGTGAGCGATTTCTGCAAGTGCATCAATATCAGGAATATCTGAATTTGGATTTCCAAGTGTCTCGATGTAGATTGCCTTTGTGTCGTCCTTGATTGCATCCTCAACCTCTTTAAGGTTGTGAGCATCTACGAAAGTAGCTGTAACGCCATACTGTGGAAGTGTGTGTGCAAGTAAGTTGTAGCTTCCACCGTAGATTGTCTTCTGTGCCACGATGTGTCCGCCGCCTGCTGCAAGTGCTTCGATTGTGTATGTAATAGCTGCTGCACCAGATGCAACTGCAAGTGCTGCTGTACCACCTTCAAGTGCTGCAACTCTCTGCTCTAAAACACCCTGTGTTGAGTTTGTAAGTCTTCCGTAAATGTTACCTGCATCTGCAAGACCAAATCTGTCTGCTGCATGCTGTGAATCTCTAAATACATAAGAGGTTGTCTGGTAAATAGGTACTGCTCTTGCATCAGATGCTGGATCTGGATTTTCCTGTCCTACATGAAGTGCTAATGTTTCAAATCTATAGTTGCTCATGTCTTCTCCTCCTTTGAATTACCTACCCTTTAGGTTCGTTTTTTATTTGATGATGTTATGTTAAACGTTATTACCTACTGGGTCAATAGGTTTTAGGATAAAGAAAAACTATAGCCAGCTATCAATCAAATTTATAACCAGCTATAGTTTTTCATTTACTATGGTAGTTTGACTTCTACAAAATCAACTCACTATCACGAACCGTTAAATACTTATTCGCCCCTTCACTATAGGTATCAAACGTACCTGAGATTGTGATGAAGTCTCCCTCCTTCGGGTAATCCTCCTGAGTATATTTTTCCTCATCCAAGGTGAACTCAAGCCCTTGGGCACAGCACTGGGTTGCATCTTTAATTATACAAGCATAATAGACTTTACCTGTTTTTTCATCTGTATATATAGAACAAGTGCCCTCCATTTTGACCTTTTCACCTATATATACCTCTGGTTCCATTACCATGTTGTAAACTTCTGAGTATACAAAGGTAGCTGAGAGAACTGTCAAATCAATATCTACTGAGGGGTCACCTTTCAGCTCTTCTTCAGCTGAGTCTTCCTCAGGCTCTTCTTCCACTGGAGTGTCATCAGCAGCTTCTTCAACAACCTGATTTTCCTCTACATCAGATGCACTCTTAGAATTATCCGCACCAGAGCATGCTATAAAACATAAAGCCTGTAATATGATTCCTAATAAAATAATCTTCTTCATCAGCTATTACCCCCTAACTTTACCTAGCAAGTAACATGCTAAAAACAAAACTACATCTGCTGTTACAATAGTTGAACCTACAGGAGTACCAGCAAGAATAGAAATTATAATTCCAAACAGTGCACAAACGACTGATGAAATAGCTGAGAAAACTATTACCGCCCTAAAACTTTTTAAAACACTCATAGCTGAGAGAGCTGGAAAAATTACCAGTGCTGATATGAGTAATGAACCAACTAAATTCATAGCGAGCACGATAATCACAGCAATGATTGTAGCAACAAGGAAATTGTAAGCCTTCACATTAGTCCTACTGCTATGGCAAAATTTTCATCAAAGGTAACCGCAAAAATTCTGTTGTAAAAAAGGATGAAAATGCCCACAACTATCACTGACATTATTCCACTAATCCACACCTCTTCTTTGGTAAGTGTCAATATTGATGTAGAGCCAAAAAGAGTTGAACAAACATCTCCAGAAATATTAGAAGAAACTGGAAATACATTCATCAACATATAGCCAAATGCCAATGCTCCAACAGAAATCATGGCAATGGCCGCATCACCCTTAAACTTGGTATTATTACCATTTTTCAGCAAAAGAATGGCAGCAAGCACTGTAAAAGGAAGTACTATAATCATCTTATTTGTAAAGTTTAGTACTGCAGCAATAGACATAGCGCCAAAGGCCACATGTGATAAACCATCTCCAATATAAGAATATCTCTTAAGTACAAGGGTGACTCCCAACAATGATGAGCAAAGCGCAATCAATACTCCAACAATAATCGCATATCTGACGAAAGGATACTGCAGATACATAAAAAGCATTTCTAACATGTACTTACACCTCCCTGCACAGAAATGGTTTCTGGAATCTGATTCACATCAAATATCGTATTTGCGAATTTTTTCACATTGGCAATATCGTGACTTATCATAATTATTGTCAATCCTTCATCATTAAGCTGCTTTATCATCCTATACATTTCTTCTGTTGCTTCCGGATCAAGACCAGCTACAGGCTCATCCAAAATCAAAACCTGTTTTGTGGCACAAAGAGCTCTTGCCAGAAGAACTCTTTGTTGCTGTCCTCCTGACAGTTCCCTGTAGCAACATTTTGCCAGATGTCCTATCCCCATTCGCTCTATATTTTTCAGTGCCATTTCCTTTTGACTCTTTGAATAGAAGAATTTATGTGCCAAGCCATTTTGGCAGCCTGAAAGAACAATCTCAAATACTGATGCTGGAAAATCACGCTGAACATCAGACTGCTGTGGTAAATATCCTACAGCAGTCTTAGTAAAACCATCTCCATAATTCAATTCGCCTGAAATAGGAGGAATGAGCCCCACAATTGTTCTAAGCAGAGTAGACTTTCCTGAGCCATTCTCTCCCACAATACAGAAATAGTCCCCAATATTTACCTCAAAGTTAACATTTTGAAGTACAGCCTTTCCTTCATAACCAACCGCCAAATCCTTTGCTGATAATACAATCATTTTTATTTCTTACCTCAATGCTTCCTTTAATACTTCCAAATTGCTTTCCATAATACTTATGTAAGAAGCCCCTCCTGCAACATCCTGGCTTGTAGTAGCCTGCATTGAATCCATAGCCAAGACTATTGCATCCTTGTTTGCAGTGTTTTGAATTATCGTATTTGCGATTTTTCCATCAGATTTTTCTATTGTAAGCACAGTATTCAAATCTAATTCATCTACCTTCTTTGAAAGGAAAGCAACAGTCTCAAAGCTTGCTTCTGTCTCTGCAGAACATCCTACAAATGCTGCATAATAGTTAAGACCATAGTCATCAACCAAATATCTGAATGGAAATCTGTCTCCAAAAAGTAATGTATCCTTACTTGCATCAGCTACTGCTGCAGTGTATTTTTCATCTAAATCTGCAAGCTTTGCAATGTAAGAATCTGCATTTGAAGAGTATGTCTGACTATTTGGGGCATCTATCTCTGAAAGCTTTTCTGCAATTACCTTCACTAGCGTTTGTGCATTCTTTAGAGAAAGCCAAACATGCTCATCGATTTCAGGCCCTTCTTCCTCTTCTCCTTCTTCTTCCTCTTCTTCAGCTTCCATACCTTCAACAACCTCTTCTTCCTTAAGGTTGCTCTCTCCCAAAGCATCTAAAAGGTTGATAACAACCATATCTGGATTAACAGACTCTTTAAGGGCATCCTCAACCCACTCATCTGATTCTCCACCTACGTAAATGAACATGTCGCAATTGGCAACCTTCATAATGTCCTCAGCTGTTGGCTGGAAGCTATGTAAATCAACGCCGTTATCAAGTAACATTGTGATTTCCACATTATCGTTATCTCCTACAATCTCTTTTACCCAGTCGTACTCTGGAAAGATTGTGGTAACTACTGAAATTTTCTCACTTGATTCACTTGTAGCAGGTACCTGTTCCTCAGTAATCTCTGAAGACTGAGCATTGCCACAGCCAATTACACTTCCTGCCAAAATGACTGCAGTAAATAGAAGAGTCATAATTCTACGATTCTTTGTAAATAGTCTTTTGGTAAAAACATTCGATATTAAATTTTTCATTTTTGGATCCTTTCATGCTAATTATCAATTTCATGCAACACAAATAAGACCTGAGCTATCAGGCCTGAATAATAAGCGTTTTTCAAGAATCTAATCTAACTTTTTGTGAAACTAATGTAGTCTGAACAGACTGATATTTATAATCTAAGCTTACAGTAAATAGCTGCACTAAAACAGCCGCATATAATACTGCAACTATAAGACCAGTGCCAAGTGACTTAAGACTGCTCTCACACTGAGCAAGCATTGAACATATAGGACAATCTGCACTATCATTACAATGATGGTTAACATGCCCTGAAGAATACGCAACTGAAAAAAGCATCACAAAGATAGTAGCTACAAGGGCTACCATAGATATTATTCTGCTGTGAGACTTATTCATATACATGCAAATATCCTTTTTCAAAAAATTAACGTCATAGAAATCATAGATAAATTCTTTTCATTTGTCAAAGAATAATTGCCCCTCGGCAGCGTAAATTTGTACTAAATCTGCGGCAATATAAAACAGATATTTAACTAACAGAATGCTGCTTTATATTGCCGAATATGTTATAATTATTCCATAAAGATAATTAATGAACTTTCGGAGAAGCATATGATTTATATTGATGTTACAGAAGCCGCAAATAAATGGAATATATCAGAACGTAGTGTAAGAAATTATTGTAATGCTGGGAGAATCCCTGGAGCAGTAATACAAAATGGTTCGTGGGCTATCCCTTCGGATGCTGAAAAACCAGCAAGAAAGCAAAGAGCTGGAAAACTTCCGACAGATCTTCTTTCACGCTTAAAAATAGAAAAGGACGCAGGAATCACGGGTGGAATATATCACAAAATTCAGATTGAATTAACATATAATTCCAACCATATAGAAGGAAGTCGCCTTACACACGATGAAACAAGATACATATACGAGACAAACACAATAGGCGTAGAGAAAGATACTATTAATGTCGATGATATTGTGGAAACAGTCAATCATTTCCGCTGTATAGATCTTGCTATTGAACAGGCAAATTATGCACTTAGCGAGAGTTTTATTAAGCAATTACATCTTGTTCTCAAATCGGGCACTTCTGACAGTAGAAAACCTTGGTTTGCTGTAGGCGATTACAAAAGACTCGCCAACGAGGTTGGAGGATTAGAAACTGTTTCTCCTGAAAATGTTCCAAATTCCATGAAAGAACTTATTAAGACATATAATAAAGACAAGATAAAATCCATAAATGACATAATCGAATTTCACTATCAGTTTGAAAAAATCCATCCATTTCAAGATGGAAATGGACGAATTGGGCGACTTATCATGTTCAAAGAATGTCTTAGAAATGGAATTACTCCGTTTATAATTGAAGACGATATAAAAGAGTTTTACTATAGAGGTCTGAAAGAATGGAATAATGAAAAAGGTTATCTCACCGATACCATTCTCTCATGCCAAGATCGATTTAAGAAGTACATGGATTATTATAGTTTAAAGTATAATGACTAAATAAATGCGGTTACAAAGGACAAGTCTTTTTTTGTGAATTACTATAGGATAAGCTCTAATAGCAATTCTTTGTAGCGCTGTGATTTGGTTTTAATGTCCTCCTCGGATACTCCGTAGTAAAGATAGGTATTCTTCATTATTTTTTTCCATTCGCGTATAAATCTTTCACTTCCACCTGCACCGCCACCAATATATTCGTGAGTGCGCTCTATAATGATATGCATTTCGTCGTTTTGTGATTTTCCTCGTCTTATATACTTATGAAAGTCAATATCATACACTTCTGAAGGAATAGATTCCGCTAACATGCGCTCTTGCTGTAGTTTTAATTCAAGATTCTTTATGATTGTCCCAACATCATCACTTGTTGACGATAGATAAGAACTATCCGCAGCTAACTCAGGCATGTCCTCAAGAAGAAAAGTTGTCCGCATCTGCTGATACTCTTCCATAAATTCAACACCTGATACATCTACTTCAGTAAAACCATATTTTGTTGAAAGTAACTCTTCAACTTCCTCTAAGCTATGAGTACCTGGAACTATACGTCTCGCCCAATATCTTCTTTTTAGATTGTTTATAGTTAGCTGTATTCTTTGCGATATTGAAAGCTTATGAGAATTATTATAAAACACTATAGAAGTCGGGCCATCAGCTCCACCTATAAATTTATTTGAATCTGCTTCCATAATCATATTATTAATATATAGAGCTTGTTCTCAATGAGCAAGCCCTTTTTGTTGCCAATTTCTAGCCGATAATCAATCCACACTCTAAACGAAGTTCTCTAGCGTATCATTTACAGGATTAAGCATCTTCTATTTTGGTCCAAAAAAATTTTGTGCTCCACGCATCCTTAATTCAGCGTCACAAGATTCCTTGTATCCTGTCTGTACATTTACATCAAAAGAATGGTCTGACGCACTGTCCGCTGGAGGAATCTTCCCATGAAATGTTCTTTCTGGAATTTTTCCTTCAACCTGTCTTTTGTAATCAATGTCTTGAATTGTTTTAAGAACTGATTTGAAAATAATCGGCACTAAAACAATAGCCCCCAATACGATAAATAACGCAATAGCTGATGAATTCATAAGCAAAATTCCCCCTTCTCTTTGAAAACCAATACTGCCCCATATTTATATATTATAAAGATATATGCCCTATAATTGCAACAATGTGTATTAAAGTTGCAAATCTCTTGAATTTGCATATAATTATTCATAAGTAAATAGTAACTGTTAACCACTTATTAAGCTTGGGGAGGTTTATTATGGCAACTAAAAAAACTAGTACAATCAAAAAAATGTTGGCAGCAAAAAAGCTTTTAAATCTTCGGCAGTAGTTCAATATGGCAACATTGAATTCAGTGAAGAAGCTTGTTTAAAGAAAGCACAGTCTGGCTTCAAAAAACAGTTCAAAGGACAGGAGCTTGAATCTATTAATATCTATATCAAGCCTGAAGAAAACAAGATTTATTTTGTTGCTAATACCGACTGTGTTGGTTCTGTAGATTTATAATATCGTAAAAAAGACTTATTACTGAGGACCTTGGATGTGTGTCTTTCTCTCCCCGGTAATAAGTCTCTTTTTTTGCAAATTTTAATACCTACTGGTATATTTCATCATACCTAAGCTCTGCTCATTCATTCTAAGAAGGTACAAACCATAGCTAGTAACGCCATAACAGGGACTCCTACTAACATATGCAAAAGATGAGTTTTCCAGTTATATCCAAATAAATAATGTCCTAAAACTTCTTTAGTTTCCGGATAAAAATGTGGAAAGAAATTTAACCCTTTATTACATAACAAAAACCAATCAAAGAATCCTATATCAAAAGCTTTCAATCCCAAAAGCATAAATACAAATCTAAAGAAATGAAATGATATCAATATTGAAGAAATCTCTTAAATAACAATATAATTTTTTATTCATAAAGGTCTCTTTTCTAAATATCTTTATCAATGTATGAATTTAGATTTTTTTACATTAAAAAAAGAGAGCCTATATTTCAAGACTCTCAAAAAAATTACCATGGAGCATTAAAAGCTTCTAATGGATCCACATCTGATTCATGAACTTCACCGTTCTGTATCACAGTATTTGTTACTCCATCGCTCTGATATACAACCATATTTGGATCAGATGCAGACGCATCAATAAGCTGCTGTTCTACAGATGGTCCACCTGCTTCCATGTCATTATATGTGTTACCCATCCACTGGCCATAAAAATATGATGAATGGTGTCCATGACCATAATCAACGTCAACAGAACCATTTGGGCCATATGTAACCTGTGGCTGTGCACCATTATGTGTAGCAGCGTAATTTGCAAGCATATTGTCAAGTTCAGATGACATATGTGCAATAGCTGGAGAACTTGTAATGCTTGAAGCAAACGAAGTAGCACCTGTTGAGCCAGAAACATTGGAACCAGCGCTTGCAGAAGAGTTCATTGTAGCAACAAATGCTCTCTGTGTAGTAACGTCAGCATTAATAAGAGCTTCTCCTGAAGCGATTCTTCCTTCATTAATACCAAACGCAAGATAATGCTCTACTAAACCTTCAATATTTTCGCCATAAATTGTAGCAAGATCAGTGTTAGCAATGGCGTAGATTGTAGCATTAAATGTAGCTGATGCATCTCTGCCCTCATAAATACCGTTGCTCATGTAGTGGGCAAATAAAACTGCTGGATCATTTCCAAGTGCTGCTACTACGTCAGGATTCTTTTCAGCGTAATACTTCGCATCGAATACCTTTGCAATAACCTTTGCATTAAGCTGCTGCTTCACAACCTGTGACTGAGCCTGTGTTGCAGGAGTTTCTGCTGCATTAGCTGTAATGCCTGTACCTGCGATTGTTGATAATGTTACTGTTGCAGTAAGTGCTGCTAGGGCTAAATTCTTTCTCATTATTTTTTTACATCCTCCTAATAAGAAACAAATTAATAGGACTTCTTGTGGACTAATATGCCACCCACAAAATTTTGCTCAATAAATTTGTTATATAATAGCCCCCACCTGCATTCTTGTCAAGCTTTTATAACTTTTCCCATTTTTAGCACCACGCTACTCTATCTCATTTGTCGCAAACCAACGACAACATGCGGCTTTCCGGACTTCTTGCGATAAAATCCAGCCTATTCTTGATTTTCTGAGGAAAATCAAAAACCTATAGATTCAATTAATTATCCCAGCCCAAAGCTTTTCTCTTTTCCTTCATGTCATTTACAATCTGCTTCGCAAGCTCTACTGGGTCTATATTTACGTTCATTGTAGAACCAAGCAAATCCTTTGTTCCATACTTTAAGAACTCGATGACATTCTTAGAGCCATAGATAGGGGCCTCCACGCAATGGTACGAGCTGATTCCATTAAGTCTGAAGCCAAGGGCAGCATCAATACCCTTCTCATTTCCCCACTCAGGTGATGAGAATGCAAATGGAAGCTCGTAAAGATTCTTTCCAAGCTCACCTGCAATTCCTGCAAAGATTCCTGTAGAACGGGTATTATCGATACACTCTCCCACGTGCCATACTGGTGGAAGATCTGGTTCTAAGAATTCTTTTAATGATTCTCCAGCCTTTTCCTTTCCTGAAACCGCACAGTAGCCAAGCTTCATTAGTGGGAAGGATGCACATCCATTAGTAATGATAAGTACGTTATTCTTAAGGAGCTCATCTGCCACATCAATGATACACTTCTCATAAAGTACCTTTGGATTATTGCAGCCAACCATATTTACAACACCAAGAATCTGACCTGACTTAATAGCCTCTGCAAGTGGCTTCATGCTTCCAAATCTCTTGTGAATATACTCCACTGAAAATCCCACCTCTGCTTCCACCTCATATGGTGGGATGTATACAGGGATTCCCTTTCTATCTTCAAAGCTTTCGATGGCACGTCTAACAATCTTTTCCGCAAGCTCCTTTGTCTGACCAATATTGCTGTGATGATGGTCGTATTCATATCTTTCCGCACCTGGAAGTCGTGCTGAATCACTTGTAGTAACAACAACTGTTTTAAAGCACTTTGCCACATCCATAATTGATGGAAATACATCCTGCACATCTGCCACCCAAAGATCAAGTGCGCCTGTGCCAAGTACAAGCTCTGCTGAAACAGCATTTGAAAGTGGAATAACTCCGCTGTCTCTGTACATAGCTGAAAGTCCAGAGCAGCAAATACCGTAAAAACGAATTCCCTTTGCCCCCTTTTCCTTTGCAAGAGCAACTAAATCCTCTCTCTTACCAGCTGTCACTATCTGGCTAACAAGCGTTGGAAGATGTCCGTGAACTGCAATATTTACATAACCCTTTTCAAGAGCTCCAATATTTACCTTTGATGTAACTCTGTCACCAACACCAAATAATGAATCTGTTGCGAGGCTGGCACCTACTACACCTGAAAATGTAAAGGCAAGACCGCAGCGTAAGAACTGTTGCATAACGCTCTTCCAATCTCCATCTGTAGCACAGCCTGATTTATGATAAGCCTCAAATACTTCATGGTAAGCACTGATTGGTAGGATATCTAATTCCTCCCACACCTTCTGACGCTCTGGAAGTGCACAGGCTCTAATAGTTTTATAGTCATCTGGAACTGTTCTTGATAAATCCTCTAAAAGAACATCTGCCAAATCCTTTGCTACATTTTTAAGCTGTCTGTTCTTTTCTCTGATTCCAAATGCCTTGGCTGTGCTTCTGATTTTCTGTTCACCAAGAAGTGGAATATCAAGCTCACCTTCTGCTACTTTTTTAAGAGTAAGCATAACCTCACGGGCATGCATACCGTGCTGAGCTGCACCAGCAGCTGCTGAGCGAAGAAGATTTCTTGCAACAATCAAATCTGCATCTGCGCCGCACACACCCCTCTGAGCTTTTGCTGTAATACGACATGGTCCCATGTTACAAATTTTACAGCAGGTACCACAGAGACCAAAGTTACACTGAGGCTTCTGAGCATCAAATCTATCAAAGGCTGTATCAATTCCAAGCTGTTCCATTCTAAGAAGCATATCTCTTACTGCTGGGTCTGGAGTCTGGTCGATTACATCCTGCTTTGAAGGAAATGTCTTTCTATATTCCTGTACCGCATTCATGTAGTCTCTTGTAAAATCCTCTGGACTGCTTTCTCCACCATGGTCGCTGGCTTTTAAAGTGACAGTAGGAATTCCATGCTCATCAAAACCTATAAGATTTCTGTGTGAATGTATATGTTCAAGGCCATGTTTACCGTGAGAATGTGAATGGCTGTGACAGTGTTCTTCTGTTATATTGTGTGTGTGACTCATGCTTACCAATTCTCCCTTTACTAAATGTTGTACTCAATATTTTCTTCCGTCTTCATGTTCAGTAAGTCAAATATCTTATCTCTTACTAATAAGAAATCACCGCTAGTTCTATCTCTAAAATGATGAAGTGGAACTGTAATAACACCCTTTACTTTGCCAGGATTTGGTGTCATTACAACAATTCTGTCAGCTAAATAAACCGCTTCATCTATATCGTGAGTGACGAAGATAATCGTCTTCTTTTCATTTTTACAAATATCTAAAATATCATCCTGAAGCTTCATTCTGGTGATAGCATCAAGAGCACCAAATGGCTCATCCATGAAGATGATATCTGGCTCCACAGCAAGGGCTCTTGCTATTGCCACTCTTTGCTTCATACCACCTGAAAGCTGTCTAGGGAAGCTGTTTGCAAAATCCTCAAGCTTTACAAGTTTAAGGTACTCTAAAGCTTTTTCTCTTCTGGTCTTCTTTTCAATCCCTTGAGCTTCAAGTCCAAGCTCTACATTTTTCACAACTGTGCGCCATGGTAAAAGCCCGTAGTTTTGAAAGATAGTTACATTCTTTGTACTTGGAGCTTTAACCTCTTTTCCATCAATTTGAACACTTCCATGATTCGCCAGATCAAAACCTGCTATAGCATTAAGTAATGTACTCTTTCCACATCCTGACGGGCCAAGCAGACAAATGAATTCTCCCTTTTCTATATCAAGATTTACCTCTGACAGGGCTGTGAATTCTATGCCATTTTCCACAAAAGTCTTTCCTGCATTTTCTATATGAATGTATGACATTAGCTTTCACCTCCCCATGCTTTAAGAATTCTCTTTTCTGCAAGTCCAATTAAGAAATCAAGTAATAATCCAATCAAGCCAATCACCAGGATTGTAGCAAGAAGAATATCTGCTCTGATGTTATTTCTGGCATCAATAATCTGATATCCAAGTCCAGACTGTGCGCCTACCATTTCACCTGCCACAAGGAAAATCCATGCGCTTCCAAGAGCAAGATGTATCGCATTTGCTATCCCAGGAAATGCCGCTGGTAAAATCACCTTCCACATAAGTGCAGGCTGCTTGATTCCAAAGTTGTCAGATACCCTGAAATAGATGTCATCAATCTTTGAAACAGCAGATACTGTAGATAGCAAAACTGGGAAAAATGCAGCAATGAAAATAATTACAATGGCTGGCAAATCTCCAATACCAAAAAGAAGAACTACAAAGGGCATCCACGCTGTTGGCGAAATTGGTCGTAGCAACTGCAAGGTTGGATTTACATAGTTAAATACCTTTGGCAGGCTTCCCAAAATCAATCCTAAGAACACTGCGATAATAACAGATAAGCCATAGCCTATTACAAATCTGTACATACTGGCTCCAATTGATGCAATAAGTGTTCCATCGACTATCATTTCCACCAAGGCCTGAAGTGCCATTATTGGTGATGGAAACAGAGCCTCACTATAATCACTTATCGTAAATGCGAATTGCCATATAGCAATTAATATTAGTATTGAAACGATTACATACTTTAAAGAGATTAATCTTTTCATGCTTCCCCTTTTAGCCCCCATTAAAAGTCACTTTTTACGAAATCAGCATATGCTGGTGGATTGTCTGAAAGACCATAAGACTTTACCTTCTCAGCAAGCTCGTTGTACTGCTCCTCTGTGATTGTCAAATCATCATAAGAAATCCACTTGAGAGAAATATCAAGAACATCATCCTTCTGATTTAAATATTTCTGTGCAACTGCCTTTGCTGTATCTGCATCAAGATTGTTTCCTGCTGTCTTATAACCATCTACAAAAGCCTTTGCTGTATCTGCATGGTTGTCGATGAAATCATCTGTAAGAACTAAGGCGCAGCATACTGAATCCTCCCAAAGCTCCTCTGATGTATAAAGAACCTTTCCTGCTCCAATTGAAACACCCATAGCACCAAATGGCTCAGCCACACAGTAGCCATCGATTGTTCCAGCAGCAAGAGCTGATGGCATCTCTGTAGGTGCAAGCTCTACTACATTAATGTCATCAATTGTAAGTCCATTCTTTGCAAGAGCATCATTTACTAAAATGTTATGTGATGACTGGCGGTGTGGAATGGCAATTGTTCTGCCCTTTAAATCAGCTCCATCCTTCACATCATTTGAAACTATGATTACATTTCCATCTTTATGACCAAGGGCTACTGCCTTGATGCCAACTCCCTCTGCCTTTGATTTCATGGCAAGCTCGATGAGTACTGATGCACCATCTACCTGTCCTGAATTGAGTGCATCTAAAAGCTCTGGCCAAGAACCATATTTAACAAGCTCAACTCTTACTTGATCATTGTTTGCAAGCTCCTCAGCTTCCTCCAATGCTGCAAGAGAATGAGTGATTGGAAGATAAGCAATCTTCACAGTTTCTGCTGATTCACTTGCTTTGGCGCTACCGCAGCCCACAAGAGCAAATGATGAAATGATTAGTAATGTAGTTAATAGTATGTATTTTTTCATGTTCTTATCCTCCACTTTATCTCAATAAATTCCTATCACCTACTAGGTTAGTAGGATAATACCAAAATAAAAGAACCAGGTCAATAAACCTGGTTCCCACAATTTATGATAGCTGGGTATCAATTATATTAATAACTATATTTTATCTCCACTCCACCTTATTGTAGTGGTTTGTTTTCATAGGTCTGTCGGTTAATTTGACTTGCCAGAACTCCGGCACCATATCCATTATCGATATTTACTGTTGCAATACCGTTTGCGCAAGAATTTAACATAGTCAATAGTGCAGAAAGTCCATTAAAGCTAGCGCCGTAACCAATTGAAGTTGGTGTGGCAATCACAGGACATTTCACAAGACCTGCAACGATACTTGCAAGTGCACCTTCCATTCCCGCAACAGTAATCACGCAGCTGGCATCATCAAACACGCCCATATTATTAAACAGCCTGTGAATACCACTGACACCTACATCAAAAAGACTAACCACGTTTGCTCCCATAAAAGATGCTACTTCCACAGCCTCTTTAGCTACTGGAATATCCGCAGTTCCTGCTGTACATACAACCACTTTTCCTATGTGTTTTTTATCTTCTTTTTCAATTTTTAAAATACCTGATTCTTCGTCAAACTGTAGCATAGGAAGTTCTTTTTTTAAGAATTCATACTGTTCCTTTGATGCTCTGGTTCCAAGGACTTCCCCATTTAACTCATATAGCTTTTTTAAAATCTCAAGAAGATATTCATCCTTTTTTCCACTACAAAAGACAACCTCAGGAAATCCCTGTCTTTGCTGGCGTCCAATATCAAGCCTTGCAAATCCCATATCCTCGGTGCCATCAGGTGTAAGCAGTTTCTTTACATCTTCTTTAGAAAACTGTCCGTTTTCAAATCCACTTAATATTTCATCAATAGTCATGTCACTTCTCCACTAAGCAAATCAAAAGTATTGCAAGCAATCTCATTGTGCTTCTTATATATTCACTATACACCATGGAACTAACTCCAAGTCAAGTACATTTTTATTAGCAACCTTTCTTACTCACCACGTAGAATAACAAAAAATAGTAATACATAAATCAACAAACAACTAGTCGTTCAAAAAATATATGTGATATATTTAGATTAATAATTTGTAAAAGGAGATTATGTATGGGCGAAAAATATTTTGGTGAAAACACACCTAAGCTGGGGTTTGGACTAATGCGATTACCAAAGGAAGCTGGCAATCCTTCAAAGATTGATATCGAACAGACCAAGAAAATGGTAGATATGTTTATGGAGGCTGGACTAACTTATTTTGATACCGCTTTTGTATACGATGGTGGCGAATCTGAGAAGGCCGCAAAGATAGCTCTCGTGGACAGATATCCTAGAGAAAGCTACACTCTTGCCACAAAGCTTGGAGCATTTGCAGCTCATGATGAAGAAAGCGCAAAACAGGAGCTTCTTACCAGCTTGGAGCGTACTGGTGCAGGCTACATTGATTACTATCTGCTCCATGCTCTCTCAGAAGGGAACTTAAAAAAATACGAAGAATGGCACCTTTGGGACTACGTAAAAGAGATGAAAGAAAAAGGGCTTATCAAGCACTATGGCTTTTCTTTCCACGATACACCTGAGCGTTTAGATGAAATTCTTACAGCTCATCCAGATGCAGAATTCGTTCAGCTTCAGATTAACTATGCTGACTGGAACAATCCTAATGTACAGTCCAGAGGCTGCTACGAAGTAGCTAGAAAGCACGGAAAATCTATCGTGGTTATGGAACCAATCAAAGGTGGTACACTGGCAAATCCTCCAGCTGCAGTCCGTGAGCTTTTAAAGGGAGCAAATCCTAACACAAGTATTGCATCATGGGCAATCCGCTTCGTTGCATCCTTAGATGGTATTATCACTGTACTTTCTGGAATGTCTAATGTGGAGCAGATGGCTGATAACCTTTCATATATGAGTAGCTTTAAGCCTCTATCCGATGAAGAACAGCAGGTTATTTCAAAAGCGCAGGATATACTTGATAGCATTGATTCTATTCCTTGTACATCATGTCACTACTGTACAGACGGCTGCCCAATGCAGATTCCTATTCCAGAGATTTTCTCTGCCAGAAACAAACAGCTTATTTGGGAACAAATTGAAGCCGGTAAACAGGATTACGAAAAGGCAACTAAAGATCGTGGCATTGCTAGCGCATGTGTTCAGTGTGGACAGTGTGAAAGCGTTTGTCCTCAGCACATAAATATTATTGAAAGACTTCAGGATTGCGCCAGCGTATTTGAATAAAAAACAAGAACCATCAGCAAAATAGCTGATGGTTCTTGTTCATCTCTTATTGCAAATTATTACTAGCAACCTTTCTTACTCGTTACATACACTAATTCTCAGAATATCCCTATGTGGATTAGTCTTAGCAACACCTATTTCTTCTATCTTCGCCTCCATAGGCACAAAGGATTTCTGCAAATATGAAAATGCCTCCCGCATCTGCTCTGGTTCAAGGGTCTTGCCAAGAGTGATGTGTGGCATCCAGGAATATGGCTGATAATATTTACTAAATGATATCCCCTCTACATCTTTCAATGCAGCATATAACTTTGTCTGCATATCCATTAGATATTCATTTATAACAGGGGATGCATAGATTACCCCAGGAAGAATCTGCCCTAAAGTAGGAATCAGAATTTCTCCTGCCAATAGTGTTTTCATCACAGCAGAAGCCTTCTCCACTACCGCATCCTCATCCCTGGCCTCTATACTAAGAACAGTAAGATGTGGTGGTACATTATTATCTGGCATAAAGTTATTTCCGCAAGCTTTTGCCACCCCATCCACATATCCAGATAAAGTCTTATTTGTTTTTTCATCAAAATATGCTGATATTAAGTACATATTCTACTCCCCACACAAATCCTCTGGTCTGCATTTCAATACTTTACTTAATGATAAAACTGTAGCTGCGGCCGCCTTATTTATATCCTTAGCACCTATTTCATACTGCTGCAAGGTTCTCAGATTAATCCCTGCTTCCCTGGCTAATTCACTCTGTGACAATCCATAAAGCTTTCTCTGGCACCCATATCTCTGGATACTTTCTTAGGATAATAATCATCATAGTCTACAGGAAAAGCCAGCCATGGCTTCCATGACTGACTTCACAATAATCATATCCTATTGTATGTCTAAAGTTACACTTCCCACACTTCCGGTTCCATTGAAACCAAACTCTGTGCTAGCGCCATTAGAAAGGCTTGAATTCCATTCTGCAGGAGTAATTACATAATAATCTCCTGATTCCTTCATGTTTACACTCCAGATTGAATCAATCTTTACTTCACTCTTCTTAAGTTTGATTGTCCAACCATTTACAGTCTTTCCTGTAGTATTTGAAACCTTAACAGTAGCTGTGTAACCTGAGCCCCAGCTATTAATTCTTATAGATGCCTCAAGACCTGAAGCTGCAGCTGAAGGTGTAGGTGTTGGCTGCTGTGTAGGCACTGGTGTTGGAGTAGGTGTTGGTGTTGGCTGAGCAGTGCTGTTATCTACTGGCTCAAAAATCCACTCCTGATTTGGATTTCCATAATATAACCACTGACATACATTTGCTCCATCGTTCTTCTTGTGCTCATATACATCCACATACTTGGTTGCACTAGAAACCTTTGTGCCAAGTGTATAAACACCTGATTTCTTTGTATTCTTTACAACAAACTTCTGAGCATCACCTGAGTAACCATGATAGATACCAATGTTTGCGCCATCAACATTTTCTGCGTTAGCAACGTCAAGCATAAAGCTGCCAAGGCCAGATGTTAATGTGATATATCCATCAGATGTGTTTGTAACATACCACTTCTGTCCATCTGCACCTGTACCTGTGCTGATACATACATTAGTTGCAGCTGCTGCCTTGTTGCCTTCAACTGTAAGATACTTCTGAGAATTTGTATTCTTTAAGTAGTACCATCCATTTGAAATGCTTGCTGTTGAATTCGTATTTACGTTAGCACTTGGTGTCTCTGTTGGCGCTGGTGTAGGTGTAGGCTGTACTGTTGTGCCACTTGCAGGAGTGAACTGCCAGTAATTGAAGTTCATAAGTGAACCGCTGCCGCCCTTAAATACAAAGTAAAGGTCATGCTTACCTGTTGCACCGCTTATGTCACAGGTCTTTGTAACATATGACTGCCATCCAGCTGTCTTTGCAACGTCAACTGTACCAATTATTCTTCCGCTTGTTGAATCAAGACGAAGTTCGATTCTTCCACCGCCATAGGCTGAAGCAACGCGTGCTGAGAAGGATTTTGCTCCATTTCCAAAATCTACATTCTTAACCTTAATCCAATCACCGTTCTCGATGTATGAAACATTCTGTGTTCCCTCGCCGCAGGCTTCTGTCTTAACACCTGATGAGTAGCAGATTGTCTCAGCCTCTGTCTTGAGGTATGGGTTAAGTGTAGCGATAGCACTTGGGCCTGATGTAGACATCTTTATAGTAGGAATGCTGCCATCTGGATTGTACTTAAACTCTTCTACTGCTACTGAACGGGCAAATCCACTACCACCTGGCAGGGCTCCATTATGGTAGAAGAAATATGAATGTCCCTTGAAATCTACAATACCAGAGTGATTTGTAAAGCTCCTGCCCTCTGTAGGCATGATTACACCGCGATATGTCCAAGGACCTGTTGGTGATGTACTTGTAGAGTATGCAATGTGCTCTGGAATTCCACCGCCAGAGAATACCATGTAGTAAAGATTTCCTCTCTTATAGAACCAAGGTCCTTCCTCATAAGAGCTGCTTCTTCCAGCATAATAGCCAAATGAATTAGCTGTGAGATTAACCTTATTGATTCCTCCTGAATAAGAGGTCATATTAGGATTAAGTTTTACATAGCATAAGTTTGGATTTCCAAAATAAAGATATGCCTGACCATTTGAATCAACATAAACTGTTGGATCAATAAAGCCATAGCCCTGACACAAAGGTCTGCCGATAGCATCCTTGAATGGACCAGTTGGGCTGTCAGATACAGCCACACCAATAGAATTTCCACCCTGCTTTGCAACTACAGGGCAATAGTAATAGAACTTTCCGTTTCGCTCTACTACCTGTCCAGCCCAGGCATCAGACTTTGCCCAGCTGAATGTGTTAAGTGAGCATACCACGCCATGGTCAGTCCAGTTAACCATGTCTTTAGTAGAATAGCAGTGCCAGTCTCTCATGTCGTAATAGCTGGCGCCGTCCTCATCATGTCCTGTGTAGACATAAAGAGTGTCTCCATAGACCATAGGTGCTGGATCTGTGGAGTAGATTGTTTGTACGATTGGATTGTCAGCTTTTGCCACTGCTGGATTTAGACCAGTCAAAACAAGAGCTGCCGCAAGCAACCCAATCAAGCCCCCTCTTTTTTTCAATTATTTCTCCCTTTCTCTCCCCTTATTATTTTTATCATAACTCCCAGTGTGTATATTATACCACACTAGTATATTAATTATCCATAAGCTGAATATTAAAAAAGGAGTCCTTAAGGGACTCCATATTACATCAACATTTCTTTACAAAATGATTAGCTGCAATTCCTCCTACCGCATTTCCGATAGTGATAATCAATAATCTGATAAACATATCTTTAGAATAATTTCCTGCCATGTTGTAGTAGAACATATCTGCAACACAGTGTTCTGAACCCACAAGTATAAATCCCATCACAGAAAGAATAATTGCCACGTATTTTCCAAGTACATGTTCATTCTTCTTATACTCATCCACTCCAATGAAAATGAAAATATTACAAATAATGCCAAGCATAAACAAACTCAGGTAAGAATCCTGATTTTTAATTTGGCACAGGCCTACCGCCTTCTCATATAGTCCTCCATAGACTCTGGTATTTTTAATAATAAAGGTAAGAATAAATGAACCAATAAAATTACCGCACCAAATCAGTACAATATTAATAAGATTATTTTTCACCTTACCTTCCAGCACGTAGCAAACTTTACCTGTAAATAAACTGAAGTTCATTGTTAAAACTAAAAATAATCCGATGCTGAAAAGTGCTGAGCCCACAATTTTATTGTCCACGGAGAGGAAAATCATTCCTCCAAGACCAATAGAAAAGCCGGCAAGAATTGAAGTTAGAATAGTTTTCTTATAATCCATAACAAAAATCCCCCTACACTGTCTCCCAACAATATAGGGGTATTATATCCTTCCTTTGTGAATATTTAATGTTACACAATTAGTTAAATTACTTTACATTAAAAGCTCCCATTCCTGGATAATCAGCTGCAGCACCAAGCTGTTCCTCGATTCTAAGAAGCTGATTGTACTTTGCAACACGCTCTGTTCTAGATGGAGCACCAGTCTTAATCTGGCATGTGTTAAGAGCTACTGCAAGATCCGCAATTGTTGTATCCTCTGTCTCACCAGAACGATGTGAAGAGATTGCTGTATAGCCTGCCTTATGAGCCATCTTAATAGCTTCAAGAGTCTCTGATACTGAACCAATCTGGTTAAGCTTAATAAGAATAGAATTTCCACATCCATTTGCGATTCCCTTTGAAAGACGCTCTGTGTTTGTAACGAATAAATCGTCACCTACAAGCTGTACTTTGTCACCAATCTTAGCTGTCATCTTCTGCCAGCCTTCCCAATCTTCCTCATCAAGACCATCCTCAATAGAGATGATTGGGTACTTGTCAACAAGAGCTGCCCAATGATCTATAAGCTCATCTGTTGTAAAGTCCTTGCCTGACTTTGGCTGATGATAGAAGCCCTTGCCTTTCTCTGACTTCCATTCGCTAGAGGCAGCATCCATAGCAATCATAAAATCCTTGCCTGGCTCAAAACCAGCTGCCTTGATAGCCTTTAGAATAGTCTCGATAGCATCATCGTCATTCTTAAGAGAATTAGGCGCGAAACCACCTTCATCACCTACGGCTGTTACGTCTCCCATATCCTTAAGGATAGCCTTGAGTGCGTGGAATACCTCAGCACACCAACGTAAGCACTCGCTAAATGAAGAAGCACCTACAGGCATAATCATAAACTCCTGAGTGTCAACAGCGCTATCAGCATGAGCACCACCATTTAAAATGTTCATCATAGGAACTGGAAGCTTTGTCCCCTGAACACCACCTAAAAATCTATAAAGAGGAATATCAAGAGCTGTTGCAGCTGCTCTACAGCAAGCAATGGAGGTTGCGAGAATTGCATTGGCACCAAACTTTGACTTATCCTTTGTACCATCTGCCTTAATCATTGCTGCATCAATGGCATAGATATCCGAAGCATCCATACCACAAATTGCATCTGCTATCGACCCATTGATATTCTCAACTGCCTTAAGTACTCCTTTACCTAAATATCTATTCTTATCTCCATCTCTAAGCTCAAGTGCCTCAAACTCGCCTGTTGATGCACCTGATGGAGCCATTCCGCGTCCCACTGTTCCATCCACAAGAGTAACCTCGCATTCTACAGTAGGATTTCCTCTTGAATCAAGAATCTCTCTTCCAATAACCTTTTCAATTTCTAAATAATCCATAAAACTACCATCCTTTCAAAAAGTTTAGAACTCCTTTTTTAAGAGGTAGCAACTCTGTGAAATAAAAAAGGAGTTCTGCAATGATCCACACGGTTAGATGTTTCTAACCAAGAGTAGAATAGCAGAACTTCTTTGATTACTCAAGAAATCTATTTAGTTTTTATTGATTATTTTTATCGATTAGAAGGCTTCCTCTAAAACCTGCTTCAAAGTATCACCTGAAGCCTTAAGCGCAGCCTTCTCTTCATCACTTAGTCTGATTGGAACAGAACCCTCCACTCCATTTCTACCAACTATTGCTGGCATACTAAGTGCCACGCCATCAATTCCAAAGTCTCCATGCTGGATGCTTGAAATAGGGAGGATTGATTTCTCATCACGTATAATTGCCTCGCAGATTCTGCGAACACTCATTGCGATTCCGTAATAAGTAGCTCCCTTCTTTTCAATAATGCCGTAAGCACTATTCTTAACATCCTCTGCAATTCTCTTCATTGATTTCTCATGCTCGAAATGTCCTCTCATCTCACAGAAATCATTGATAGGAATTCCAGATACATTTGCTGATGACCATGCTGCTATCTCGCTGTCACCGTGCTCTCCAATAATAAAGGCGTGAACAGAACGGCTGTCTACATCAAGATGCTCGCCTAATAAGTATTTAAATCTGGCTGTATCAAGAACTGTACCTGAGCCAAATACTCTGTTCTCTGGGAAACCGCTGAGCTTTGCAGCTACCGATGTAAGGATATCAACAGGATTGGCAACAATAAGAAGGATTCCATCCTTATTATATTTTGTTATCTCAGGAATAATTGATTTAAAGATTCCTACATTCTTCTTTACAAGATCAAGTCTTGTCTCACCAGGCTTCTGTCCTGCACCGGCAGTAACAACTACAACTGCTGCGTCCCCAGCATCCTTGTAATCTCCTGCATATATAGACATTGGCTTTGCAAAAGGTAAACCATGACTGATATCAAGTGCCTCGCCCTCTGCCTTGTCCTTGTTCACATCAATGAGAACCATCTCAGAAAACAATCCGCTTTCCATCAGTGCAAAGGCTGACGCTGAACCAACAAATCCACAACCTACAACTGCAACTTTTCTTTCATTTAACTTACTCATGATTTTACCTCCTATGTTTTTCTTTATTCTCCTACATCTTAACCTAAGAGGCAATAGCTATGAGTTGCATTTGCAACTTTAATATTGATAACATTTATCAGTTAAACTGAATCACCGCCTCAAGAGTTCTTACAAACTCCTCAAGACCAGCCTTATCTTCATCTGAAAATCTATTGAGACTTGGACTATCAATATCCAAGACACCTACAACTTTGCCGTCCTTATGAATAGGAACTACTATCTCAGAATTGGATGCACAGTCACATGCAATATGTCCCGGGAATTCGTGGACGTTTGGAACTACAAGTGTTTCATCCTTTTCAGCTGCTGTTCCACATACGCCCATTCCAAGAGCAATTCTTATGCAGGCAACCTTTCCCTGAAATGGTCCAAGTAATAAAGAACCGTTATTCATCAAATAAAAACCTGCCCAGTTTAAATCATCTAAATTTTCATTTATAAGTGCAGAAGCATTTGAAAGCACAGGAAGGTAGTTTGGCTCATCCTCTGCCAAAGCTTTTAATTGTTCTGAAAGTAATTTGTAATCTGTCATTTTTCCTCTACGCTCGTACTCTTTAATTATTTTTCTTTAATAATTGAGATTGCTACAAAAACAATCAACACAAATGGATAAATCAACCATGGAATAAGTGAAAAACTGGCAATCTTTGCAATGTTTGCTGCCACAAGAAGCTGCGCTCCATAAGGAATGATTCCCTGCATAATGCAAGAGCAGGTATCAAGAAGTGATGCGGTCTTCTTAGGCTCCACACCGTACTCCTCGCTGATATGCTTTGCGATTGGTGCTGCTATTACGATGGCAACTGTATTGTTTGCTGTGGCAAGATCCATAAACATAGTAAGGAAAGCGATGCCTAGCATTCCGCCCTTTTTGTTTCCAGCTTTTCTTCTGATAAGCTCCAATATAGCTTCAAAGCCGCCGTGCTCTCTGATAAGTGAGGCAACAGATGCAACAAGGATAGTTACAATCATTGTCTCAAACATTCCAGCGATTCCTGTTCCCATTGAAGAAAGACCAGAAACGTAGGTAAGGGAACCTGTGAAGATTCCTACTACAATAAACATGAAGCATCCAAGTAGAAGTACTTTAAAAACATTTACACTAAGAACGGAAAGCACAAGCACGATGAAATATGGAAGTGCCTGCCATAAATTGTAATCAAAGTTTCCAATTGCACTTACCTCTGTTTTGAAGGAACATGCGATAAGGATTGCAAGTGTAACAATAGCTGAAGGAAGTGCAAGCTTTAAATTTGCTTCAAACTTATCCTTCATCTCTATTCCCTGTGTCTTAGTGGCTGCAATGGTAGTGTCCGAAATAAATGAAAGATTATCTCCAAACATAGCTCCACCGACAACTACACCTACACAAAAAGCCAAACTAATATGACCGTTTTTAGCAACAGCACAGGCTATTGGTGCAAGGACAGAAATAGTACCTACGCTGGTGCCCATTGCCATAGAAATAAGGCATGCAATGATAAATAGCCCTGGCACTGCAAACCTGCCTGGGATGACACTAAGCAAAAGGTTAGCTGTAGATGAAGCTCCACCAGCCTCTCCCGCTACACCACTGAAAGCACCTGCCAATATGAAAATAAAAAGCATTGTTACGATATTGTCGTCCCCAATGCCCTCTGCGCAAATATGAATCTTCTCTTCAAAGCTCTTACTTCTGTTTTGAGTAAAAGCAAGAATAAGCGCAAAAGTAAAGGACAGAACTACCGAGACTACATAAAATCCCATCTGCCCTTCAATTGGTGAAATGTATTGGAAATAGATTCCATTACCAAGATATAAAACCAAAAACAATGCTATAGGCAGTAATGCCTTAGCATTTGCTTTTGGTTGATTATTTGTATTACTCATTAAATAGCTTCCCTTCAATATTTCTTTAGGAACTATTTTAACTTATGTAAGCGGTTTTTGGCAAATAAAAGCCTCCGCTAATTAATGCATATGACAAGCCTCTACCTCAGGGTCAGGGAAATCCTTTGGATCATATTCAATGCCATTATTATCATAGTAATTCTTTACTGCAGACTTGATTGCCTCCTCTGCAAGAACTGAACAGTGAAGCTTGTGAGCTGGCAGTCCATCAAGTGCCTCTGTAACAGCCTTGTTTGTAAGCTGAAGTGCCTCAGATACAGGCTTTCCCATAATAAGCTCTGTTGCCATTGAAGATGAAGCAATAGCGCTGCCGCATCCGAAAGTCTCAAACTTTACATCCTCAATAATCTGCTCATCATTTATCTTAAGATAGATTTTCATGATGTCGCCACAGACTGGGTTACCAACTTCGCCTACACCATCTGCATTTTCAATTACTCCTACATTTCTTGGGTTTCTAAAATGGTCCATGACCTTTTCGCTATATAATGCCATTGTTTTTCCTCCAATTACTTCTGTCTATTAATTAAGCCACTGTGTGCTCTGCAAATACGTGTGGACGCTTGCCACTTACTAAATCACCCCAGAATGGTGAAAATCCACGAAGGTATTCAACTACTTCTGAAACAGACTTGATGATGTAATCAACCTGCTCCTCTGTTGCATCCTCACCAAGTGAAACTCTAAGTGAACCGTGTGCAACCTCATGTGGTCTGCCAATTGCAAGAAGCACATGGCTTGGGTCAAGTGAACCTGATGTGCAGGCAGAACCTGATGAAACTGCCACTCCCTTGTCATCTAATAATAAAAGAAGTGATTCTCCTTCGATTCCTTCAAAACAGAAGTTTACGTTTGACTTTACTCTTAAATTTCTGTCACCGTTAAGCTCTGAATAAGGAATCTTTGAAAGACCTTCGATTAATCTGTCCTGAAGCTTTTCAAGCTTCTCATTTGTCTCATCAATGTGAGCAACCACATCCTCAAGGGCTACTGTAAGTCCGACTATACCTGCAAGGTTTTCTGTGCCGGCCCGCTTGCCTCTCTCCTGAGCACCACCGTTAATTACGTTTGTAAGAACAATTCCGCCTCTGGCATAAAGCACACCAACGCCCTTAGGACCGTGGAACTTATGCGCTGAAATTGAAAGCATATCAATGTTCTGCTCCTTTACATCGATGTGAACATGGCTAACTGCCTGAACAGCATCTGTATGGAAAAGAACTCCTCTTTCCTTACATACAGCACCAATTTCAGCGATTGGCTGAATTGTTCCAATCTCGTTGTTAGCATACATAATAGTTACAAGAGCTGTATCCTCACGGATTGCATCTGCTACCTGCTGTGCTGTAACGACACCATTCGAATGTACATCAAGAAGCTCGATTTCGAAGCCTTCCTTCTCAAGTGCCTGTAAAGTATGAAGCACTGCGTGATGCTCAAACTTTGTAGAAATGATGTGCTTCTTTCCCTTCTTCTCTCCAATTCTGGCTGCTGAGATGATGGCCTGATTATCAGCCTCGCTACCGCCTGATGTGAAATAAATCTCTCTAGGTGAAGCACCAAGAACTTTTGCCACTCGCTCTCTTGATTCCTCAAGAACCTCCTTAGCCTTCTGGCCTACTGAATAGAGGCTGGATGGATTACCATAAACCTCTGTAAAATATGGAAGCATTGCTTCAACTACTTTAGGTGAAACAGCAGTTGTTGCTGCGTTATCTGCGTATACGAACATATCCTTTTACCCTTTCTTTTTATATTACCTACTTGCCTAGTATTTTAGTCTGCGATTAATATAAAAGAAATCACCTATCGAGTCAATAGGTGATTCTCAAAAATATGCTTATTGCGAGTTTTTATCAATTACTCATATCTCAATGCATCTATAGGATTCATTTTGGCAGCATGTTTTGCTGGTGAGTAGCCAAAGAACATACCTATGGCTGTAGAAAAGCCTACAGAAATATAAATGCTTGCAAGTGAAATTGTTGGAGCGTATCCCATAAGCTTAGATGCCACATCTCCAATAACAACACCAATTACCATTCCTATAAGTCCACCGATAAGGCAAAGTATAACTGCTTCACTGATAAACTGAAGCATAATCATGGAATCCTCCGCACCAAGTGCTTTTCTGGTTCCAATTTCTCTGGTACGCTCTGTGATAGAAACGGTCATTATGTTCATAACACCTATTCCACCTACAATAAGCGCAATTGCTGCTATAAGCGAAATTGCCATAGTAAGCTGATTCATCATCTTATTGTTTTCCTGAATCATGGACTGATTGCTGTATGCATCAATCTGAAGTTTATCCCCCAATTGATTTGCCATTTTCTGATTAAGGTAAGCTTTTATATCATTAGACAGAGCAATGGTATCCACTCCTTCTGCCGCAACTACAGTCGGAGAATACATATCTTTATTATGGTTAAAGTTCCAGGCTGTAAAGAGCGGTATATACATAGTTGTTGTTTGGACACCTGCTGCGCTGCCTCCCATTCCCTGAGACTTTTGCTCCTCATAGATTCCTACAACTGTAAGATTAATGTATTCATCATTTAGATTAACCTCATAAGTCTTACCAATTACATCCTCATTCTTATAATTTTCTCCAGCTATTTGCTTGGCATATTTTTCTGAAACAAGAGCCACATTAGTACCCTGTCTATATGCATACTCATTAAAATAACTTCCTGACTTTAGCTTAAGATTATTTGCTTTGAAATATCCGGCACTAACTCCGGTAACATCAACCTTTGCTTTTTTATTATTAACAAGAACTGTTCCGTTTCCAAGACTAGAATCCATGGATATAGCTGCTATTTTTTTGCCAAAATGTTCTGAAAGAGAGTGAATATCTTCTGGCTTAAATTTAAGATTCTCCTGCTCTTCTTCGGACAGTTCCTGTGAATAATCTATTGTTGAAATATACACTTCAATATTTTGAACGCCATAGCTTTCAAGCTGTTTTTGTACGCCCTTAGTCATGGAGTTTCCCACTGTCATAATTGCAATTACAGCCGCAACACCAATAATAATTCCTAGCATTGTTAGAAATGCTCTTTTTTTATTGGCCTTGATACTTTTAATTGCAAGCTTGCAATTTTCAACTAACATACGATTTTCCTTTCAGGATTGTTCATCAATCCTTCAACTTCATTTATCTTTTCATTAATAATATTTCCATCACTAATTGTAATTATCCTTGGTGTCTCTGCAGCAAGCTCATTTGAATGAGTGATTAATACAATAGTCTTTCCCTGCTTTTCGTGAAGCTCGTGGAAAATATCCATAACCATTCGGCCTGTTCCAGAATCCAATGCTCCTGTTGGCTCATCAGCTAAAATAATATCAGGGTTATTAGCCATGGCTCTAGCGATGGCAACTCTTTGTTTCTGTCCACCTGAAAGCTCATCTGGTGTATGATGCATTCGTTCTTTCATGCCCACCATCTCTAACAATTCTTCAGCTCTTTCTCTTCTTTCTTTTGGTGAAATTCCTGCATAAAGCATTGGCATTTCCACATTTGAAATTGAATCTGTTCGAGCAATCAGATTGTAAGTTTGAAATACAAATCCAATATGTTTGTTTCTAAGCTTTGCAAGCTGTTTTGCTGGAGCTGTTGAAATGTTTACACCATTTAACACATACTCGCCAGCTGTCTGCCTATCTAAAATTCCAAGGATATTCATCAAGGTACTTTTACCAGAACCAGACTGACCTACTATAGAAACAAATTCGCCTTTACGAATATCCAAATCTATCCCATGTAATATCTCGAGTTCGTTGGGAGTTCCTATGTAGTAGCTTTTTCTAATATTTCTTGCAGATAACAAGACATCATTATTATTACTCATCGTAAATACCTCCATCTGCTCCCATTGCATCAAGAACTGCATCTGCTCCACCGTCCATTGAAGCTTCTACAATTTCCTGTCCCTCTTTAAGCTGACCACCTGTAATCTCTGTATAGAATTCATCAGATATACCTGTTTCAACCTTAACATTGGTAGTAGTTCCGTCTGCCTGCTGCACTACAACATACTTGCTTCCATCTGCATCTGTCTGAATGTCAGCCGAAGGTACTGCAAGAGCGTTTTGTTTATCTGCAATAATAAAGGTCATTTTGGCAGTCATTCCTAGTCTTAACGCTTCATTTGAACCTTCTATATCAACATCCACTCTATAAGTAGCGCGGGTCTTAGAAACTGATGCTGTTGATGATTGATTATCTGTGTTCTTGTTACTATTTTTTGTCGCTGTGGGTGAAACAAAAACTACAGTACCCTTTAAAATTTCATCGCCTGTTGCATCTGTCTTAATCTGAACCTTCTGGCCTTCTTTAACATTTGGGATTTGTGCCTCATCTATGTCAGCAGTAGCTTTTAGATTTGTAACATTATCTATTACTACAGCATCTCCCCCACTAAAAGGCTGCCCCGCCTTAATATTTACATTAGTAACCGTTCCATCCTGAGAGGCATACACTATTTCTTTCGAAAGCTCTTCCTTTGCCTTGCTCATCTCCTGCTTTGCTGAAAGACTACTCTGTTTTGCATTAAGCTCGTCCACTTTGGATGCCATGTACTTATCAATGATTGCATCGTTAGCATCTTTCTTTGCCTTATCTGTTTTTATAATCTCTAACTCTAAATCCCTTTTTGCTTCCTCTAAGGCATCCTTAGCTGGCTGTAAAGCATTTTCTGCTTCTATTCGCTCCGCATGAGCACTACGTTTTTCTTCCTCCGAGTCTCCTTCTTCTGCATGTCTAACAGAATCATAGGCCCTATCAATGGCCTCCTTTGCTTTCTTTACATTTCTTTCTGCCTCAACAACTGCCTGCTGCTTTCTTGCTATATCTCTATCAGCATCTATAACTGCAATAGCACCGCTATCCTTGGTACTTTGCATACCTCTTTCAGCGTTCTGCCTTGAGATATCGTAAAGCTGATTCTGGATGCTAAGTGCCTGCTGCTGATAAGACAACTGCTCTTTCATAGAATTCATATCAAGCTTATATAGTGGATCTCCCTTTTTTACAACATCTCCAACTTTTACATATACTTCAGCCACAGGGTAACTACCTGTAATGGAAGCGTTCTCTGATGACTCTTCAGATGAGATGATTGTTCCAGTTGCAGAAATTGTTTTTTGAATATCCTGCTTAGCCGCCTGCACTGTAAGAATCTCAGGTAACTCTGTATTGCCTGCCTTAACATTTTTTATTACAGTCGCTCCAATAATAGTTGTTAGAAGTACCGCAGCAATAACCATGGCTGCAACTACTTTTTTATTTAATCTCTTAAAAAAGCTTTTATCCTGCTCTGACATTTCGCCTTCATTTTTCTGAGCAGCTAATATTTCTTTTAACTTCATTTTATTATTTCCTCCGAAGCACATTTTTAACTTACAGAGGACATCATACAGATAGATTCTTAAGAAATGCCTATGGTAATTCTTAAGAAATCTAAAATAACCTTTTTTCAAAGATTAAACACTTTTTTTATGCTAGTATACATTTAGGAACAAAGTATTTTTGTTTAGTTAAGGAAAAATTTATGAGTAAACAAAAGATATTAACAGTAGATGATAATGAAGAAATCCGTAACATCATAAAGATATTATTAGAAAGTGAGGGCTATGAAGTTATAGAAGCACCTGATGGTGAAACTGCCCTTTCTCTTGTGGATAATTCCATTGACCTTATAATTCTTGACATTATGATGCCTGGCAAATCAGGTCTGGATGTTTGCAAGATAATCCGTGAAAAGTATCAAATGCCAATTCTATTTTTAACTGCAAAAGGAACTGATTCTGATAAATCGTTAGGACTCTTAATAGGCGGTGACGATTATCTGGCAAAGCCATTTTCCCATGCAGAGCTTACCGCCAGAGTAAAATCACTTCTGCGCCGCTATTATGTATATAAAGGAAAAGAGGCACCTGTCGATGATAATCTAATTTTCTTTGATATATTCAAGGTTGCCAAAGATAGAAATGAAGTATTCACTACCGATTCAAAGGGAAATGAAGTTCAATTAGATTTATCTGAACTGGAATACCAGATTTTTAAGCTTCTTATTAGTAGTCCTGGCAGAATCTTTCCTGCCCAGCTGATATATGAAACTATTTGGAATGAGCCATACCTATACAGCTCAAATGCTACAATTATGGTTCATATTAGAAATCTTCGTACCAAAATCGAAGAGGATCCTTCTAACCCACGACATCTGCTAACAGTTTGGGGAAAGGGCTATAAATTACAATGATAAAAGTAAGGAAATTATTATCCAAATCATTATATATAGAGTTGGCCATTGCAGTATGTATTTCTGTATTGCTGGGCGCAATCTGCTATTTTTTCCTTTCTAGGTTTTCAGCAGATGTCTCTTCCTCAAAATGGTTTGATAAGACCTACAAAGAATATAAAATCAATTCTCTAATAGATAATTTACAAACCTTCATCTACGAGGAAAGTGTAGACTCGGGAGATACTTCACCGCTTAATGATTGGTATGATTCCAATCCCAGAGCTTTCTTTTACCTAAAGAAGGATAATTCGATAATATATTCCTCCTTTTACAATCCAGGCTATGCTGAAACAACCATTGATGCGGACGATGCCGAGTTTAAGGAAAACGTCGATATTTATAGCGACTACTTTCCAGAGCAAACCACACATACACTTAATCTTACTGATTGTAAGGTATCACTCTGTTTATTCACTGACGTTCAGTATTCCTTCTACTCTAATTTATTACGATTGAGTATTGCAATATCAGCTCTGATTAGCCTAATTGTGCTTGTTTTATTTGTTAGAAATAAAATCCATTACATCAATGATGTCACACAGGGAATTAGAATCTTAGAAGGGGGCAATCTTGATTATCAGGTTCCCGTAAAAGGAAATGACGAAATATCACAGGTGGCTGAAAGCCTTAATTCTATGCGTATAGCCTTGGATCAGCAAATGAAAAATGAGAAGCAGGCTCTTCAGGCAAATAATAGTCTTGTTACTGCCCTTTCTCATGATTTGCGAACCCCTCTTACGACACAGATGGGATATTTGGAGATTCTTAAGGAGCATCATTACAATTCTCCGGAAGAAATGGATAAATACATTAACACCGCATTAGATACCTGTCATCAGATTAAGGAAATGTCTGACCGACTTTTCGAATACTTCCTTGCCTTTGATCCTCATCCTGAACGTCCGGCAGAAGCTTTGGAAGAATATGATGGCGTCGCTCTTTTTATGCAGCTGATTTCTGAGCTTTCTCTTCCACTTGAGGCTCAGGGTTTTAGCTTTGAATTTGAAGAACCTAAAGATACCTTTAATATTCATGTGAATATGAATGATATATTAAGAATCTTTAATAACGTATTTACGAATATTGATAAATATGCTGATGAAGCTGAGCCAGTTAGAATTCGCATTTTCCATGATAATGAAAACGCTGTACTTTCTATTACTAATAAAATCAGAAAAGAGCCACGTAAAAACGAAAGTGCAAAAATTGGTCTTATAAGTATTTCAAGTCTTATGAAACGTCAAAGTGGTGCCAGCAAGACTCGCACCTCAAGAGACCACTTTACACTGGAACTCAAATTTCCAATCACTAAACTTACAAAAGCTTAGGATGATTCTCTCATCCTAAGCTTTTTGTTATCTTCCTTATACTTCCGCATCATCCTTGAAGAATGAAATCTCTTCATTCAGCTTAACAGCAATATCCTTCAAATCATCTGCAGAAGCTGCAAGTGTAGAAACTGTTGCTGAAAGCTCTTGAACAGAAGCACCTGTTGTCTCTGAAGACGCTGCATTCTCTTCTGAAATAGCTGAAAGAGATGACATTGCATCAGATACGATGTCATTAGAAGATACGCAAGTCTCAGCTCCACCTGCAATCTCCTTAACACCATCAACAGTTCCATTGATATCCTCAAGCATTCCGTTAACAGATTCGAGGGTTCCTCCTATAGCTTCCTGTTGCTCTAAGTTGCCCTGCTTAACAAGGTTAGCTGCTGCAACGGCTGCCTCAGACTGCTTCAGAAGGATATCCATCTGAGTTCTAATATCCTGAGCCATGCTGTCTGAATCATCAGCAAGCTTTCTAATTTCCTCAGCAACAACCGCGAATCCCTTACCAGCCTCGCCGGCACGTGCTGCCTCGATACTTGCATTAAGTGAAAGAAGGTTTGTCTGAGAAGCGATTCCTGAAATACCCTCTACGCTCTCGTTAATGCTTGTAACAGCATCTTTTGTAGCGGAAATTGTTTTAGCAATCTCTTCAATCTTCTCTGTCATGTCACTACTTGAATCCTGGAGATTAAGAAGTGACTTGCTTGAAGCCTGTGAAGCATCCTTCATCTTGCCTGCAAGAGTTTCCATATTGTCGGTAGAATTCTGTACGCCAGCTACAGCATCTGTAATCTTACCAACATTTTCTGCTGCTTCCTGAATTTCCTCAGCCTGCTGAACAGCACCTGTAGCAATTTCCTGAACGGCATTTGCAACAGTGTCTGTTGTGGCAGCAATCTGATTTGCCATATCTGCCAAATCCTCAGAAGATGTTGTAACAGTAGCTGCTGAATGTTTAATTGAATTTACTATATCGCCTAATCTATCAATAACGGAGTTTGTACTACGAACTATTTCGCCAAATTCATCCTTACGCTTTTCATGGCCATCAATCTTTTTGAAACGACCGTCTGCCAACTGAGTGATAGATGCTGTAACAGCAAGAATAGGTCTTGTAAAGCTTGTTGCAATAATAAGTGAGATAACGATAGATATTACAAGCAATATAAGTCCTACAAATACAGTTGTCATTGCTGATCTATTAGCTGATGCCATAATATCTGAATGAGTCTTTGAGGCCGCTACAACGTATCCTGTCATTGGCTCTTTTGCCCAAGACATATATGTAAGCCCTGAGTCAAATTCTGATTCAATAACACCACTACTTTCACTAGAACCTACAAATCCAAAAGAACTTAAATCGTATTCTTCCTCTGGACTAATTTCGAACTGAGCATGAGCTACCATCATACCAGCACGATCAGCAATAAAACCATCAGAGATATTCTCTGCAAGGAATTCATGTAATCTATTCAAATCATAGCTTCGCTGAATAGTACCTATAACCTGAGTTTTTGCCTCGTTATATACGGGAACACAGATAATCATGATACGGTTTCCAGCCTTCTTACTTACCTGAACATTAGAGATTGCAGGCTTTCCAGTTGAAACAGCCTCCTGGAAATATTCTCTATCAGAAATATTTGCAAGCTCTTTTCTATCAGTTCTCAGCATCTGATCACCATTGAGCTGAGTAAAAATCATACTGGTATTACCATCATTGATAAACTCATTGATGGCATCCATATGGGCAAGCATTACATCATCTGGCACTGGCTGATTCTCAGTATGATAATTTTCAAGGTAATTTATCGTACTAGGTGCAGTGGCAAAAGTTTGAAGAGCTGCAGTATTTTGCACAACAATTTCTGCAAACTCTGTCTCTACCATTCTTGCGGTCATATTCAATAATTCTAAAGCATCATTTTTATCCTTAGTTCTTGAATTACTATAGCTAATCGCTATAGAAATAAGTAATGGAACAGCTACAAGTAAAGCCATGATAAGTATAAGCTTAGTCTTAATACTATCTTTGGCAGCTATACCAGACTTTGCTGGATTTGTTGGCTTTTCTTTTTTCTTTCCCATAGTACACTCCTCATACAAAATCAACAGGTTACTATTGATGACTAAGTGAATTATAGGGCAGAAATATGAAAATTCAGTTAAATACCATAAATTTTCACAATTGTCAAACGAATCCTCTATAAATAGATGAAAAAAGGGCCAGCTAAGCTGACCCTCGGAGGATTAATTAAAAATGTCGTTATTCACATTAGAATGGAACTACTGCTCCATCGTATGTATCGTTAATAAACTTCTGAACGTCATCAGACTTAAGAACTTCTACTAAAGCCTTAATTCCGTCATTGTTCTCGTTGCCCTCAGCAACTGCAATGATATTAACGTATGTCTTTGCCGCCTCTGAATCAGAAGCCTCATATGCGATAGAATCCTTAGCTACTGAGAAGCCTGCCTCAAGAGCATAGTTACCGTTAAGAACTACGTATGCAACCTCATCCTTTACACGTGCAACCTGAGCTGCCTCAAGCTCCTGGAACTCGATGTTCTTAGGATTCTCTGTAATGTCGTTGATTGTAGCTGTAAGACCTGCACCTTCCTTAAGTGTAAGAAGTCCGTTGTCCTGAAGAAGAAGAAGTGCTCTAGCCTCGTTTGTTGTATCATTTGGGATAGCGATTACATCACCATCAGCAACATCATCGAGAGATGCCTTTGTACCTGGGTAAATTCCAAATGGCTCATAGTGAATATCGCCTGCATCTACGAGATGTGTTCCCTGCTCCTCGTTGAAGCTGTCAAGATAAGGTACATGCTGGAAATAGTTTGCATCAAACTCACCAGACTCTACTACAAGGTTTGGCTGTACATAATCATCAAATACTGTAACATCAAGCTTGTATCCCTTCTCCTCAAGAAGTGGAGCTGCAAACTCTAAAATCTCTGAATGAGGTGTAGCTGATGCAGCTACCTTGATTGTTGTAAGCTCACCAGTTGCTTTATCTGCAGCTTCTTCTGTTGTAGCCTCTGCTGGCTCTGCAGCTGTCTCCTCTTTGTTTGCGCTACCGCAGCCTGTAAGTGCTGCTACTGCAAATGTTGTTGTTAAAAGTCCTGCCAATAATTTCTTTTTCATAGTTCTTTCTCCTTTATTGTGTAATGTTAATTGTGTCCTGTTTCATTTAAATTTTATGGTTAAGCTTTCTTGCTATAAACATTCCAGTGTTCTGGAAAATCTGGAACAATGCAATAAGCAAGATAACTGTAACAATCATGATATCTGCCTGATATCGATAGTATCCGTAGCGGATTGCGATGTCGCCAAGTCCGCCACCGCCTATGGTGCCTGCCATTGCTGAATATCCAAGGACAGTACCAAGGGCTATTGTCGCGTTGGTGATAAGTGAGGTTCTGGCCTCTACTAATAAAACCTTAAAAACTATCTGAGTGTTTGAAGCTCCCATTGCCTTTGCTGCTTCAATAACACCCTCATCCACTTCCTTAAGTGAAGACTCCACCATTCTTGCAATGTATGGTGCTGCACTGATTACAAGTGGAACGATTGTAGCTGTGGTGCCGTAAGACTTTCCAACTACAAGTCTTGTAAATGGTATTAACAGAATGAGAAGAATTAAAAATGGTACAGATCGTACAACGTTTGAAATCGCATCTAAAATCTTATAAAGCACTGGATTTGGCTTTAAGCCATTCTTGTCTGAAATTGTAAGTAGTACTCCCATTGGAAGTCCCAATATATATCCAAAGAATGTAGAAACTATACTCATGTATACTGTTCCAACAATTCCCTCTAATATCATGTTAATTGTTGTGCTATCCCACATAGTTTCTTACCTCCTTAATGCCAGCTTTCTCGAACTCTTTATTCTTCAGCTCATTTTCTTTATTCAGCCAAAAAAACTTGTCCTCTGGAAGATTGACATCCTCAAGTCTTCCGCTTTCAATGAGCTGTCCCTCTTCAAGGACTGCCACCTTATTACAAATAGCCTTTACTACTGACATCTGATGCGTAATAAGAACTATCGTAATTCCGTATTCCTTATTAATCTCCTTAAGAAGTGTAAGAATCGATGCTGTTGTCTGTGGGTCAAGTGCGCTTGTTGCCTCGTCACAAAGAAGAATCTTTGGATCTGCTGCAAGGGCTCTTGCGATAGCAACTCTCTGCTGTTGTCCACCTGAAAGCTGCGATGGATAAGACTTTGCCTTATCCTCAAGTCCTACCTTTGAAAGTAATTCAAAGGCTTTTTCTCTGGCTTCCTTCTTCTTAACTCCCTGAAGAACAAGTGGAAAAATGATGTTATCAATAACGTTCTTCTGCTGAAGTAAATTGAAGTGCTGGAATATCATGGCGATATCCTGGCGCTGTTCTCTAAGCTCCTTTTCATTAAGCTGTCCCAGCTCTTTTCCTTCCACGATAACCTGACCACTTGTAGGCTTCTCCAAATAGTTTATACATCGAATCAAAGTACTTTTTCCTGCTCCAGACATTCCTATGATTCCAAAGATATCACCCTTATCAACTGTGATGTTGATGTCTCTTAAGGCATCTACCTTTGTATCTTTGTCTACGAAGCTTTTTGAAAGATTTTTAATTTCTATCTCGTGCATTTCTATCTCTCCTCATATCTAAAATGGCAATAAAAAAACCATTGCCAGGTTTTTGACTCCCAGGCAATGGTTCAATCAACTCTCAGTGATTTACTCCGTAACAGGCGCAAGACATAAAGCCATCGCACCAGAACCATCATTAGCTGCCTGGGAGATAAGCATTCGACGCATGCACATGTACATCATTGTATGTCTCATAAGCTTTTTCATATGTCTTGCTCCTTTCCTAAAAGATGACTTAACTATACCACTGTTTTCTTAAATATGTGAAATAGATAAAAATAATAGCTGGTTATCAATATAATTTATAGCTGGAGCTTATTCATATGCAAACGTCTTCAGGAATTTCTGAGCTCTCTCCGTCTTAGGCTGGATAAAGAAATCTATCACATCACTTGTCTCTTCAACAATATCTCCCTTGTCTAAGAAGATAATTCTGTCTGCCACCGCCTTGGCAAACGCCATTTCATGAGTGACAATCAACATTGTCGAACCGCTTTTTGCAAGTGCAATCATTGTCTCTAACACCTCGTGAACCATTTCCGGATCAAGGGCTGCTGTGACCTCATCAAATAAAATCACCTCTGGATGCATAAGAAGCGCTCTTACGATTGCCACTCTCTGCTTCTGTCCTCCTGAAAGCTGACGTGGATAATAATCCTTTTTATCTACAAGACCTACCTTGTCTAAAAGCTCTAAGGCTTCTCTTGTAGCATCCTCCCTTGTACGCTTTTGCACCTTAGTTGGCGCTAAGATAATGTTTTCCAAAACAGTCATATGAGGGAAAAGCTCGTAGGACTGGAACACCATTCCAATCTTCTGTCGAAGCTTTGTAATATCGCGCTTGCCTGCTTCTACAGGAAGTCCATCTACTGTGATTACTCCGCTCTGAATCTCCTCCAATCCGTTCAAACATCGAAGGAATGTACTTTTGCCGCAACCGGAAGGACCAATGATAACAACTACCTCTCCCTTTTTTACCGACAAATTAATGTCCTTTAAAACTACATTCGGTCCGAATTCCTTATGTAAATGTGTAACCTTTAATAATTCACTCATCTATGCCCACCTTTTTTCCAAGTAAGTGGCAAGCCTGCTTATAGGCCAGCACACTATGAAATATAGTAAAAACACCACCAGGAAGACTCCAAATGCTGCATTAGGTGAAGTCTTTCTATTTGCCTCAATAATCTGCTGAGCCACCTTCAAAACCTCTACAATACCAATCATCATAACTAGTGATGTGGTCTTAATCATTCTTGTAATAAGATTAATTGAAAGTGGAATCAGACGTCTGACTGTCTGCGGAAGAATAATGTAAAAATATGTCTGTACCTTATCCATTCCAAGAGCCCATGCAGATTCAAATTGGATAGCTGGAATACTTTTTATTGAACCTCTAACCAAATCTCCCATCTCTGCTGTTCCCCAAAACGTAAATACGAATATAGCTGATGTCTCAGCCGACATATCCCAGCCAAAAACTCTTGTGGTTCCAAAGTAAACAATAAATAAAAGTACCATCTGAGGCATGATTCTTACTGTCTCAAGATAGACCTTAAGAATTGCATGTAATACCTTGTTATTTACTGTCATCAAAACACCTACTAATAATCCAAGCAGGATGCTAAGAACTACTGAAATCAAACTGATTTCTATTGATACCCAAAGTCCCTGAAGAAGTCTAAGGAAATTGGTTCCTTTAAATAAAACATCAATCCCCAAACTGGCCATAACGCATCCTCCTTTCTACTACTGCCCCTATGATAGATATAGGAAGAAGCATTATCAGATAGAACACCACCAAAAGGAAAAGGCATTCTATTGTTTTTGCATACATTCCAATCAGATCCTTTGCTGTAAACATCAGGTCCATAAGACTGATTGTGGAGAATACTGAGGTCTCCTTTAATAAGAATATTACGTTTGCAAGAAGTCCAGGAATACTTATAGTAATAGCCTGTGGCAATATTACATGCCACAAAATCTGAAGCTTACTCATTCCAAGGCTTGCTGCACTCTCAGTCTGAATTACAGGTATTGCCTCCACTCCACTTCTAAAAGTCTCAATCATGTAGGCTCCGCCTAAGAGACCAAGTCCAAGTACACCGCAGGCTTCTGCTGTAACTTGTATGCCCACCTTTGGCAAAGCAAAATAAATAAAAAATAGCTGCACCAAAAGTGGTGTGTTTCTGAAAATTTCAATATATACTCCCACAATTGTTTTGAGCACCTTCACCTTAAAATGTAAGATGGCAGAGCCGATTAGTCCTATCACGAAAGCTAGTATTATGCCCTGCCATCCAATTTTAAGTGTTAATATAAGTGCATCCTTATATAGTGGGAGATATTCAATAAGAATATCCTTATCCATTACTTCAGGTTAACTGTTCCTTTCATATCGTAATTACGATTTTTTTACTTGCCACCCTCTAAAACAAGTGTGTCTTCATAATCAGCACCGTATGTATCAAGAAGAGTTGCCTCATAATCAGCGTGGAAGAAGTTCTCTGAACCAAGTGATTCAATCTCCTCATTGAGCCAATTAAGAAGTGTCTCATTACCCTTTGTTACAGCTGGTGCGATTGTATCCTGATCACCAAGTGATGGGATACCTACTGTATAGCCCTCGTTCTCAAGTGAGAAGGCGATAACCTCTGTGTTGTCATTTGCCCATGCTACGCCGTTGCCATTTTCAAAGGCTGTCTTTGCCTCTGCGTAAGCATCGTACTTCTGAAGCTTGATATCTGGATAATTCTTTGTAAGATAGGTCTCAGCAGTTGTACCAGAAATTACGATAATCTGATCATCTGCTCCAAGGTCATCAAGGCTTTCCACTACTGCTGAATCAGGTGAAACTACACCAAGGGCTACGTTCATATATGGAAGTGCAAAATCAACCTCCTGTGCTCTCTCTTCTGTAACTGTGAAGTTTGCAAGGATGATATCTACCTTTCCTGTCTGAAGGTACTCAATTCTGTTTGCTGCCTCTGTAGATACGTAATTGATTTCTACACCAAGGTCCTTGCCGATACGCTCTGCAAAGTAAACATCATATCCAGCATACTCGCCATTCTCATCCACAAAACCAAATGGGCTCTTATCTGAAAAAACACCGATGTTAATTGTTCCACTTTCCTTAATTTCATCTAAGGTTCTAAAGCCTGCGTTTGAGTCAGCCTCTACTGTATCCTCGCCTGTTGCTGCCACCTCATTTGTTGATGCGCTAGAGCCGCAACCAGTAAGTGCAGCTCCTACAAGTCCTGCTACTAAAAGTCCACCTGTTAATCTTTTTACAAAATTCTTTTTCATTTCAATCTTCCTCTTTTCATTTTTTATTTTGATTTTTATGCTGCTATCAATTTTTTATAAACAGCTTCTGCAAGGAACCTGTGACTTTCTACGTCCATATGCTCCTGATCCGTTTCTGAAGGCTTCGCCACATCAGATGCTGCCAAAAACATACAATCAAATTCCTCTGCCAACTTTGCAAATACTGCCTTAAGTTCTTTAGAAGTAACCACTGATTTCTCATCAAATTCTGGGTCAAACTCCTGTTTCCAAACCTGTTCCCCCAGGAAAATTGGAGACAATAACAGGATTTTTGCATTTCTATTATTAGCCTTTATCTGTTTAAGAAGGATTTCTGTGCCTCTGGCAATAAGAGCAGGTGATGCGTTATAAACTGTCTTACAATCATTTGTGCCAAGCATCAACACTACTGTATCAACAGGACCGTGACTCTCTAGTAAAACCGGAAGAAGTTTTGAACCGTTGCGACCAATTCTTGTGCTGTCCTCAAACACTGTGGTTCGACCAACAAGTCCTTCCTCAATCACTTCGTATTCGTTATAATCAAGCATCTGTGAAAGAATACCTGTCCATCTTTCATTCTTCTCATATCGTCCACTGCCATCTGGCTTTAATCCGTATGTGTTTGAATCCCCAAAACAAAGTACACTTTTCATGCTGGCCTCCTCTCTCCCATTGTTTTGTGCCTCATATCCTTTACATGTTGGTATGTTAAACCTATTTACCTACTGCGTCAATAGGTTTAATAATCGGGAAAATTTATAGTTCGTTATCAATTAGATTTATAACAAAAAATAGCTAGGGCATTTTGCCCTAGCTACCTCATTTTTCGTAATTTATTTACTCTGTATCATCCTTAAAGAAGGAAATCTCTTCGCTAAGCTTAACAGCAATCTCCTTCAAGTCATCAGCAGAATTTGCAAGACTCGAAACTGTAGCTGAAAGCTCCTGAACAGATGCACCTGTCGTCTCTGAAGATGCAGCGTTCTCTTCTGAAATAGCTGAAAGAGATGACATTGCATCAGATACGATGTCATTAGAAGATACACAGGTTTCTGCTCCACCTGCAATCTCCTTAACCCCATCAACAGTACCATTGATATCCTCAAGCATACCATTAACAGATTCAAGGGTTCCACCAATAGCTTCCTGCTGCTCCAGATTACCCTGCTTTACAAGATTAGCTGCTGCTACGGCTGCCTCAGACTGCTTCAAAAGAATATCCATCTGTGTTCTGATATCCTGAGCCATGCTGTCAGAATCATCTGCAAGCTTTCTGATTTCCTCAGCAACGACTGCGAAGCCCTTACCAGCTTCACCAGCACGGGCTGCCTCAATACTAGCATTAAGTGAAAGAAGGTTTGTCTGAGAAGCAATTCCTGAAATACCTTCTACGCTTTCATTGATACTTGTAACAGCATCCTTTGTAGCAGAAATTGTTCTTGCAATTTCTTCAATCTTTTCTGTCATGTCACTACTTGAATCCTGAAGATTAAGAAGTGACTTACTTGAGGTCTGTGAAGCCTCCTTCATCTTGCCTGCAAGGCTTTCCATATTTTCTGTAGAGCTTTGTACTCCTGTTACAGCATCTGTAATCTTACCAACATTCTCAGCAGCTTCCTGAATCTCCTCAGCCTGCTGTACAGCTCCAGTAGCAATCTCCTGAACTGCTGTTGCTACTGTATCTGTGGTAGAAGCAATCTGATTTGCCATATCTGCCAAATCTTCTGAAGAGGTTGTAACTGTAGCAGCTGAATGCTTAATAGCAGAAACAATAGCACCTAATTTATCAATAACGGAATTGGTGCTACGGACAATCTCACCAAATTCGTCTTTACGGTTTGAATATCCATCTATTTTCTTAAATCGACCATCTGCCAATTCAGTAATTGTATTTGTAACAGCAAGGATTGGATTTGTAAAACTTGTTGCCATAACAAGGGAAATAATAATTGCTATTATCAGCAGGATTACACCTATAATCACTACAGATATTGCAGCCTTATTAGCTGAAGACGTAATCTCCTTTTCCTGCTGGGCGATTATCACTGAATATCCTGTTATAGGCTCTTTTACCCATGCATTGTAGGTATTAACACCACTGAAAGCCTGTTCAAACAAACCACTTGATTCAGAAGATGTTACAAACTCGCCAGAGCTCATATCATACTCTTCATCAGGGCCAATATCAAACTGAGCATGAGCCGCCATGATACCGTTTTGATCGACAATATAACCGTCACTTATATTGGCTGCCAAAAACTCATGAAGAACTGATAAATCTATACTCCTCTGGCACTCACCAATAACCTCGCCACTCTCACTAAAAATAGGTACAGCTATAATGGCTACTCTTGCTCCTGAAGATTTACTAACTATTACACCTGAAACTGCAGGCTTTCCTGTAGATATTGCTCTTTGGAAAAATTCACGATCAGCTATATTAACACAGTCACCACCATCAGTTCTAAGAATCTGCTGACCAGAAGCTAAAGTTAATACAACACTAGTATTTCCATCATCAATTATCGTATTAATCTTAGCCATATGTGCCTGAATTACAGAATCTGGATTATTGGTTCCATCAGTTCCATAATATTCCATAAAATTCATAGTACTAGGAGATGTGGCGAACATCTGTAGAGAATCAACATTTTCTCTTATAATCTGTTCATATTCCTTTTCAACATACTTAGATGTTGTCTCAAGCAATTCCAAAGCATCGTTTTTTGCCTTATTAGATGATGACAAATAACTAATAAAGATGGCGACAATCAAAGGAACTGCCACAAGTAAAGCCATAATAACTATAAGTTTGGTCTTTACACTATCCTTAGGATTAATGCCTGACTGAGTCTTGGCACTCTTAGTTTTTGGTTTCTTTGCCATGTTCCCTCTCCTTTACTGAAAAGCAGCCCCACTGCACACTACAAGAGAATTATACGACAAATTTATGTATAAATAGTTAATTTTCTGTAAACTTTACCAAAAAGGGGACTCCATCACTGGAAGCCCCCAATAATACTTTTACCACCAGCCAAAAATCTTCTTAAAGATGTTTGTCACAGCCTTTATTATAGGCTTGATTACTGGCTTTATTACCTCTACTACCTTCTTAACACATTTTACAACCTGTTCAATTACAACCTGCGCCTCTTTAGCTGGATCAACCTTTTCGTCCTCCTTAGGTTTATCCTCAGGAGTTGGTGTAACTGTAGGAGTTGGCTCATTATTCTCTCCAGGATTATCTACCTCGCCATTGTCATCATCCTTTCCTGGTTCAACTTCCTCAATAACATCTCCTGTGCGATAAAGATAGAAATCATCCCATGCGCCCCAGCCACCAGCTACAGCCTTTACTGAAACACCGACTTTTACTGTAGTGCCATCTGCATTAACCTTTATTTCCTCTACCTGTGGATTAGCCCAATTCTGCCATCCTGTTACACCTGTTGGAGTCTCAAAGCTATCCTCTCCAACCTTAGCATAAAGCTTAAAGTCTGCATCATCTCCGCAGTCTCCACCTTCTACATAAGCACCAAGCTTATAGATACCTTTATCTAAGGTAACCTCCTGCTCGACTGTGTAATCGATGCTTTCATTATCCCAGAACTTCAAACTCATTGTTCCAGTTCTGACATTAGATGAATCAGCCTGAATTGCTACGCCGTTTTTTCCATCAGTATTTCCATCATCCTTAATGGTCCATACTGTGTTGCCATCCTCAAAACCTGGGTTAGCAAGAAGATTTCTAGGATTGATTGTAAGCTTGCAGGCAACTTCTTCCTCTTTATCAAGGACTGTTACTGTTCCTTTAATTGTATATTCACCTGCTCCGCTATTTACTGCTGCTGTAAGGGCTTCAGTATCCCAAGTAATGGCTTCTTCTATTTCAGAACCATCGTTATATACTACCTTGGCATTCTCTGGAAGCTTTACTTCATCTCCAAGCTCGAAGGTAACATCCTCAACATCAATTCGTAAAACCGATAATGGCGCAGATGCACCTGTTCTTACATAACTGTAAATCTTAGCTGATGGAAGGGCGTGTCCCTCGAAATCAAACCATGCTTCGTTATCTACTGCAGAACCACCAAACCAGTCGCTGGCATCCTTATCGTATTTTCCGGAATAAGATGATGCCCAGCCTGAACCATATTTCTCCCATGCTTCCTTATTTGAAGCAAGGACTTCCTCTGCATTATCAGCATCCTTGTCATATACATTTACTGGAATCCATGCTGGCTCCCAATAGAAAACACCAATACCATTATCAATTGAAGCTACAGTGCTAATGACACTGCGAACAGAATCTGCCTGTCCCTGAACTGAGATGTCATAATTTAAAGCATCTCCGCTTTTTCCCTCATATTCAGTATTGGTATGACCATCGCCATCCTCTAAGGTATGTACATAAGAAGTTTCTGCAACCATTACTTTCTTATTGTATTTATCTGCTATATTAGATAGAACATTTTTCAGATTTGTAAGTGTTCCATGCCAATATGGATAGTATGAAGATGCGAAAACATCATAATCTACTTCATATTTCTCAAGATTAGCTGCATAGCCTTCATATCTGCCGCTTGTCTCTGGGTTTGTAAAATGAACGGCTACTAAGATATCCTTATCATTCTTCTCTGCTACAGTTCTAACAACTTTACTTCCTGCAGAAAAGATTTTAGCCATATTAGCCCATGACTTTTCTCCTGCCACACCATTATTGGTCTCATTACCAATCTGAACCATTCCTACATCAACACCTGCATCTAAAAGCTTCTGTAGACTTTCTGATGTGAATTTTTGGCAAGCCTTTGCCTTCTCCTCTACAGTCATTCCAGCCCACGCCTTTGGTGCAGTCTGTTTTCCAGGGTCAGCCCAAAAATCAGAGTAATGGAAATCAATGAGTACCTTCATTCCAGCATTAGAAATCCATCTTCCCATTTTTACCGCTGAATCGATATCGCAGTTTCCACCGCCATAGCCATTACCATTTTCATCTGTTGGGTCGTTCCATACTCTGAGTCTGACGTAGTTAACTCCGCAATCCTTTAAAAACTCAAAGAACCCTTGATTACTAAGCTCATTTCCATCGAAATCGTAGAATTTAACACCACTGTTTTTCTCAGAAAGATATGAGCTCACATCGACACCTGTGATAAAGTTTGCATCACAGCCTGGTACCTTCTCTACGTTAATATCAGCTTCTATCTTGTTATCCTCTTCCTCATCTTTATTATCATCATCCTTTTCGTCGTCATCTGATGATTCCTTTAAGGAATAGAGTACGAAGTTATCAACATCTCCCCAATAACCTGCAGCTACATCTCCACTTAGAGCAACAGTTAAATCCTCCTCTTCTTCCAAAGTAAACTCTTCTGTTGTAAAAGTGGACCAGCTATCCCAGCCGGTGGTCTTAATTGAAACACTCTCACCATTAATAGATACTGAGACACCTGCTTCGCTCTCAGCACCATCTGCTTCAAAAGAAAGCTTGTAGGTACCTGCTGGAACTGCATCAACTGTCTGTGAAAGCTCAAGCTCAGCTGCATCTTCATTGTTGTTCCAGTAATTGAAAATGTTTGTTTTGTTGTTGCTTGCCCACTGATCAACTTTGATTTTACAGCCTGCACTGTCTCCATCATCTTCTGGCATTTCAACAGTCCATCCCGATAAATCACCTGTTTCAAAATCACCATTTTCAATAAGGCTGGTTTCCTTCCAGCTTTTCTCTTCCTCCGCTTTTGCAGGAATAGCCACACCAACCTGGCACAAGACAGTTGCTGCTGCAAGCCCTACACTTGCATGCTTTGCAAAAAACCCTTTTTTCAATCTTCCCATAGTTTTACTCCCTTACCTCCTGTTATTTATTTGTCATCTATTTTTATTTTAGCAAAGGCTGTTTTCCAAACCGCATAGTTCCCACGATATTTCGTGCAAATTCTACTATCTTAAACGCAAAAATAGCGCAACCCCCGGTTGCGCTACTAATAAAAAATCTGCTATCTACCTGATGCTTTTAAATTATTTAGCGTATCATTAAAATCTGCTCGTCTTCTATGTTGAGCTTCCTTATCCTTATATAATAATTCATCTGCTTCGTTAAATACCTGCTCATATGTCATGCTTGATGTTGAACACTTATATGCACCTACACTAAAGGAAAGTGCATAGGTCAGTTCATTATTATTATGTAGCACTTCCTCAAGCCTTGCTCTTACATCCGTAGCAGCTATTTCATTTTTGCTGGCCACTACAAATTCATCTCCGCCCCATCTTGCAACGATAGCATCATATCCCCTAAAAATTTCTTTCAGAGCATCTGAAAAGACAATTAACGCTCTATCTCCCTCATCATGTCCAAAGACATCATTAATGCTCTTAAAATAATCAATATCCAACAAGATAACTGTAAGAGGATTTTCCTCATCACAGTTTGCCAATTCATTATTTATATATTCCGTAATACGTCTCCTGTTATTAAGCTTTGTCAAAGCATCTGTGTAAATCTGAGAATCCTGAAGCTCTACAAACAACTTTATAACAATAGGAATTACACAAAGCTCTATTGCAGGAAGATTCAATAAAAATCCTATAAGCATTCCGCTGACGGTAAAGAACACAATAAACAGAATCTGACTACCATATTTCTTCTTTTCAAGTCTATTCTTGGCTCGTCTCCTATTCCTAATAGAAATAATAGTTGCAGACACCAGATACACATAATCCAAAAACAAAATAAAGGACAGCATCGGAGTAAACACCAGCATACCATCTACTATGTCGTACACAAAAACATGAAGCGGCGTAAAAAGTAAGCTTACAACAATTGCAAGTGGTATTATCGCCAATGTATCCCATAAATTAAAGGATTTAATCTGCTTCTTTTTTATCTTAGGATTAATATTTGAAGATACATGAATAAACCAAAAATAACAGGCTAGGGACATAACCCCAAAACCAAGTGCCACTATAAAAAGGACAATTGTTCTTGGGAACATTGTGTAAAATCCATCTCCAATAAGTAATCTTATATCAACAAGAGCATATATCATAAAGGATACAAGCATTCCCTTAAAGGACATAACCTCTCGTTTGCTACCTATGCTTTCATTAGTTTTTGCAAAAATTACATTCAAGGATATAAGGCATACCGCAAGAATCAATAATATGAAAGGTTTTATCTGTGTCTCCAACTGAATCGTCATAAAATGCCTCCATGACCAAACACACACTGCTCATGGTAGCATTTTACCAAGAATATATTTAAGAAATGTGACGTGTTGATGAAACTATTTATTCCCTATTCTCTTCTATCCATTTGACAGCAAAATCTACTAGTGTCCTTTGGCTCATACAGCGGATAACAGTGCCTCCAAGCTCTGCCTTTTTTACAGTATTCTTCTCCTCGAAGGCGGCACCTATATTAACAAAATCCTCTCCATCCACAAATAGTGTCTCGTAGGATTTCCATTGACGCTTGCCATCCTCCATAACAGCACTATGCTCGATTGTATTATGCTTGCTCTTATAATCAGCTCTCACATCTGCCAGATGAATTGAGGTGTTTTTATCGTAATCCACACCTATTAGCAACACTTTTCCATCCAGTTTATATAGCTTTCCCACTGGAGATTCCTCTCCAAAAATATCACACAGGTCGTGATTTTCTGTGAGATAGCTGGCATGCTTTCCCCAGGCAGCTACAGACCTGGCAGGATGGTCACTACGAAGAGCTCCTGGCCACTGACGGAACATTTCCGCCGTGGCACCCATGGTGTTTGTTGGGGTTATTTTTTTGTCATAGGCTGGCCAGTTCTCTCGTATTATATTCCAATACTGTTCGTCCACATCCCAGTGGACTCCAGTATCAGGATCTAAATTTTTCCAGGACTGGGTAGGCATCATGATTGTGCCTTCCTGTCCAACTACTTCTATCAGTGCCTCAATAACAGTTTGGGCGCCACCACATACATAGCCAATCTGACCAAGAGAGGTGTGAACCATGACAGCATCACCTCTAGTCAGACCTACTGTTTTCAATGCATCTATAATTTCATTTTTCACAACTGGTTTCATAATCATCCCCCGTGTCCTCGTCTATCCCTTAACAGCACCCTCTGCTATACCATTAACCATGTTTTTAACAAGGGCAAAATACAAAATTACGATAGGAACAGCAATAAACACACTTCCTGCTGCAAATCTTGAAAATTCTGTTTCGTCAAGACTCATTAAACCAACGGCAACGGTGTATAAATCCTTTTCTTTAAGTAAAAGCTTAGGCAAGATAAAATCCGACCATGGCCAGGTAAAGGAAGTTAATGCCGTATATACGATAATCGGTTTTGACAATGGTAGATTAATCTTCCAAAATATCTGGGCTGAATTTGCTCCATCTATTTTGGCTGCCTCATCTATTGCCTTGGGAATAGTATCGAAAAATCCTTTTTGTGTGAGATACCCCATAGGCGCTCCAGCAGCGTAGATTAAAATCAATCCCCAAATCTGATTGATTAAGCCAAACTGTGTCATCAGAATGTATACCGCAGTCATTCCCATAAAGGATGGAAACATACCAAGAACCATGGTAGTTTTCATCATTGGTTTTCTTGCCCTAAACTCAAATCTGGACATGGTATAAGCTGTAAGTATTGTAAGAAAGGTGCCCAAAATACAGCTTCCTGCTGCCACAAATAAAGTATTAAAAAACCATCTTGGGTAATTGTACATGGTGGTATCAGTAAATAATTTCTTAAAAGTATCTATGCTATAGGTGGTCGGGAAAAATCCTTCAAAGGAATAAATACTTCCTGATTTTGAAAAGGAAGCCAGCACTATCCAAAGACAAGGAAAGAAAAATATAAATCCAACCACTATAAGAAGGGCATAGGTCCATACTGCATCAAAGACCTTCCCAAAGCTCTGCTTTTTCATCATTGGAATGTATCCTCCTCTTTAAAGGATGGTGAGTTCACATAAACTGCAAGTGAAATCACTGAAGTGATAATGAATATTATCAAACTTATTGCTGCTCCTATGCAGTAATAATTATTGTCGATTGAAAGATTGTATAGCCAGTTGATTAGCAAATCTGTATCGCTGGCAAGGAAATATCCATCAAGATATAATCCACCTCTCAAGAAATAGAAAATACCAAAATTATTGAAATTTCCTATAAACTGTCCTAAAAGCACTGGCATAGTGGCAAAGAGCATAAATGGTAAGGTCAGCTTCTTAAACTGCTGTAAAGAAGTAGCTCCATCTATTCTGGCTGCCTCATATAAAGACATATCTCTGTTTGATAAATGTCCTGTTGCCAGTAGCATAATAGCTGGAACACTTATCCAACAATTAACTAAAAGACCAATCAGTCTTGCTATCCACTTTGCATCCAAATCTAAGAATCCAATTGGTACTCCTCCTACAGAGCGAATAAGCTGATTAACAGGACCACCATATGAAAACATAAATTTAAAAGCTAAAAGAGTAATAAATCCTGGGATGGCATAAGCCAGAATTGGGAAAGCTCTAAAAAATGCTTTTCCTTTTACACAGTCTTTATTTAATAAAAGGGCCAGACCTATTCCTGCAAAATAATTAAGTGTTGTAGAAACCACTGCCCATAAAATATTCCAGCCCAGTATTCTAATAAAGGTAGGAGCAAACTTTGAGAGTGTAAGTATCTTTTTAAAGTTATCGAAGCCCACCCAATCTACAAGCTCAGGCGGAACAGTGCTCCCACCATAATTAGTGAATGAAATAAGTATCATGAATATAATTGGAAGAATATTAAAAACACATATTCCAATCACAGGTAACACCAATACCGTTACATAGAATTTTCTATCTATTAATTCCTTTAGCTCTTCTTTAAAACCTTTTGGTCGCTTTCCTGAAATTATCGTATTTTCGATATTAATAACATCCTTTAAATTCGAGATATAAACTCCAATAAAAAGCGCCATCACTATCCAGGCAAAAATACCCATCAGTAGCATTACTACTGAATTATCGCCTGCTATTCCAAGCCAGGCATCTGCCTTCTGAGTTCCTAAGGTAAAGAAGCCCTCGATATCCTTACCGCCTCTGACAAGCATGTAAGAAATAAACCCAATTTCCAAAAGCAAAAATATGATTCCCTTGGCAATGCACCCATATAAAATCTGGCCGCTGCCCATGAGAAGAGCTGAAAGCTTTACACGCCACGAACTATTTTTGAAAACTCCTATGTAATTCTTAAATCCTTCTAACATTATTTCTTCCTCTATTCCAAGGTATAAATCGCATCATGAATCTGATTGCACATATCCTCAAGACCTGCTTTCATAGAATCCAAGTCCTTATATTTCTTCTCAGCTTCACTTCTAAAGGCATCCTTTGCCAAATCAGTAAAGAAGGTCTGACCTGGAGTCCAAATCTGGCTAACTTCCTTGATAGATGGCATAAGTACAATATTGCCCTTATCAAGCTCTTCAAACATATCCTTTGAAAGACCACCTAATTCTGAGGCTGCGTCCTCTCTGGCTGGAGCTATTCCAAGAGTCTCGTTTCTCAGCATAATCATCTCATAGCTGGTGGCAAAATTTACGAAAGCAAGGCATGCATTTGGGTACTTTGTATAAGAGCTAATGGCATATCCATTAACGCCTCCCATTGTTTTACTATCCACAAGCTTAGGGTTTTCCTCTGTAAGATTTCCACTTTCAGGAAGCTTAGGAAGCCCTGTCATAACAAGATTCTCCTTAGCCTTCTCCTCTGCTTCTGCCTGAGCTAATCCCTGACCTACATATTCATTTACCAATTCATCATAAAAGGTTGAGTATGTATCAGGAGTAGAAAGTGTTGCAAAATATGTACCATCAGCAAGCTTGCTGTAAGCGTTAGTAGTTATAGTATCATCAATACAATCTTCATTCATTGTGCTGGCAAGCTGGCTTAATACCCATGCGCCCTTTTCTGAATCTCCTGCTGCAAATCCAATATCCTCTGGATTTGTATTGTTATCACCAAAGATATATCCACCATAAGAAAACAGGAAGCCACTAGAAAAATACACATCATATAAGGACTTCATATATCCATACTGTTCTGAATTTTCCTGATGACGCTGGACAGAAAAATCATACATATTCTTCCAGTCCTCTATCATATCTGGCACATCATTGGAATTTGCATCCCAATTTTCTTTCCAGTCCTCAGGCAGTAAATCCTTTCTGTAGTAAAGCATAGGAGCCTGCACATTTACTGGTACTCCACAGGTATAAGTACTTCCATCAACATCAACCTTATAGGCCTGCCATGCTGTTTCTGGAATCTGAGAATAACAATCCAACTCCTCCACTGGAAGTGGCAAAATATGTTTGCCTTGCGCATACTGCATAATCACGTCATTTGCCTGATACAAAACATCTGGGCCATAACCATAAGGGCCATCATTTGCCAAATCCAAATACTGATCCATATTGGCATCAACAGCTGTTATTCCATACTGCTCATATTCCTTGTTAAAAGCCTCTATAAGCTGACTAAAATATCCCTTTGAAATGGCAGTGTCATTTTCCAAAACCTGAATAGTAACATTTTCTTCAAGTTCTCCGCTGAAAATACCGTTTGCCGTTGAACCTTCACTGGCTGCACTAGAATTTTCAGCTTCACTACCACATCCATTTAACAGGCCAAGCGACATAATCGCTACAAGCATCATTGCTATTTTTCGTTTCATTTTCTATTTCCCCTATACATCCATCTGTATCGTATATACGGTAGGACTTTTTATTGTAAGTATTGCATTTTTTCCATTGTAACTTCTTACAAGCTTTATCGCACCATCTTCATGTTTTATAGAAACATCTCCCCATTGTAAAACAGGATTTTTCTTTAGCGCCAATAAGCCCTTGATTTTATCCATAAGCTCTATATCCCAATGGTTCTTATCCCAGTCAAAACAACGTCTGCAATCAGGATCATATCCACCCTCCATAGCAATCTCCGTTCCATAGTAGATACAAGGTGTTCCAGGGAAAAACATGGTTAACGCTATGGCTGTCTCAAGCTTTTTCTTATCTTTTCCGATTTCTGTAAAGAAACGCAATGTGTCGTGGCTATCCAGCAAATTAAGCATCATGTAATTTACCTGCTCCATGTTTCGCATAAGAATAGAATTCAAATGCTGAACTGTCTTCTTCTCATCGCATCTTCCTTTTGCAAAGTAATCTAGACATACCTTCGTATATGCGTAATTCATAATGCTGTCCTGTTGCTCTCCCATAAGTGCAGGATATGCATCATGCCAATTTTCGCCAATAATTACTGCATCCTTCTTTTTTGCCTTAACAGCCTTCCTAAACTGACGCCAGAAATCATGAGAGACCTCATCTGCCACATCAAGTCGCCATCCATCAATATCAGCTACATCAATCCAGTATGTTGCAATATCTAAAAGGAACTGCTGCACTGCTGGAACCGCTGTGTTCAGCTTAGGCATATACTCACAATGGGCAAAGCACTCAAAGTTACGCTTTTTCATATCAAGCTTGTCACCATCTATGATGAACCAATCATAGAACTCAGAGGCTTTTCCCTTCTTTACCACGTCCGCAAACTCATTCATCTTATCGCTGCAATGATTGAATACCGCATCTAAAACAATCTTGATTCCACGCTTGTGAGCTTCTTCTACAAGCTTCACCAAATCTTCTGTAGTACCAAACTGTGGGTCGATTTTCTTGTAATTGATGATGTTGTATTTATGGTTGGATTCTGACTCAAATATAGGTGTAAGATAAATGCCTGATATTCCTAAATCCTTAAGATAATCTAGGCGCTTAATAATACCCTTTAAATCTCCGCCTGCATGATTCTTTGGTGTAGGCTTATCACCCCATTTCATATCTATGTAAGACATGTCTTTGTTCTCATCACCTACACAGAATCTATCAACAAAGATTTGATAGAATACTGTCTCTGGCATCCAGTCCACCATAGGCATAACATCATTCTCATTAATGTATGGCAGCTGGAAGAAATTATAAAAGCACTCTTCGTAGTTGTAATCCTTAGTGAGACCGTCCTCACTGAAGTAATATTTCTTTCCCTTTTCTTCAAGCTCAAAAATATATACTAATCTTACGTCGTTAATATTAAGCTTCACCTCATAAAAAGCGTAAAGCTCATCCTCATACTTGAGAGGAACTTCTACAGTAAATCTTTCCTTTTGGTAATCATATTTAACGCCGTAAATGATTTTTACTTTCAGACCAGCCTCTGCATCTTCTTTTGCAGTTCTAAGTCTGATGACCACCTCCTCCTTTGATAATGGAAAACAATATCTCGATTCTGGTATATGTAACAGTGCGTGCTTATTCATCTAAAAACTCCTTATTCTACGAAATTCCAGGTAATCTTGTCATATGGGTTTGAGTTAAAATTCTCTCTTGTTTCCTCTGTATAGTATGGATCTTCCTCGTCGTACACATCTTCACCAGGATAAGTTGTAAGTACAAAGGTATATGTACCTGCAACAGCAACCTCGATATTCGACTTCTCAGCAGGTGTATCTCCCAAGCCTCCCGAATTCTTGAAATATGTAGCGCCATCAAACATTCCTGACTCAAGATAACCATAGCCTCTCTGATTTGACCAGCTGGAATCTGTAGCAAACTGGAACTGATCACCTTCATTAAGCTCAAGGGTTATCGTATATACGTTTTCATTTTTCACATCTTCTTTTGTGAACTTCTGGGATTCTCCAATAACCTTTCCCCAGTCTGATTCACTTAAGACATCCGAAGTACCAGAACCTACAATATAAAACTCTCTGGTGTCCTCAGTATAGCTGACAAAACCTGCATACAAAGGAGTATCCTCAGTAATAGCTCTGTCAAAATCAAACTCTCTGGTAAGCTTTGGTGTTGCAAACCAGCCAACAAAGGTATATCCATCTTTTTCAGGAATAAAGCTTTCTACCTTTTCTTTATGAGCTACTGTGGCTGTATCAAGTACTGTAGTACCATCGGAATCATAAAAGGTAACTGTGTGTTCATCCGCCTGCACCTGCGACTCAGCATTTATCTCAGCTGAAGTCATATCCTCGCTACTTCCGCAACCTGTCATTGAAACCGCATTTACGATTACACATGCTAATAATAAATAACTTACAATTCTTTTCTTCATAGCAAAACCCTCCGTTTCATTTAACCGTTTAAATTAAATTTTAAAAATATAAACAAGCTCTTGATATAGCTTGTTTAATCGTTTAAACTAACTTCATAGTATAATTTTTATTTTTAGATGTCAATAGAGAATAAAAAATTCTTCGGAGGAGAAAAATGGCAGGCAAAAAAGTCACCATAAAAGATGTTGCAAGGGAAGCTGGTGTGTCTGTAGCAACAGTATCATACGTGGTAAATGGAAGGACAGATTTGAAGATATCTGATGAGACTAGAAAAAGAGTTTTACAGGTTATTAATCTTCTAAACTACTCTCCTAATCAGGCAGCAAAGGCTCTTGCCTCAAAGAGAAAAAGCCAGGTTGGGTTTGCCATTTCTGATAGTAGTTCCATCTTAAAGATTGCAGATCAGATGCATGTCATGAAAACAATTGCAGCCTTCATGGGAGATAAGAATTACGATGTATTTTTAATTCCCCCATCACGCTTTGAAAACTATGGTCAGGCAGATGCACTTATTTGCTACGACTTAGATAAAAAGACCTTTGCCTCTTTAGGCGATTGTAACTTTGCACCACTTTTAGCTTTTGACTGCTACATTAATGACTCACTATTTTTCCAGATAAATACTAACCTGAACCGACTTAAAGCTGCCGCTGAAAAGAAATTTAAGGGTGCACCTTATCAATATGTGATGCTAGAAACACCTAATACAGAAAAGAAGGAATTTACCAATAACACTTTTGATAGTGTTATCTACATTGATAATCCCTCTGATTTTGATAAGCTATCCTGTGATAACCTACTTGTTTCCAGTGAAGTTTTATTGGATTTTGTTCCAAAAAAGTATAACGTATGCTACGAGCCTGATATAACTACCGACAAACTTGAGTTACTTTATAAAGCTTACGAACAAGCTGCAGAAAGAATCCCAATCGAAAATCATAATCTTTGTATTTAAACCTAACTCTTGATTCACCTATTTACCTACGTTATAATAGTGTAAATAAAAAGCGATTAGGAGGTACGTAAATGTTTAGTACAAAAGGAAGATACGCACTTCGAGTTATGATAGATTTAGCTCAGCAGAATCAGGAAGAATACATTCCTCTTAAGGACATTGCAGAGCGTCAGGATATTTCAAAGAAGTATTTGGAGATTATTGTTAAAGAGCTTGTCCACGGCGGTTTTGTCAAAGGCGTCAGCGGAAAAGGCGGCGGCTATCAGCTCACTCGCCCTGCAAATGAGTACTCTGTAGGCGAAATAATCGAGCTTATGGAAGGAAGCCTCTCTCCTGTAGCCTGCCTCTCAGATGAAAACTATTCATGCCCTAGAGAAAGCATCTGCAAAACACTTCCTATGTGGACTGAGTTCTACATGCTTGAAAGAGATTTCTTCTATGGCAAAAAACTTAGTGATTTAGTGGTTTCTTAGGCCTTTTGCAATTGAATTTGAACTATCTTTATGGTATAAAAAGTTGGTTTGACTTTTTATACCATTTTTATTTTAAGCAATACATGAGGAGACATAATTAATATGGTTAAGTTTTTAAATGAAATCAAAAAGTATGGAAGCGATACTGCTTTTCGAATTTTAGATGGTGACAAATCTTTCAATATCACCTTCGAGGATTATTATAAAAAATTAAGCAGCTGTGCTTATAATCTAAATAATTTAGTTACAGATTTAGCCCATAAAAAGATAGGTATCTACTGCAATTCTTCCTATGAATACACCTTGCTTCTTACAGCAATCATGTTCAGCAGAGCTGTTGCTGTTCCACTCAATATCCGCGAAAGCCTTGATAACCTTCAATATGAAATAGAAAATTCAGAAGTAGACTATGTGGTAGTAGATAATGATGTATTATCAGGTCTTACAAATATTAAGCTTATCAATAAGGATGAGCTTCTCAAAGACAAGGGTGGAGCTGTAGCTTTAACGGATTTCACTGAGGAGGAAAAAGAAGCTACTGCTCTTATCGTTTACACTTCTGGAACTACCGGACGACCAAAGGGTGTTGTTCTTTCAGTCGCAAATCTTTTCGGCTTTGAAAAGGCTATGTATGACGATAATGCACCTTTTGATAATTTGGAAGGACTAAAGGTTTATACCAACTTCCCTTATTTTCACATCGGTGGAATAAACGGATGGATTACACATTTTGAAAAGGGCTGCGCTACATATCTCAGCATAAATCCTGGTAATATTCTTATGGATTTAGAAAACGAACAGATAGACAGTGCTGTCGTAACACCAGCCACCTTAAATCTTTTCAAAAAGTCTGTTGCCCGAGGTCATCTTGAGCGACTTGGTGGTGCAAAGCTTCTTGTATCAGCAGGTGCCCCTGTGGATATTAATACTGTGGAGCTTCTAATGAAAAATGGAATAGGTTATGGACAATACTATGGCATGTCCGAATCCTGCGGTAATATTTCATGTAACTTTGATTGTAAGAATCATCTAAAATCAGTAGGTATGGCAGACCCTAATGTAAAGATTTCTATCATTGATGATGAGATTTGTGCTGAGGGTCCTGGAATCATGCAAGGATATCACAAAAATCCGTCAGAAACCGCAGCTACATTAATCAATGGCGTTCTTCACACTGGAGATCTTGGCTATGTGGATGAGGATGGCTACATCTATATCACCGGACGTAAGAAAAATCTTATTATCCTTTCAGGTGGAGAAAATGTCAGCCCTGAGGAGCTTGAAAAAGAGCTTTATAAATGCGATTTCATTACTGAATGTAAAGTATATGCGGAAAACGACAGAATCGCCGTTGATATATTTGCAGACGAATCTAATTCAGAGGCTATCTTAGAATATATAGCTGAATTAAATACTAAGCTTCCTATATATAAAAGAATCTATAAGAAAAATCTTTTAAATCAGCCTCTTGAGAAAACCAGTAGCGGTAAGATAAAAAGATAAATATCCCTAACACAAAAAGGACTGACACCTATGTGCCAGTCCTAATTTTATATATTATAAATTCTCACCATTTGAAGCGATAACCTGCTTATACCAATCGAAAGATTTCTTCTTTCTTCTAGCAAGTGTTCCTGTTCCATCATCATACTTCTCTACATAGATGAAACCATAACGTTTTGCCATCTCACCTGTTGATGCACTAACAAGGTCAATGCATCCCCATGGTGTATAACCCATAAGATCTACACCATCCTTTACAGCTTCTCTCATCTCTGAGATGTGCTTTCTAAGATAGTCGATTCTGTAATCGTCATTGATTGAACCATCAGCTTCGATTTCGTCTCTTGCGCCAAGTCCATTCTCAACAACCATAAGTGGAATACGATATCTGTCATAAATCTCATTAAGTACATATCTAAGTCCCTGTGGATCAATCTGCCATCCCCAGTCAGATGACTCAAGGTATGGATTCTTTCCACCCATGATAAGGTTTCCTTCACCCTCGTTGGCATCAGGATTTCCACTAATTGTGTTAGACATGTAGTAGCTGAAAGTATAGAAATCAACAGTTCCCTGTCTTAAAATCTCCTCATCCCCTGGCTCCATCTTGATAGTAACACCAAGTCTATCCCAAAGACTCTTAGAGTATGATGGGTATTCACCGCGAACCTGAACGTCTGAACAATACCAGTTAACCTCACGCATATGCTCCTGATTTGCAATAATATCTGCTGGGTTACAAGTAGCTGGATATGAAGTTACAAAGCAAATCATATTTCCCATCTTGTACTCTGGGTAATTGTCATGAGCATATTTTACAGCAAGTGCTGAAGCAACGAACTGATGATGAAGAGCCTGGAATCTCTCCTGTGGCTTATTTGGAACCTCTGTTACAGGTCCTGTGTAGCCCTTTACTGTTCCTGTAGATAAAACAGCTCCCATTGGCATTGTACCAGCGTTGATTTCGTTGAATGTGAGCCAATATTTTACTTTGCCCTGATATCTTGCAAAGATTGCCTTGCAGTAATTCATAAAGTACTCGATAAGCTCGCGGCCTTCCCAACCATTATATTTTTCTACAAGGGCATATGGAAGCTCATAATGTGAAATTGTAACAAGTGGCTCAATACCGTGCTTCTTGCAGCAATCAAACACCTTGTCATAGAATGCAAGACCTGCCTCGTTTGGCTCAGACTCCATTCCTGTAGGGAAGATTCTTGTCCAGTTGATAGATGTACGGAATACCTTAAATCCCATCTCTGCAAAGAGTGCGATATCTTCCTCATAGTGATGATAGAAATCAATTGCCTCGTGTGAAGGATAAAGTGTATCTGGCTCAATAGTAGTTGTAATTCTCTTTGGGGTTGTATGACTACCATTTGTGCACATATCTGATACTGATGCACCCTTACCATCTACATTCCATGCTCCCTCAAACTGGTTTGCGGCAACTGCGCCTCCCCATAAGAAATCTTCTCTAAATGTTCCCATTATTATTGCCTCTCTTTCATTGCGTATATCTTATTTATTAGTGGGGCCCTAAAGCCCCACCTGATTATATTAAAGTAATGTGATTAACTCATTACCACTCTCTACTGATACTGAATCTGTAGGAATGATATCTGCATACTTACCTGAGTTTGTGATTACGATAGGTGTCTCTGTAGAGTAACCAGCCTCCTTGATGAAGTCGAGATCGAACTCAAGAAGAAGATCTCCTCTCTTAACCTTGTCACCCTGCTTAGCTACAGGATTGAATCCCTTGCCCTCAAGCTGAACTGTGTCCATACCAACGTGGATAATAACTTCTGCACCCTTGTCTGTAGTAATACCGATAGCGTGACCTGTTGCGAAGAAAGCTGTGATTGTTCCATCAGCTGGAGCATATACCTTGCCTTCTACTGGAACGATTGCAATACCCTTGCCCATTGCCTCTGAAGAAAATGCTGCATCAGAAACTTCTGTTAAAGGCTTAACCTCGCCCTTTACTGGAGCTACAAGAACTTCACCGTTTCCTGAAGCATCAGAAACTACTGTCTTCTTAGCTGCTGGAGCCTCGTCCTTGTACATAATCATTGTAAGTGTAAATGAAACTGCTACTGCAACAAGAATTGAGATGATTACCCAAATCATGCTGTAAAGGCTGTTTGTGTTTGGATCAATGTAGCATGGAAGTCCGAATAAACCAAGACCACCCATTGTGTAAGACTTAACACCTGCTACTGCTGTGATGATACCACCTGCTGCACCACCGATACATGAGATAACGAATGGTGTCTTCTTTGGAAGTGTAATACCATAGATACATGGCTCAGTTACACCGAATAATCCTGAAATAAATGCTGGGATAGCGATATCCTTAAGCTTCTGATCCTTTGTCTTAAGAATCATACCAAGTACTACTGCTGACTGTGCAAATGATACGCAGAAGTATGGTGAAAGAATGAAGTCATAACCAAGTGAACCATAGTTAATCATTGCAAGTGGAACAAGACCCCAATGTAAACCGAAGATAACAAGTACCTGCCACATAGCACCAATAAGTGCACCAGCGATAATTCCACCAATAACTGGAATGTTATATAATCCGCCGAAGATAAGTGTAAGTAAATTACAAACTACTGTAGCAACTGGTCCAATTACAAGATATGTAAGTGGCATCATAATTCCAAGAACGCAAAGTGGAACGATGAATGTCTTGATTACATCTGGAATGTGCTTCTTGAAGAACTTCTCAAGCTTTGCTGCAATGTAAACAGCTAAAACAACTGGTACAACTGACTGTGTATAACCAGAAGCTGGCATGATTACTGGAATTCCAAACCAGTCTGTCATGTAATCCATGCTGAATGATGTTCCAGCAAATACTGTTCCAAGAACCTCAGCGCTCTTAAGAGCAACCATGTTTGGATATGTAAGACCTACACCAAGTGCCATACCAATGAATTCGCTACACTTGAATTTCTTAGCTGCTGTGTAACCTAAGATGATTGGTAAGAAATAGAAGAAACCATCACCAACTGCGTTCCAGATTTCATAAGCACCGCTTGTTGTTACATCAATACCGAATGAGCTGCTAGCCACGAATGACCAAACTGCAAGTAAACCTTTGATGATACCAGCTGCACATAATACTGAAAGAAGTGGCTGGAATACACCAGAAATAATATCAATAAGAGCTGCACCAGGGCTCATCTTTTCCTTTGGACCATCATCATCTACTGATGCTGCACCAGAAATTCCTGCGTGCTCACACACTACGTCGTATACATCAGGCACATGATTTCCAATAACTACCTGATACTGTCCACCAGACTGGATAACTGTTACGATTCCGTCTGTGTTCTTAAGGATATCTGTGTTTGCTTTGCTTTCATCCTTAAGCTTAAATCTAAGTCTTGTTATACAATGTGTAATACTTTTAATATTGCTCTTACCACCAACATTCTGGATGATAATGCGAGCTAAGCCATCATACTTGCTTGCCATTTTAATTTTCCTCTCTTTTTATCCCTATAATATATTTATCTTCTTCAGACCCTGCGCACTGGTCTGTCAAATTCCAATAAAAAAACCTGCACCTAGTTATAGTATCTACGTATAGACGTACTTCTATAACTAACGTACAGGTTTAGCCGACTCTAACGCCGTAACTATCCTAAGCTTTTGCTCTTTCTGTTATTCTAGAGATATGAACTGTGAGATATAACATCTCTTCGTCTGTAATCTCCTGTGGATATTTTGCTTCCATATAGCTTTTAATGCGCTGTGCGCATTTGTAAGCATCTGGAAATCTTCTTTTTATACTTTCATATAACTCTTCGTCCTGAGGCTCGTAGTAAGCACTACGCTCTGCTCTCTGTAAAAAGTATTTCAGATGAGTGATGAATCTTTCATATGAGAAAGTTCCTTCATCTAACTCTGAGTTATATGTGAATTTAACGATGCTAACTATATCATCAATAATTTCTGGAGCTTCCATGGTGTGATGCATGTTACCATCTAACTCCGCATTTACGATGTGCAGCGCAAAGAACCCTGCCTCATCCTCTGGAAGAACAACTCCCAGCTTATCCTTGATAATATCAAGTGCATGTAAGCCCATGCAATACTCTGTCTTGTAGTAGTTCTTAATCTCCCAAAGAAGCTTATTCTTAAGAACTGTCCCTGTTTTGCTTCGCTCAATAGCAAAGCCAAGGTGATCTGTAAGAGTGATATATATATTATTGCAAAGTCGCTTACCAAGGTTATTAGAAGCATAGGTGATAATTTCATCAGCCACCTGAATCTGCTCATATGGCATTTCAGATACCAGCTTCATAAACTGCTCACTTGACTTTTCCATAACGAAAGTTTTTTCTATTTTACTTTCGTCCAACTGATCTCCGCTCTTCTTTTGAAAGCAAAGACCACAGCCTGTATAAACTATTTCGTTTCCCTTGTCATCAATCGCCAAGGCCGCATTATTATTTAAAATCTTTTTAATCTTCATTCCTGATGGTTCTCTCTACAATTTTAAAATAAAAAAAATGACCGAATCAGCCCCTCACACATGTATCATCTCGAATAAGATAATACCATAATCACGAATGATTATAAATAAATTGGGCGATTCAGTCTTGCCTGCCTTGCAGTAACAATCCGAACTTGTTTTGTTTACAAGAAATACTTTACAGTTAATTCCTGTTTTTGTAAATACCTCATATACAATTTCGACGTTTTCGTTAATTTAAGTTTGGCTATTTTGTATATGTTTCACAAAAACTTCACATTTTAAACACAAATTAAAAGCTCAGAGCTAAATACCCTGAGCCAATTTATACTATGAAATAGACTTTCTAACTACACCCTTTGGGTCCTTGATAAGCAAATACACTACCCAAATGATAAGTGCAAATGCAATAACAGAAAATCCGAGGAAGCTATCATTAATCATATCCTCTACTGCAGGTGCAAAATAATCTGCACCAAGCTCTGTGTACTCTGCAATAGCATCTACAAACCACATAAGTGATGCTCCCCAGAACATAAACATCAAAACATGAAGCTGCATGTCATTATTCTTTCTGTTGTACCAGAGAATAGTTGTTACAATTGCAGCGAATACTGTCAACAATAATGTCATGGCGCACCTCCTAGTTTGAAGCCTTTGCGCTTGATACTGGACGCTTAACGATAACGTCAGCAGCTACGCAAATTCCAACCCAAACCGCAGTAACTAATACTGCCATACCAACACCTACTGTACCCATCTCATGAAGCATCTCTGCCTTGTCTGCTGGGTTTTCCATAGCTGTAAGGAATGGGAAGAAAGGCTTTACCTCTCCATGCCATACATGCTCGTATGCTAAAAGAACTGAACCACCCCAAAGAAGGTTTGTAAGCCACTTTAACTTACGCGAAAATGGAATACCATTCTTAGGTGTAGCTGTTCCTTCCTTAATCTCCTTTTTATCAATTACTTTCTTAACTATAGTTGTAACTACAGCCTCGCCAGCTGGCACTGTAAAACAAGCCATGTCTGTACCTCCTTAATATTTAAAACTCCAATTAGAAGTATAACAAGAAGGCTAGTATATTTGGAAGTAAAATATGACCTTTGGACATTCATAAAAAGAGTTTTGCCATTCCGTTCTAGAATAGCACAGCTCTTTTCTTATCAAAATTTGGGGAATAATTGATAAACACTATCCTAGGAGCAGTATTGGCTGTATATTAATTGAGTTGCACTGCCTTTGAGGCAGTGACGGTGGGATTTTATTTCATTTGCACTGCCCCAGAGGCAGTATTGGCGGGTTTTTATTTCATTTGCACTGCCCCAGAAGCAGTGGTGGAAGATTCTCGATTGATTTCCACTGCTCTACAAGCAGTGGCGGCGGTTTTTTATTTCGTTTGCACTGTCCCAGTGGCAGTGGTGGCGGATTTTCAATTCATATGCACTGCTCTAAAAGCCATTTTTATAAAAAGAGTTTGACCTTTCAGTCAAACTCTTTCCTTTATAATTACTTTTATCTCTTCTTCTGTAGGTAAATTATCATTATCCAAAGAATATTTAAGGATGCTTTGAAAAACTTCTTTTCTTTCAGCTTCATTAGGAAGTACGTCTATTACCTGTGCTCTCCACTGCCCCATAAGCTCATTTATTTTTCCAAGCTTAGGCGTAAGGACCTCCTTCTCTTTATCTCGTAGAAACTGGGTGAGCACTGGACTCTTTCCACTACTGGAAAATGCTCCTACAAGGTCCCCCTCTTTCACATATGATGAAAAAATAAAGGAACATTTTTCCTGATCGTCAACAACGTTTACTGGGATGTTGGCCTCATTGCATTTTTCAGATACAAAACTGTTAAAATCATTGTCATCTGTAGCGACTACAACAAGCTTTCTCCCCTTTAAATCAGAGTCTTCAAACTGACGCTCTTCTATTTGTAAATTATTATTCTTACCAGCGATTTCTCTAATCTTTGAAGATACTTCCCTGGCAATAACAGTGACTCTGGCATCAAAATCCAAAAGGACTTTCACCTTTCTGTATGCCACCTGTCCGCCGCCGATGATTAGGCAGTCGCTGTCTGTTAAGTCTATAAACATTGGAAAATATGCCATATTAGTACCTCAATATATTTATTATTCCATCATAAGAAGCATCCACAGCCTCCGTCACATCATTCACGCCCTGACCTTTTAAAACAGCTGTACAGCTTGGTCCGATAGAGAATACCTTGTCAGGTAAAGTTATCCCTGCCACTGCCTTTGCGTTGCTTCCGCTTGTAAAAATAGCACCATCGCATTTACGAATTTCATCCTTAAGCTCATCAGAAATTGTAAGCTCATTTTGTACATTCTCGTAGCAGATTATCTTGTTCAATAAATAATCATCACCCAAAGTCTTTTCAAATTCTGGTGACTGGACTTTTCCACAAAGCCAGTTTATAGCAACACCTTCGCTAACATTTTTCTTAAGTAATTCTGCAAGTTCTGCACCTGTCTGCTTTTCAGGAATTAAATCAGCTACAATGCCAAACTCTCGTAATATAGCTGCTGTCTTTTCTCCTACAACAGCAAATCTAAAGTTTGATACCGCCCTAATATCTCTTCCCTGCTTTTCAAAAAGATTCCAGAAGAAAGAGCGGACTCCATTACCACTGGTAAATACGATATAGTCTCCCGTGGTGGCTGATTCCAAAAATCCTAAATCACACTCAACTGGCTTAATCTTACCTGTGACAACTGTAACAACCTCAGCACCATCTTTCTCAAGTCTTTCTTCAAGCTCGTTGTATAAAATCTCTGTAATCCCTGTTTCAAGTTTATAATTAAAGCTTTGAATCTTTGGAAGGAAAAATCTCTTACCAAAGAAAGGACGTTTCTCAAAGAAGTCTAATTCATCTGCAAGCCCTACTACTTTTCCAACCACAATAATTGATGGTGATTCAAGACCTGCTTCATTAACAAAACTATCTATATTTGAAAGTGTTCCTACCACCTTGCGCTGATGATTTGTGGTTCCATTTGAAACAACAGCAACCTTTGTATCAGCTGCTCTTCCAGCGTTAATCAAGCCCCTTGCTATCTCTCCCACATGAGCAAGTCCCATAAGGAAAACAAGTGTGACATCTTCATCCATAAGCTGGGTAAAATCGATGTTAGTAGGCTCATCCTTTCGACTGTGGGCTGTGATAACCTGAAATCCCTTAGCCAATCCTCTATGTGTAATAGGAATACCAGCATCTGCAAGTGCAGCAATAGATGAACTGACTCCTGGCACTATCTCCACAGGAATATCTCTTTCCTTTAAATAAAGAGCCTCTTCTCCACCTCGACCAAATACATAAGGATCACCACCCTTTAGTCGAACTACAAAGTCATACTCCTTAGCCTTTTCATATAAAAGCTCGTTGATTTTATCCTGTGGCAAAGTATGATGATGATTGGCTTTACCCACAAAAATCATTTCGCACTTTGAGCTGGCAAGCTCTAGCATCTTTTTATTGCAAAGTCTGTCATATATGATGCAATCAGCTTTTCTTAAATATTCTTTTCCTTTTAAAGTGAGCAGATCCAAATCTCCTGGACCTGCTCCAATTAATGCTACTCTTCCGTATTTATTCATTACATTATTCACCTAGCTGTGCCTTTATTTCAGCAACAGCTTTATCTATCAATTCCTGGTTGGCATCTTTGCCCCTTACCACTGTAGTAGCAAGCTTGCTTCCCGATTCATCACCAAATAAAGCTCTTAAGGTATAACCTTCTTCGTTCTTTGAAGCATATGCTCCCACCGGCAAATGACAATCTCCACCAATAGCTTTTAAAAAGCCTCTCTCCAAAAATGTAATCTCTTTTGTCTCTTCATCTGCCAACGTATTTACGATATTTAAAAGCTCAGTATTTTCCTCTGCTATCTCAATAGCAAGTGTACCCTGTGCAGGAGCTGGAAGCATATCCTCCACATCTAAATACTGAGAAATGTTTCCTTCCAATCCGAGTCTTCTCACGCCGGCTGCAGCAAGGATAATTCCATCAAGTCTCTCCTTACAGGGATTTTCCTCATAAAGCTTTCTAATTCTGGAATCTATATTTCCTCTGATAGGACAAATATTAATATCTGGTCTAAGCTTTAACAGCTGGTATGAGCGTCTCTTACTTCCTGTGGCAATATTTGCCCCAAGTGGAAGCTCCTCCAAAGATGAAGCCGTTCTAAGAATCAATACATCTCTGGCATCCTCTCTTTTCCAGGAATCAGCAAATACCAGTCCCTCCTTTGGAGTGTCAGGCATGTCCTTCATGGAATGAACCGCCATCTGTATATCACCAGCTAATAAAGCATTTTCTATCTCATCTACAAAAAGTCCCTTGGAACCAATTGCATCCAAGGGCTTTGATAAATCGATGTCGCCTTTAGTAGTAATAACCTCTATTTCATATTCATTTTCAGGGAAAGCTGCCTTAAGCCTGTCCACTACATAATTTGTCTGCGCTAAAGCAAGCTTTGAACCTCGGGTTCCTACTCTAATTTTCATGAAATCTCCTATGGCAATTAATAATAATATTCTTCCGAAATGATTCTCAAATCCTCTTTTGTCACTTCGCCATTTTCAATGTGAAAGCTGTTAAAAACAGCTTCTTTAGACATCAATGATAATATCATATAACTTGCCTTTGAATCAAAAGCTAATTTGATGTCTTCAACAGATGGTCTTGATGGCGACTCAGGATGAGAATGCCAGTTTCCTAGAGGCTTTAAACCTAATGAGCGCATGTCCTTTATTGCCTCCATCTGCTCTCTTGGATCAAGAGTAAAGTGATCATTAGCATGATCAATATTTTCCAAAAAATATACTTTTTTGATTAGTCTTTCACCATCCTCCTCGGTGCCTGCGATAAGACCGCAGGCCTCCTCTGGAAGATGTTCTCTGGCATAGGCTGCCAGCTCATCGTATAATTTGTAGTCAATTCTTATTATCATCTTGCTGCCTCAAAGCGTCCTGCAGTTTCCTCACAAACCTCCTGCTCATAATCAATAAGCTCTGTGATTGTAGGATTCTTGCCACATACTGGACATGTGCTGGTGTCGTGTGGAAGCTTAATTTTTCTGAATTCCTGATTTACTGCATCATATGTAAGAAGCTTTCCTGTGAGAAGCTCACCAACTCCTACAATGTACTTAATAGCCTCCATTGCCTGAAGTGAACCGATAACACCACCCATTGCACCGATTACACCAGCCTGCTTACATGTAGGCACTGCATCCTTTGGTGGTGGGTTCTTAAATACGCATCTGTAACATGGACCTTCCCCAGGAACATAAGTCATAAGCTGTCCCTTGAAGCGAATGATACCAGCGTGAGAAAATGGTTTCTTCTCCATTACGCATGCATCATTAATAAGGAACTTAGCTGGGAAATTATCTGTTCCATCAATTACAAAATCGTATTCACGAATTATCTCTCTTATATTTGTAGAATCCACAAACTTGTGGTAAGTCTTTACCTCCACATCTGGATTCATTGCATTCATTGTCTCTTTAGCAGACTTAACCTTAGGTTTTCCAATGTCCGCTGTAGCATGAATTATTTGACGCTGAAGATTTGATAAATCAACCTCATCCGCATCTACGATACCAATTGTACCAACGCCTGCTGCTGCCAAATACATAGCTGCTGGAGCACCAAGTCCGCCAGCACCAATGATAAGGACCTTTGCATTAAGAAGCTTCTTCTGTCCCTTAGCTCCTACCTCCTTAAGAATGATGTGACGGCTATAGCGTTCAATCTGCTGATCTGTCATAGCCATTACTGTCCACCTCCCATGAAGTAAAGGAACTCCACTGAATCACCTTCATTTAAAACTGTTGTAGCTTTATTCTCTGTAAGAATAAACTCATCATTAATAGATACTGTTACATACTCTGGTGTCTCTACATTCTCTGCTTCAATAAGCTCAGGAAGTGTAAGTCCATCCTTGTATTCCTTTTTCTCTCCTGCTACTGTAATTGTCATTTTTCCATTCTCCTTTACTACTAAATTAGACCATCAATCCAGTCAGTTAACTCGTCATAATCCTTGGCACCAATCTGTCGATCAACAGCTTCGCCATTCTTAAAAAAAATCAATGTAGGATTACTTAAAATCTCATATTCCTGAACAAGCTTTGTGTCATAGCCTGTATTTACCTTGAATACACTTACCTTGCCCTCGTAATCTTCCTCCAAATCACAAAGTGTAGGAGCAAGCTTTTTGCAGGCAATGCATGAATCAGAGTAAAAATCTACTAGCACTGGAACAGGACTATCTAAAACCTTTGCCTGAAAATCATCAGCGTAAATTCTCTCTGCCATTATTCCTCTACCTTTCTCACATAAAGTGTATATGTGCCATCGCCATTGTCATCAAGCTTAAGTACCTGATGGCCATCCTCTTTAAATGAACGAGGTACGTTCTGTACTGGCTCACCATCATTAAGGCGAATTGCCAAAACCTCACCATCATCAAGCTCTTCGATTGCAACTTTTGCAGTTACAAAAGTCAAAGGGCAAACCTTATCAGTGATATCAATCTTCTCATCAAATTCAATTACATCTGCCATTTTAGTTACCTCCTTCGTATGCTTTATTTACAACTTTTCTTAATCCCTCATCTCCAAGTCTCTGAAGTGTTGCGCGGAAGCGCTCACTTGGATTTGCGTTAGCCTCGAAGTATTCGATAGCTGCATCTGTTACTCTAAAAAGTGTCTCCTTATCACGGATGATTGGGACAAGCTCCTCGGCTTTGTAAATCTTATTTCCAAAGGTTCCACCGAAGGATACGATATATCCTGGGGTGCCTTCCCATGCATCAGTAGGACAGCTCTTTACACATCGTGCACAGTTGTTACACTTTGTTCTGTCAATTTCTACCTTGCCATCTGTCATTGTAAGAGCTTTTTCTCTACAAGCCTTTACGCAGACACCGCATGAAATACATGCATCCTCTTTATACTCAACTGTCATACCGCCCTTAATTCCGACATCGTTTTCCTCCGCCTTAAGGCAGTTGTTCTGACATCCAGTTACACCAAACTTAAACTTGTGTGGAAGCTCTCTACCGAAATATCTTGCGTCAAGTTCCTTTGCAAGAGTGTATGTATCAATACATCCACTAGGACAAATCTCTGAACCCTGACAAGCTGTGATAGTACGTACTCTAGGTCCGCATACACCGGTACCAACTCCGCCTTCCTTAAGTTCATCCTTTACCTTCTGAAGATCATTTACATGGATAAATGGAATCTCAATTCCCTGACGAGATGTCATATGAACATATCCATGACCATATTTCTCTGCTACCTCAGCAACAGTCTTGATTGCCTTTGCATCAAGGTTGCCTCCGATAACCTGTAATCTGAGGGAACCATATCCCTTTTGTACCTGCTTCATGAAGCCGCCAGCCTTCAGAGCTTTGTAATCAATTGCTTCTGCCATCATTATTCTCCTTTTAATGCATTTCTAAAATCTTCTATCAAATCATCAACGTCTTCGATTCCTACGGATATACGAATTAAATCATCGTACACACCTGCATCTTCCAGCTCCTGTGGAGTACTGTGAAGTGAAATCGTTGACATAGGATGAACCACCAATGTTTTTGTATCTCCTATATTGGAAAGGATGTATGGAATGGTGAGCTTGTTCATTACCTCAAAGGCTCTTTCCTTTGACCCCACTCTAATAGTAAGAATCGCTCCATATCCATTCTTCAATTGTCCTTCTGCTATATCATGCCATTTGCTGGACTTTAGTCCCGGGTAATTTACTGTGATGTCTGGATATGTTTCCTCAAGCCATGTTGCAAGAGCTAAGGCATTGCTGCATTGTCTATCCATTCTAAGACCAAGTGTCTCCAGTCCAATCACATTCAGATATGCGTTGAATGGTGACAGGCATGTACCCATATTTCTGAATAAACCGCTACGCATCTTTGCTATATATGCCATAGGGCCAAACTTTACATATTCTCCAAGTACTGGATATTTTTCCCTTGTCCATTTGAAATGCCCGCTGTCTGTTAATACACCGCTGATTGAATTGCTGCTTCCATTTATATATTTTGAAGAAGAATTCACTACTATGTCAGCACCAAGCTCAATTGCTTTTATTAAATAAGGAGTAGCTGTTGTATTATCAACAATAAGTGGAACTCCGTGTGAGTGAGCGATTTCTGCAAGTTTTTTGATGTCTGTTACGTCCAAACAGGGATTGCCGATGGTCTCTGCAAATACCACCTTGGTACGTTCATTGAAAGCAGCTTCTATTTGCTCTAGGTCGTTGTTTCGCACATAATTTGTTTTTATTCCAAATGCTTCTATGTCACGGAACAAATCAATTGTTCCGCCATAAAGACTGGCACTTGAAATTATTTCATCTCCAGCCTGTAAAATATTCAGCAAAGCATTTGATAAAGCTGCCATCCCTGAAGAACAGGCAACTGATCCTATTCCCCCCTCAAGCTTTGTAATCCTGTTTTCAAAAGCTGTGATAGTAGGATTTGCAACTCTGGTGTAACAATAGCCCATCTTCTTATTCTCGAAGATTCCTGCCAAATCCTCTGCAGTTTCCTGATCAAAGGCACTACTTTGATATATAGGAGGAAGTGTTGCTCCGTTTGTCTCTCTTGTTACTCCTTCATGGAGTAATCTAGTATTAAATCTCATACAGGCGTTCTCCCTTTTATTACTCTAATAACCAATTACCTACTAGGTTGATAGGATATTATCAAATAAAAAGAACCAGGTCAATAAACCTGGTTCAACATTAATCTTATAGCTAGTTATTAATGAAATTTATAGCAACGTATTTACGATATTATTCCTCATAAATTACCGATTTATCTATCTGATCAAGAGCTTTCTCCATCTCCTCCAGATACTGCTCCCCTATCTTACTCATAACAGCATTTTTCTTTGTGATATATCCGATTTCCATAACACTGTTTGGATTCTCTTCATCTCCACGGAATGGAACAACAATATAGCCATCACCATTGTAATCACCGTAAATGATACCAGAGCATAACGTATATCCGTTAAGAGCCTTAACAAGATTAAGCATGGTAGAACGGTCTGTAACACGAAGTGTCTTAGGATAGAAATTCTCGCTAAGGATTTCCTCTGCAAGGAACTCACTGTTGTCACCCTGCTCGAAGAACATACATGGGTAATCTTCCAAATCCTCCATGGTAATATATTCTTGATTTGCAAGAGGATGATCCTTCCACAGGTAAACAAAAGCCTTACATTTTATAAGGGGATGGAACTCCAGGGCATGCTCAGTGAATAGTCTATTCATAGCCTTGCGGTTGAGCTCGTTGATATAAAGGACTCCTATCTCACTCTTAAGTGTGCTGACATCCTTAATGATGTCCATGGTGGTAGTCTCGCGAAGAGCGAAATCGAACTCGTTCATATCATATTGCTTTGCCATATCAACAAAAGCACGTACGGCAAAGGTGTAATGCTGTGTGGAAACACCGAACTTTCTCTTGTAATTTCCTTCTCCGCTGTACTTCTGCATAACAATATCGTATTGACGATAAAAGCCCCTGATATCCTCAAGAAACTCTGCTCCCTCTGGGGTGACAATTACGCCCTTGTTTGTTCGCATGAAAATGGTAATTCCGACCTCATTTTCAAGCTCCTGAATGGCGCTTGTAAGTGTAGGCTGAACAATATAAAGCTTTTCAGCTGCCTTATTCATTGAACCGCATTCCTGAATTGTTAGTGCATATAAAACCTGCTGAAGTGTCATTTTCTTCTCCCTTTACTTCTAAATTTATAAACCTCTACCAAAACCGTCAGATAAATCTTTTATAACCTCGCTGGCAAGCACAAGCCCTGCCACAGCAGGTGTAAATGCAATAGAACCTGGAATGTCCCTGCGCTCTGTACATTTATGCTCTGCACCTGGTGGACAGATACAATTTGTCCTACAGCTGATAGCCATATCCTCTATTGGACGTGTAGGCTTCTCGTCTGAGAATACAACCTTGAGATTCTTAACACCGCGCTTTTTCATCTCACGACGCATAACCTTTGCCAGAGGACACATGGTAGTCTTGTAAATATCAGCCACCTTGAAACGGCTAGGATCAAGCTTATTACCTGCGCCCATGCAACTGATAACAGGAACATCATCCTGCTTACATCTCATAATAATCTCAATCTTTGCTGTGACAGTATCAACAGCATCTACAACATAATCATATGATTTAAAATCAAAATCATCAGCATTCTCAGGAAGGAAGAAGCACTTGTGAACAGTGATATCAGCCTTTGGGTTGATATCAAGCATACGCTCCTTCATAACATCAACCTTATGCTTTCCTACTGTAGAACGGGTAGCTATAATCTGACGATTGAGGTTTGTGAGACAAACCTTATCATCATCAATCAAATCAAAATGGCCAACGCCTGTACGAACCAAGGCCTCACACACATATCCGCCAACTCCACCTATACCAAAGATGGCAACTCTCTTATTCTGTAACTGCTCCATGGCATCCTTACCAAGAAGCAATTCTGTTCTCGAAAACTGATTTAACATAAATACCTCTAAACATATGAATAAAGCAGATGATATTCACCATCTGCTTATTCTCCTACTAACTCACTAGGTTTTATTTTATTTGGTTTATAAGACTTTGTCAATCGCTGACAATGTTTTTTCCAAATCTTCTTCAGTGTGAGCATCAGAGATGAACATTGCCTCAAACTGACTAGGTGCCACATAAATTCCCTCAGCCACCATGCCTCTAAAATACTGGGCGAATTTTTCTGTGTCACATTTAAGTACATCAGCGTAGCTTTCCACTGAACCATCTGTAAAGAATGGAGAAAGCAGTGAACCTACACGATTGACACTAATGCCCTTTTTCTTATAAGCCTCTTCAAGCTTTGAAGCAAATGCATCTATTCTCTTATAAATATCCTTGTCGGCTTTTAGTACCTTAAGACTTTCGATTCCAGCTGTAACTGCAATAGGATTTCCTGAAAGAGTACCTGCCTGATATACAGCTCCAACAGGTGCCACCATATCCATGATATCCTTCTTACCAACATAGGCTGCAAGTGGCATTCCTCCACCTACAATTTTTCCAAAGGTAATCATATCCGGCTGGATTCCAAAGTACTCTGATGCACCACCAAAGGCTAATCTAAAGCCTGTGATAACCTCATCAAAAATAAGAAGTGCTTCATTATCCTTTGTAATCTTTCGAAGGAACTCTAAAAAGCCTTCCTTTGGTGGAACAACGCCCATATTTGCGCTGACAGGCTCCACAATAACTGCTGCAATCTCGCCCTTATTGGCCTTAAACAAAGCCTCCACAGAAGCCTCATCATTGTAATTAGCCAAAAGTGTAGTCTGAGTATATCCCTTTGGCACTCCTGCAGAATCAGGTGTGGACTCAGTGAGAAGACCTGAGCCTGCTGTAACAAGGAGTCCATCACTATGTCCGTGATAGTTTCCTCTGAATTTTATAATCTTATCCTTGCCTGTGTAGCCTCTTGCAACTCTGATGGCACTCATGACAGCCTCTGTTCCAGAATTTACAAGACGGACCTTATCCATAAAGGGAACAGCCTCTAATATAAGCTTTGCAAGTACTGTTTCCTTCTGAGTAGGCGCTCCGTAAGAAAGTCCATTATCGCAGGCTGCTTTTACAGCGTCGATAACAGGCTGATAGGCATGACCTAAAATCATAGGTCCCCATGAACATACATAATCTACATATTCATTTCCATCCACATCAAATATGTGACTACCCTTTGCATGGTCTATAAAAAGTGGATCCTGTCCCACTGCTCTAAAAGCTCTTACAGGAGAATTTACTCCACCAGGAATATGTTGCTTTGCATCCTCAAAAAAATCATGTGACACACTCATTATTAAACGTCCTCTTCCTCTATAAATCTGGCTACATCAAGTGCATGATAGGTGATGATTCTGTCTGCACCAGCTCGCTTCATAGCAATCATATTTTCAAGAACAATTCTCTTTTCATCTATCCAGCCATTGGCAGCTGCGGCCTTTACCATAGAATATTCGCCGCTGACATTATATGTGATGAAAGGCACATCAAAGCACGCTCTTGCTTCCTTCATAATATCAAGATAAGCAAGAGCCGGCTTTACGATAATCATATCTGCACCTTCTTCTAAATCATCCTCTATTTCTCTCATGGCTTCTCTGCCATTTGCAGGGTCCATCTGATAAGATTTTCTGTCACCAAAATGAGGTGCAGAACCTGCTGCATCTCTAAATGGTCCATAGTAGCCTGATGCAAATTTTGCACTGTAGCTAAGGATTGGAGTGTCGATAAAGCCCGCCTCATCCAAAGCCTCTCTGAGAGCTGCCACTCTTCCATCCATCATATCCGATGGTGCCACGATATCTGCTCCTGCCTTTGCCATAGATACTGCCATCTTTGCCAGAAGTGGAAGTGTCTCATCATTTAAAATATGCCCTTCGCAGACAAGACCACAGTGACCATGGCTTGTATATTCGCAAAGACAAACATCCGCAATTACGATAAGACCAGGATAGTTTTCCTTAATGTGTCTTACACACTGCTGTGTAATTCCATTGTCGTCATAAGCGCCGCTTCCCTTTTCATCCTTATGCTCTGGAATTCCAAAAAGAAGGATGGCAGGAATCTTTGCTGCCACAACTTTATCCAATTCTTCATCTATTCTATCAAGGGAATACTGATAGATGTTTGGCATTGAAGGAACTACATTTTTAATATTGCTTCCTTCAATTACAAATAATGGATAAATCAAATCCTTTACTGATACTTCATTTTCCCTGACAAAGCTTCTCATCTGGGGTGTCTGTCTTAATCTTCTAAATCTTCTCATAATCCTTCTCTCTAATCTTTTTATTAAGCTCCTGTCATCTGTGTTACCACATTTACGAAGCTTGAAAATTCTTCTGCCGTGGCAATTTCCTTGTATTTAAAAAGGAAATGCTGAAAATCTCCACTTGGAGAGTTCTTTATAGCTTTTAGCTTTTCCCTGTTATCGTGGAAGATCAAATCCTTAAGCAAATCATTAATCTCTTCCTCAATAATAAGCTCTCCGCTTTCTTTTTCCTGAAGCTTTATGGAATTATTTTCCTTTGCGATAGCTTCAAAATCGTCTATTGTAATAAGCTGGCTTTTGCCAAGCTTTAATATGTCTTCGTCAATATCCTTTGGAACAGCCAAATCTATAAACAGTCTGTCCCTTTCTTCCATGTGAATATCCACAAGTTTTCCGTAAGTAATGGTGTAATGCGGACTCTTTGTAGCTGAAACTACAACATCCATTTCATTAATATATTTGTATCTGTCCTCGTAAGGGATGGTAATTACATTTAAAGCATTTAGCTGATGAATATGCTTAGTTACATAAATCTCACAATCCCCGTAGGACAAAAGATTTTTAAAAACCTTGTTACCTGTGTCTCCTGTGGCACCGATAATCATGACCTTTTTATTATCATGGGCAAAATTATGAATTTTTGTGGCGGCAAGGGATGCAACTGAAACAGATGATTTTGATAGCTTTGTCTCTGTTTTAATTCTTTTTGCACATGCGATAGCGCTCTGAAAAACAGTGTTTAATTCAAAGCCAGTGAAGCCCTCATCCATAGAATAGAAATAGGCATTCTTTATCTGTCTAAGAATTTCATCTTCACCTAAAACCATAGACTCGAAGCCTGCTGCGACATGAAACAGATGATTCACCGCACCATTTCCATCAAAGAACAAAACATTTTGTTTTAATTCTTCCACAGAAACGCCTGCAAGCTCAGCCCAAACAGGAAGCAGCTTTGTGGCTTTTCCCACTCCATAGACCTCACATCTGTTGCAGGTATTTACATAAACGCATTCTTTTATGCATACCTCAGAAAGTCTACGAAAAAACTCCTTTGTTTTGTCTTCATCGAAGGCAAAGCTTTGTCTAAAATCAGTAGATGAAATTTTATGATTTACCGAAACTACGAACATAACATAATCGCCCTTTCATTGCCCATCATTATATATTATCTCTATAACAGAGCCAACTATAAATTGACTTATAGTTGGCTCCTTAATTATATGATGTAATACCACTCCTCTGATTGATGCAACTCTTCCGTCGCTATCGTATTTTCGGATGTCCGATATTCCATCTCCAAATTTTTCATGCTCACAATAGTATTAGGATTGATTGAGCTGGTAATAAATGTGTTACCACCTATTACAGCATTCTCTCCTATTATAGTATTACCTCCTAATATGGAAGCTCCTGCATATATAGTAACATTGTCACAAATGGTAGGATGTCTCTTCTTTCCAGAAAGCTTTTGACCACCTCTGGTAGAAAGAGCTCCTATGGTAACTCCCTGATAGATCTTTACATTTTTTCCTATAATCGCCGTCTCACCAATAACAATGCCTGTTCCGTGATCTATAAAGAAATTTTTATCAATAGTGGCACCAGGATGAATATCAATACCAGTTTTTGAATGAGCAAGCTCTGTCATCATACGTGGCAATACTGGCACCTGCTCAACATAAAGCTCGTGGGCAATTCTATAAACTGTACTAGCTATCAGACCAGGATAAGCAAGAATAATTTCCTCAAAACAACCTGCAGCAGGGTCGCCGTCGTAAGCAGCCAGCAAATCGCTTTCTATGTATTCGCGAATCTTTGGTATTCTACCAAAAAAGGCTTTACAGATTCTGTAGCTTTCCTTTCTTCTGTCATCTTCTGTCATAGTGCCTCGTTTTTTACAGAAATCCAGTGCCAGAAAGACCTGCTTGTTCATATGATAAAAAGTATCCTCGATAATGACAGCATAGCTATTGCTAGGATTGTATATTTTGAATGACTTATCTCTGAAATAGCCAGGATAAACTATTTTGAAAAGGTTTTTCACCAATTCCTGCACTTCCCTTTTATCCGGCTTATTAAAGATATCAACAGCATCAATATTTTTTCGACCGTCAAAATCCGCAAGGATATCTTTTACAATCACATCTATTTCCTGTTGTTCTTTAACTAGTGTGCTCACTATGTCCCCTTTCTACATTTTAAGCAAATGTTTTTAATACTCTTACAAGAGCATCAATATCATCTGGTGAATTATAAAGTGCTAATGTAGGACGAACTGAACTCTCATATCCAAAATGTCTAAGCACTGGCTGTGCACAGTGATGTCCTGTTCTTACTGCAATACCATAGCTGTTAAGTCTGTTTCCTACCTCTTCGTCTGAGTAGCCATCTAATTTAAATGAAAGAACTGATGCTTTGTTAAGGGCTGTTCCAATAAAGTGAAGTCCCTTTACATTTTTCATTTCCTTCATAGCATACTGAAGAAGCTCGTGCTCCCATCTGTAGACACATGGCATTCCTATCTCAGAAAGATATGTGAGTGCCGCCCCAAGTCCTACAGCATCGGCAATACTTCCTGTTCCAGCCTCAAACTTGTTTGGTGCTGGATTGTAGATGGTGCGCTCAAAGGTAACATCCTTAATCATATTGCCACCGCCGTGATATGGTCTGGCTGCATCTAAAAGTTCTTTCTTTCCGTATACAACACCAATTCCTGTAGGTGCAAATACCTTGTGTCCTGAGAACACAAAGAAATCTGCATCAAGAGCTGTGACGCTGACTGGAATATGTGCTATAGACTGAGCTCCATCTATAAGGATTCTTACACCGTGTCTGTGAGCAATGGCAATAAGCTCTGCAACTGGTGTAACTGTACCAAGTACATTTGATACATGAGCTACTGAGACAAACTTGGTCTTCTTTGTAAACAGCTTCTCATATTCATCAAGCTTTAGCTGACCTGATTCATCAACAGGAATGACCTTAAGTACTGCACCTGTCTCTTGGGCAATAAGCTGCCATGGAACAATATTTGCATGATGCTCAAGGATAGAAACGATAATCTCATCTCCTGGCTCTAGTGTTGGCTTTACATATGCGTTCGCCACAAGATTAATAGCCTCTGTGGTTCCTCTGACAAAAACGATTTCATCAGATGAACCGGCACCGATAAAATCTCTTACAATATCTCTGGCATTCTCATATGCATCTGTGGAGCGAGCTGCAAGTGTGTGTGCTCCTCTGTGCACATTTGAATTCTCATGCTGATAATAATATGAGATTCTGTCGATTACCTGTTTTGGTCTTTGTGTTGTAGCACCATTGTCAAGCCATACCAGTTGATGACCGTTTATCTGCTCTGAAAGAATAGGGAAATCACTTCTTATCTGGGCAAGAGTCTTAGAGCCAATTCTTATGGACTCATCTCTTGAAGTATAAGAAATATATTCCTCACTTTCCTTTTCCACCTGATCACCGCCAAGTGATGTAGGCACATCAATAGCCCTGCTTTGCTCGTCAGCCTGAGTCTGAGACAGTACCTGTGGAGCATATCCGGAAGTTGCTAGAGTTGCTGTAGGCACTTCTGGAATAGCAGACACTTCTGGGATAGCTGGAATCTCAGGGACATTTGCATAAGGCAAAATGATATCCTGACTTCCGCCATAGATTGTCTGTTCTGGAACCTCTGGTGCCTCAGGCTCTGCTATGCTGCCTGTCAAATCAGGAAACAATTGATTAGCAAGTGCTGTCAGTTCCGCTGCACTTGGAACCCCTGCAAGATTCTCAATCGTAGTCATAATACTCACCTACCTCTACATCTTCCAATACTGCAATAGCGTCATCTGCAAGAATTGCTGCTGAGCAGTATAAAGACAAGAGATATGATGCTACACCCTTATCATCGATTCCTCTAAAACGAACAGATAAGCCTCTTGAGTGCTCATTCTTAAGACCAGCCTGGAATAATCCAACTACACCACGCTTTGCCTCACCTGTACGAATTAATAAGATGTTTGTCTTACCGCTCTGAGACTTTGGATTCTTAAGACCATCAACCAAAAGCTTGTCGGTTGGGATAATTGGAATACCTCTCCATGCTAAGAATGTTCCTCCAGCAAGGTTTACTGTTACAGGTGGAACTCCTCTCTTTGTGCACTCTCTCTCGAAAGCTGCAATTGCGCGTGGATGTGCAAGGAAGAATGAAGGCTCCTTCCAAACCTTTGTGATAAGCTCATCAAGATCATCTGGTGTTGGAGCACCGTTTCTTGTCTGGATTCTCTGAGAATCTGGAACATTCTTAAGAAGACCATAATCATCGTTGTTGATTAACTGGCTTTCCTGACGCTCTCTTAAAGACTCGATTGCAAGTGAAAGCTGCTCCTGAACCTGATCATAAGGTGCGCTGTAAACATCTTCGATTACAGTGTTTACGTTAATGATTGTTGAGATTGAATTTAATCTGTACTCTCTTGGTGAAGTCTCATACTCAACATAACCATCAGGGATAATGTCAGATTTCTTTGTCTGACTGCAGAGAACATCAAGTGGGGTCTCACCTTCCACTACCTTGTTAACTCTGTAGATACCTGTCTCCAATCCCTTGAATTCCAAAAACTTTGTAAGCCACTTAGGTGTGATAGCACCAAACTGAGGCTTAGTCTTTGTGACATTCGCAAGATTGTAGGCAGCCTGGGCACCAAGAGCATTGATGCCTTCAGTCTTTTCTACTGCTTCTTTTGCCATTTTTCTTATCCTCCTTAAAAAAAATAATATGGGGTTTATATAGAAACGCCATTTGGCGGTTTCTATCCTTATAACCACGCACCTTCATGAGAGAATATAATATCTTTCATTGCATCTAATCCTCCCTTAAGATTGTACATAGGTCCTTCATAGCCAGCTTCCCTAAGGGTTCTGATTGCAAGCTCACTTCGCTTGCCTTGTTTACAAATAAATATGGTGTCAACATCAGGATTTAGTTCATTCTTCCTTCTTGCAAGCTGTCCAATTGGAATTACTACTGCATTAGGAAATCTAAGCACTGCTCTTTCATGAGGCTCTCTTACATCAACAAATGTAATTGGTTCCTCTTCCTCAATTCTTCTAGCAAGCTCCTCTGGTTCAATGCTTTCGATTGGCTCCTCATCCTCATCAACCTTTAAACCGCAGAATTCTTCATAATCAAAGTCCTCCACGTCAGTGATTGTTGGTGAGTAGCCACACAGTGGGCAATCGTGATTTTTATCTACATGCAGTATTCTTGAATGAAGATACAGACTATCTATAACAAGTAGCTTTCCATCCAAGTGCTCTCCAATTCCAATTATCAGCTTTAAGGCTTCGTTTGCCTGAATACTTCCTATTATTCCACCTAACGGACTTATAGAACCTCCTTCAGAACAGGTAGGAACAAGTCCCGGCTCTGGTGGAGCAGGATACAGACATCTTAGACATGGACCGCCTTTATAATTAAAGACTCCCACCTGACCTTCAAACTGGAAAATAGCGCCAAACACAAAAGGTATACCTGTAAGCACGCAGGCATCATTTATCAGATATCTGGCTTTGTAATTATCAGTACAATCGATTACCAAATCATAGCCATCTATCACTGAGACGATATTGTCCGCATCAAGCTGAACATTCTCATCCTCGAACTTAATATTTCTATTTATATTTCTGACCTTGTCTCTGGCAGATGCCACCTTTGGTCTTTTTAAATCACGATTTGTATGAAGCACCTGATTCTGAAGATTTTCCATGGATACCTCGTCAAAATCCACCACCTTTATAGTGCCCACACCAGCTGCCGCAAGATACTGGATTACTGGTGAGCCAAGTGCACCAGCGCCTGCCACAACCACTCTTGCCGCCTTGATTCTCTTCTGACCTTTAACACCAATCTCACGAAGCATCAAATGTTTGCTGAAGCGCTCCACCTCCGAATCATCAAAAGCGACCTCTTTTCTTCTTGCATCTGAGATTATGCTGTCCTCTGGTGCTCCACCTGCAATTGCAGGAAGAAGAAGAACCTCTTTTGACGCATCAATAGCTTTGTTCCAATTATCTCTATGGCTATAATTTTCATCACCTACATATATTTGAACAAAGCTTCTGAGCTTTCCTTCTTCATCAAACAATACTTTTTTAGAATCTGGATACTCGTCGGTAAGAAACCGTAAAGCATCCTTTATGTTGTCAGCTTCTACATCAAGCTGTACGTTTTTATCAAAAAAATTTCTAAGTGTAGCCGAAATGTAAACTAGCATTATTCTTCCCTCCAAGTCTTTATATATGAACCAATACTCTCTCTTCCTTTACGTCTGTAGTCTCTGGCTTTTCTCTTCTATAAGCTCTCATATCTACAACTCCGTTTTTAGTAACAGCAAATATAAGATTTAAAACTCCTGGCACCATATACTCTTTGTCTGAAGTTGAAAGAGTTGCTGTCTTGTTAGGATGTGAGTGATAAAATCCAATAATCTCTTTTTGCTCCTTCTCAACCCTGTAAATTTCCAACGGATTCATAGAGAAAAAGGACTCCCTTTTGTCATTTTCTCTGTTGGTTGCTTCTTTGATATCGTATATACGATTATCATGGAGGTTTCCAATAAGAATCCCACAGGCTTCATTTGGATACGTATTTTCGATATGTTCTGCTAATTTGTTATACGCATCATCTTCAATTACAAATGTTCCACTCATAGGCAATCCCCTTTCTTTTATTTCCTATCTATCCACTAGGTTGATAGGATTATAGGCTCTAGAGCCCGTAAAATCAATACTTCTAGTTCCTAAAGATAATTAGAGCCAGCTATCAACTCAATTGATAGCTGGCTCTAATTGTTAAAAAATTAGGCATTCTAAATTATGTTAATTTTAAATATAATCTCCAACTGTAGCTGTTTCACCACTTATTGCTGATGCTTTGTAAATATAATCTGTTGCATCTGTCACTGAAGTGATTTCATCTGTGATCCAATCGCTTATGTATCCTCTTGTAGATTTAAATACAGAGGTATCCAAATCTTTTTTTGCAAAAAGCAGCACCACAATACCTGCATCATTAAGATGCTTTACAACACCCTTTATTCCATGGTTGCTTTCCGGTGCGTAAAGATATGTATGTCGTCCTCTGTTGCTAAGCTCTTTTTCCAGCTTCTGTACAAACTCAAGATTAACTAGTCTGCTTTCGCTAAGCTCTACTGTAATGGCTCTTTGTCCCTTCCAATTGCTTCTCACTTCTCTATCTATAACTGTGGCAGATATTCCCGCCTCTTCCTTATATACCTGATTTACTACACCACAGGCAGAAGTCATATTTGTAATTCTATCAATAAGAATAAGCTCACCAAGTGTTTTGTGCTTTGCAAAGGTGTCTACCACGATGCTGTCTGCAAGCTGCAACTCACATACGGCAATCTCATTTTTATCTAATGAGGTAGCTTCCTTCTTCTCACCGGTATTTACATCAATTGTATTTCTGATATTTGTAACAACACCTGGGATAAGCTTTGTGCCAAGCTTTACAAAGAAATTCTTTCCTGTCTCAAGCTTCTCATCATCCATCCAAAGAAGTGTAGCCTCAATAGATGAAGTGACTCCGATTTCCACATTGGAAGAAAGGACACAGCCTCTTGATACATCCACCTCTCGATTGAGCTGAATCGTAACAGGTCTTCCAATAGATGCCTCTTCCACTTCTTTATCAAGCACATGGATACTCTTTACATTTGCCTTTTCTCCACTTGGAAGAATGGTAAGCTCATCTCCCACATGAACACTACCGGCTTCAATCTGCCCCTGAAATCCTCTGAAGGTATGATTTGGACGGCAAACACGCTGTACTGGCATGTAAAATCCCTTCTCTTCCTTTTCAGATGCCACGTCCACCTGCTCAAGGTATTCAAGCAAAACTGGACCCTCATACCAGGTGATGTTTTCTGAACGCTTTGTAACATTATCGCCTTCTGTGGCTGATACAGGAATAACTACATGGTTTTCAAGCTTTAATTCATTTACCAGCTCTTCAATCTGTTCAGTAATTTCATCAAAACGTTCCCTGCTATAACGCACAAGATCCATTTTATTTATCGCAAATACGAAATACTTAATTCCCATAAGAGAGCAGATTCTTGCGTGTCTTCTTGTCTGCACCAGTACACCCTGCTTTGCATCTATAAGAATAACTGCAAGATCTGCAAAGGATGCTCCTACAGCCATGTTTCTAGTGTATTCTTCGTGGCCTGGTGTATCTGCAACGATAAAACTACGATTGTCAGTAGTAAAATATCTGTAAGCCACGTCGATGGTGATTCCCTGCTCTCGTTCTGCCATAAGTCCATCTAAAAGTAAGGAATAATCAATAGCACCGCCTCTACTACCTACCTTTGAATCAAGCTCCAGTGCCTTTTCCTGATCTGCATAAAGAAGCTTTGAATCATAAAGGATGTGTCCAATGAGAGTAGATTTTCCGTCGTCCACACTTCCGCATGTAATAAATTTAAGTAACTGCATTAGAAATATCCCTCCCTTTTTCTACGTTCCATCGAGCCTGCTGCCTCATTATCGATAACTCGTGTTGTTCGCTCGCTGGAAACGGCACTTAGTGTCTCCTCTATGATTTCATCCAAAGTGTCAGCATCCGACTCAACGCCACCTGTAAGTGGATAGCAGCCCAGAGTTCTAAAACGCACCTTTTTATTTACAACCTCTTCTCCCGGAAGAAGTCTCTTTTCCATTCTTTCATCATCCACCATGATGATATTTCCATCCCTGTAAACAACAGGTCTTTCCTTTGCAAAATAAAGAGATGGAATTTCGATATTTTCTCTTTTGATGTACTGCCAGATATCCTTTTCAGTCCAGTTTGAAAGAGGAAATACACGCACCTCCTCACCCTTGAAAAGCTTTGTGTTAAAGAGCTTCCACATCTCTGGGCGCTGATTCTTTGGATCCCAGGCATGGGCAGAATTTCTAAATGAAAAGATTCTCTCTTTTGCTCTGGATTTTTCCTCATCTCGTCGGCCTCCACCAAAGGCAGCTGTAAAACCGTACTTATCAAGTGCCTGCTTTAGTGCCTGAGTCTTCATAATATCTGTATAGGCACTGCCGTGATCAAATGGATTGATTCCCTGAGCAACACCTTCTTCATTAATGTATTCAAGCATGGTAAGACCATACTTTTCTGCAACTGCGTCACGAAACTCAATCATTTCTCTAAACTTCCATGTGGTATTTACATGTAAAAATGGAAATGGTGGCTTTTCAGGGTAAAATGCCTTTAATGCAAGGTGAAGCATTACCGAGCTATCCTTTCCAATAGAATAAAGCATTACCGGCTTTTCGCACTCTGCGGCAACCTCACGGATTATGTATATTGCCTCAGCCTCCAGCTCATCAAGATGTGTCAATTTGCTCATAACATTCCTCTCTAGTATTTGTTAGATTCCTTCGTATTTACGGTAATTGTTTCACTGCTGCCATCTAATCGTTTAACAGTCCAGGTTCTCAAATCTCCTTTTTCTTCAACAGAAAGAATGGAACCCTTTCCTCCTATATCAGCTCCTAGGAAAAACTCGATAGCACCAGTCTTGCATTCCTTTAGACAGGAAGTACATCCCCAGCAGTCCTTTTCTCTTTTGATTACAGCTTTCGTATTTACTATCTTTATAAGATTTCCTGGACATACCTCTGCGCATCTTTTACAACCTATGCAGGACAAGGCGTTAATTCTAATACTCATTAAACCTCACCTCCTGCATCTACCAGTTTATTGCCATCAAAGGCAAAAATCACTGGTTTGTAATCATTCACAACAAGTGGTCTTTTTATTATTTTTATCTGGTTGTCCTCTTTGATTGAATTAATATAGACCTCAAAATCCTTATCCTCGTCCGGATAATTTTTGTTTTCTGCAAAGCTGTGCCAACGTGTTTCTTTTCTGGCCTTTAAATGCTCTATAAGAGAAAGGCACACTGTTAATCTTTCTTTGATTTCGTAGATTTGTAATAGCTCATCTGTGTCGGAAGCCTTCAAGGTCTCAAGAACGTCAAACAAGCCAGAGATTTTTTCTTTTGCAAGCTTTAGTCCTGTCTCATTAAACTGATAAGCCTTGCTGATTCCACCGGCATACTCATCCATTATTTTTTGCATGCTCTCTTCAAGCTGCTCTATGGTGATATTTCCTTCCTCATTATTTAAGAATTTTTCATACTGAGAAACTATGATTTCCCAGCTATCATCAGAATATGCCTCCTGACCTTCTGCCAAAAATTCTTCAATTCCAAGTGCGGCAAGCTTTCCCTCTACTAGAGCTCCCGTTACGTATTTCTGTGGGGCACCTCCTGCCACATCTCCGGCAGCATACAAGCCTTTTACTGTAGTGGCTCTGTTGTTGTCCACCCAGAATCCACTAGCTGTGTGACCGCCTACTATATATGGCTCTGTGCCTTCTATCTCCACATTCTGTTTAGCTGGTCCCTGACCGCCCTCTAGCCACTTTAGTGTCTGGGATGGTGCCATGTTCAGATAGGCTTTGTAAAGCTCGTCCTCCTGCTCCTTTGAAATCTCATCTGTCTTTAGATAACAAGGCCCATTTCCTAGTCTGTTTTCCTCAGTAGTGCCATAAACTCTTTCGCAGGTGGCAACGCCGTACTTTGTCTCATAAATTTCCCCTTTGCCATTCATCTGCTTTGCTCTCACACCCTGAGCTATGGTTCCTGTAGGAGCAATTGTATCCTTACATCTAAGGGCGATAAATCGCATTTCAAAAGTGGTCATCTCTGCTCCCGCGTTGATTCCCATAGCATAGCCTGCTCCGGTATTAAAAGGTGGATACCACATTTTATGTCTGGAAAAACCCGGGTTATTTGGTCGATATAGACCTGCTGCTCCGCCTGTTGCAATAAGCACCGCCTTTGCTATTATCACGTAGGCCTTTTGACTATTTACATCAAATCCTACAGCTCCGAAAACTTTGTTTTCCTTCACCATAAGATCTGTAATATTAATATGATTAATGATTGAAACATTGTCCTGAGCCTCTGCCATCTTCGCTAAAATAGGCTTTATGTTTTCTCCATTTATCTTTATATTTCTGTTTCCTCTGGTAACATATTTACCATTTTCATCCTTTAAGATAACCAGCCCGTTTTCTTCAAGCTTATGTGTTACCTCATTTAGATTTTCAGATATGGATAAAAGCAAATCCTCTCTTACGATTCCCTTTGCATCCTTCTTGCAATAATCCACATAATCCTGAGGAACTCTGCCCTCTGTAATATATGCATTTATGGCGTTTACACCGGCAGCAAGGCATCCGCTTCTTTTAATGTTTGCCTTTTCAGCCACAAGGACCTTGTGCTTTCCGCTTTGACCAAATGTATATGCAGCGTAACAGCCTGCTGTACCGCCGCCAATTATCAAAATATCTGTATTTAATTTTTCTACCTGTATCAATTTTTTCATTCAAACATCCTTAAATTACAACATCTTCTTCTGCAAGTGAGCTGTTAGTTGCCAGGAATACTTCATCCTCTGACACGATATAAAGTCGGTAAATAAACAAATCAACAGTCTCTCCAACCTTGATTTCAGGCTCGTTTATACTTCTGCTTGCAGAGATAAGATTTCCGTGAAGTCTCGCCTTTATTTCAAGACTGCTGCCTCTAAAGATAATGTCTTCAACAACAGCTTCCTCAGCAGAATTTGCAAACTGAACGCTTTCGCCCTTCTTAAATACGCTTACAAACTCAGGACGAATATATGCCTTTGTACCCTCTCCCTTTCTGTTGAAATATCTAAACTCCTGATAGTTTTCTACAGCTACAGAATTTCCAATAAACTGTGCCACAAATGGTGTGGCCGGGTTCTTATAAAGCTCCTGAGGAGTGCCGGACTGCTCCACCTTTCCCTGATTAGTGACAATGATTTCGTCTGCCACCTCGATGGCCTCATCCTGATCGTGAGTTACAAAGATACTTGTGATATTTAGCTTTGTAATCATCTGTCTAAGCCAGGTTCTAAGCTCTAAGCGCACCTTTGCATCGATAGCCGCAAAAGGCTCATCCAAAAGAAGAATCTGTGGATTTGGAGCAAGAGCTCTTGCAAAGGCTACTCTTTGCCTTTGTCCTCCTGACAACTGGCTCGGATATCTCTTCTCTAGTCCCTCGCAGTTGATAAGTGAAAGCAGCTCTGTAACACGTGCCTTAATCTTGTCCTCTGGCACCTTCTTCACACGAAGACCAAATGCAATATTGTCGTACACAGTCATGTATCTAAATAATGCATAATTCTGAAATACGAATCCTATTCCTCGCTCACTTCCCGGGATATTGTTAACCACCTTTCCATCGATAATAATCTCTCCGGAATCAGGCTGCTCTAAGCCTGCAATCATTCGAAGAATAGTGGTCTTTCCACTTCCCGATGGTCCAAGAAGAGCCACCAGTTTGCCCTTCTCAATAGAAATATTGATGTCCTTTGATGCGTGGAATTTTTTGAAATGCTTATTAATATCATGAAGCTCAACGTAAGCCATATTATTCACCCCTTTTACTTATTTAAATCAAGTTCCTTTTGTCCGCGTTTTTCAATTACCAGTCTCAGTATCAAAACAACAATTGCCAGCACTACCAAAATAGAAGATGCTGCAAATGCCCCAGTGAAATCATAGCCCTGATACAAAAGCTCTATATAAAGTGGCAATGTGTTTGTCTTGCCTCTAAGATGTCCTGATAAAACTGATACTGCGCCAAATTCTCCCATGGCTCTTGCTGTACAAAGCACTATTCCATAAAGCAAAGCCCATTTGATATGTGGAAAGGTTACCTTTCTAAAAATAGTGGCTGTACCTGCTCCCATGATGGCTGCTGCCTCTTCTTCATCCGTTCCCTGAGCTGTAAGCACTGGTATAAGCTCTCTTGAAATAAATGGAAATGTGACAAAGATTGTAGCTAAAACGATTCCCGGAACAGCAAATATAATTTGAATTCCATAGGAATCTAAAATTGGATATAGACTGCTCTGTCGTCCAAAGGTAAGTACATATATAAGACCTGCTATAATTGGTGAAACTGTAACTGGCAAATCTATAAAAGTAGATAATAGCTTCTTGCCCTTAAATGCATACTTTGTAATTAGCCATGCTGCAGCAATTCCAAATATCGTATTTACAATAACCGCAAATACGGTTGCCTCAATTGTCAAAAGAGCTGCCTTGATAGCATATTCATCTGTAACTGCATTTATATATCCGGAAATACCATCTTTTAATGCCGTAATTACGATATAAATGAGAGGAAGTATAAGAAACACTCCCAGGAAAATAAAACTGATTGTGATTAGAACATATTTTAAAACCTTATTCTCTCTTCTTAGATTCATAATCTCTTCTCCTATGCCTTTCCATTAACTCTCTTTGAAACAATGCTTTGTGCCAGTGCATTTACTGACAAAATCACAATGGCTATACCAAGCATTACAAGAGCGATGGAGGTTGCCGCTGAGTAATCGTATTCCTGAAGCTCTGACATGATAAGTAGTGGTGCAATCTCTGTTTCATATGGAGTATTTCCGGCGATGAAAACTACGCTTCCATACTCACCGATTGATCTGGCAAATGCTAAAGTAAAACCTGAAATAATCGCCGGTAATATTTCCGGAAAGATTACTTTTCTAAATGTAGTCTTGGCATCAGCGCCTAAAATAAAAGCAGCCTCCTCGTACTGAATATCTATTTTTTCCAAAACTGGCTGCACGCTTCGTACTACGAATGGGATGCCAATAAAGACAAGGGCTACTGTAATACCAATTCTTGTGTAAGCGATTCTGATTCCAAAAAGATTGTAGAAAATCTGTCCCACCCATCCGTTTGTAGTGGTCAGATGTGTAAGTGAAATACCTGCAACTGCTGTTGGCAGAGCAAATGGAAGCTCTATGATTCCATCTATAAATCTCTTTCCTTTGAAGTCATATCTTACTAATATCCAAGCCAGGATAAGACCCATTACCACATTGATAAGTGAAGCAACAAAGGCTGTGGAGATAGATACAAAATATCCTGAAAGAATTCTTGGTCTAGTCACCGTATATACGAATTCTGAAAAACTTAATTTTGCAGAAAAGACTACAAGAGAACAAAGGGGAATCAACACAATGATACTTAGTATCGTAATTGTTATTCCCATTGAAATTCCAAAGCCTGGTATTATACTTCTTCTTTTATTCATAGTCATAATCCTCTCTGAAAAACCTTGGAATGGGTTGCCCCATTCCAAGAAATAATCTTATTGCTCGTAAATACTGTCAAAGTTTGCACCATCAGCGAAGTGATCTGCTCTGGCCTGTGCCCAGCCACCGAAATGATTGATATCTGTTAAATTGATATTATCGTTAATCCACTTTCCATCAGCTGGAATCTCTGTGATTGTGTTTGAATCAGCTGTAAATACATACTTGTCATAGATTGACTTTGTGCTAGGTCTATAGAAGTTCTGTGCCTCTATTTCCTGAGCTTCATCTGAATACAAATATCCTAAGTATTCCTTAGCTACATCTGCTGTACCGTGCTTTTTAGCAACCTCATCTACTACAGCTACTGTTGGCTGGCAAAGAATTGATACTGAAGGAACTACAATTTCATACTCTCCTGGGTATTCCTTAAGTGAAAGGAATGCTTCATTCTCCCAAGCAATAAGTACATCACCCTGCTTGTTTTCAACAAATGATGTTGTAGCTCCTCTTGCACCAGAATCAAGTACAACTACGTTTGCATAAAGCTGCTTGATTGAATCAAGAATTTCTGAATCATTCTGTCCCTGCTGCTCGAAGTAATACCAAGCTGCAAGATAGTTCCACATAGCACCACCTGATGTCTTAGGGTTTGGTGTGATTACTCCCACATCTTCTCTGATTAAATCGTTCCAGTCATAAATCTTTTTTGGATTTCCTGAACGAACTAAAAATACGATTGTTGATGTGTATGGTGAGCTATCTAATTCGTACTCTGATGTAAATCCATCATCAATAAGACCTGCATCTGCAACAACCTGCACATCACCCTCAAGTGCAAGTGTTACCACATCTGCCTCAAGTCCGTTGGCAACCTCAAGTGCCTGCTTACCAGAACCACCGTGTGACTGTGTGATTTCAACCTTCTGACCAAACTCTTCTTCATAGTGCTTTGCAAAAAGCTCGTTGTAAGCTGCGTAAAGCTCTCTTGTTGGATCATAAGAAACGTTTGTAAGCTCGATTGTCTCCCCAGCACTCTTTGGAACTTCTTCACTATCTATGCCTGAAGCACTACTTGTGCTTCCACAACCTACAACCGAAGCTCCAAGTGTTGCAATTACAATCAACGATAAAAGTTTCTTTTTCATAGTCATTACCTCCGTCTAAATTATTATTAACTACTCAACTACTAGGTTGGTAGGATTATATGCTATAAACCCTTGTAAAATCAATACTTCTAGCTCCTAAAGAAAATGAGAGCCAGCTATAAAATAGTTTTATAGCTGGCTCTCTCTATTTGCTCTGTATATACTTTTCTACTTTTTCATAATCAAATTACATATTCAACATCCAAAGTTTCTTCATCCGAATCCTCAAATAGATAATCATAAATCTTCTTTTTAACCAGGTTGAAATCTGGACTATTTCTCTTTCTGGCTGCCAAATCCACCTTGATTACATCCTTTACCTCACCTGGACGGGCACTCATAACAACAATTCTGTTCCCCAAAACAATAGCTTCTTCTATGTCATGGGTTACCATAACCATTGTAGTGCCTTCTTCCTTTTGAATTCTAAGAATCTCCTTTTGCATCTGAATACGTGTAAGCGCGTCAAGCGCCCCAAATGGTTCATCTAAAAGCAAAATGGTGGGATTGTTTACAAGTCCTCTGGCTATGGCTGCTCTCTGGCTCATACCTCCTGATAATTGGCTTGGATAACTGTTTTCAAACCCGTGAAGACCTACTAAATCTATATATTTTTGAACCTTCTCATTCTTCTCTTCCTTGCTGAGATTTTTCAATCCAAAACCTACATTACTTTTAATCTTAAGCCAAGGCAACAACCTGTGATCCTGAAAAACCATTCCGCAGTTTGGACCTGGTCCCACAACAGCATGTCCATTTCTCTCTACCGTACCATCCTCATAGGAAACCAGACCACACATCATCTTCAGCAAAGTGCTTTTACCACAACCTGAATGACCTACTATTGTAATAAATTCTCCTTTTTGTATGTTTAGATTAATATCGTTGAGAACCTTCATCGGCTTTTTATCTATGAAGAATTCTTTGTTTAAATGTTCTACCTTAATAATTGTGTTATCCAGTTCTGCCATAATTTTTCTCCAAATCACTTAGTTGTCACACTTACTTCTATATTGCCTCCAGAAATGAAACCAATAATTCTGTAGGCTTTGTGTTTAACTTATGTCGTATTTCTTTTTCTTCTTCAGTATCAATCTCATGCTTAGCTATGATTGTCGCATCTTCATTTGCAAGATCAGAGAATATTCTAATAGCCGCAAACTCCGTATCCTTTGCTGTAGCCACTTGGGCAATTGCAGCTGTTTCCATATCAAATGAAATTGGATTAAAATCTTTTATTATGCTCGCACGCTCATTTTCATCATGCAAAAAGAAATCACCAGTAGCCAGCTTCCCCGTCAGATAATCATAGTTCTTTTCCTGTGCTGCCTTTTCAAGACCACTTACAATCCATTCAGAAGTATCTTTAATAACCGGTAAATTATCCTTGATAAATGGTTTAAAATCTGTTTGAACATAGCTCTTACCTATAGCGACTGTTCCTCTTTTTACATTTTGGGCCAATCCACCTGACACTCCAATGTTTACAAGCAAATCCGGATGATACTGATTAACAACATCAGCTGTTTGAAATGCTGCGTTAACCTTTCCTACTCCAAGTACCTTTACAAATAACTGCAACTGCTTTTCGTCATTTGTATAAGTATTTTCCTCAGTTTTATTCCAACCTGGTCTATCTGTAATATATTGATGTATATACTCTGTTTCCTCATCCATTGCACTTACTATTGCAACCTTCTTCATCGTTTATTCTCCCAAGGTGTAATCTTTTTAAATATATAAGATAAAATCAAATCACTAAGTATGCCTATTGCTCCAATTATGATGATACAAAGAATAACCTGATCTGACTTTAACATGCTTCTCGCATCATTTAATCTATAGCCAATTCCTGAAGTAGCTCCTAACATTTCAGCTGCCACAACTGCCATCCATGAAGCACCCATTCCAAGCTTTAATCCTACTAGAATATTTGGAAGTGCGTTTGGCATATATACCTTTAAAAATGCTTCCCATTTGCTGAGCTTGTATAAATGAGCTACCTCTAGCAAAGAGTCAGGTGTAGAAGCAACACCACTCATGGTATTTACCATTATTGGAAATGTAGCAGCAACTACTATTACCACCACTTTTGATTCTTCTCCAATACCACACCATAAAATAATAAGTGGAATCCAAGCTATGATTGGCACCTGTCTAATTGCAGTTGCTACAGGAATAATTAACGTCTTTACGAATTTGTTCATTCCTGATAAAGCCCCAACAATAACTCCGATACTTACAGCAAGAAAATATCCTTTTAAAACTCTAATCAAACTTGCAATAACATCCTGTTGAATACTTCCCTTTTCCGCCAAGCTTTTAAAAGTAGCTATTACCTCAGATATCTCAGGAAGTATTGCTCCTGAAATTCCTTTCACAGTGGTGGCATAAAACCATGCCACCACAATAGTCAAAGGAAATATAATACTTACTAGAAAATCTTTTGTTCTAACCATATTACTTCCTCCAGATTCCACTAACTGGCAAGAGCCTCCTCATGCTCCACTTCATCACTTGATAGAATTGGTAATCTGCCCTCTTCAATTCTATAGAAATCAAGTACAAGGAAATCCGGTGATGGTGCCACATCGAGGTACTGCTCGTATGTGATACCAGCCTGCTTATGGAGTAGATATGTCTTCTGTGCTAAGTCAAAATGCCACTCTGGAGTAGGTGTTCTATGTCCTTCAAGTTTTGAGCCTGGATTTGGGCACCATGCATTTGTAAGGCAGATAATACCTTTCTTTGTTAGATACTCAACACCTTCAAGAGTTCTCTCTTTTGGTTCAATACCTGCTACGAAACCAGTACGAACTCTTCCTGGACCAAATACACTGACAGCCTTTTCAAGAGAATCAAGCCAATGCTGACGTCCACCGCACTCCTTATCTTTTCCTGGGCATATAACCTTAAAGAAGTTTTCATCCCATACTTCAAGCTGAATAGCAATTGTTCTAAATCCTGCCTCCTTATATTTTTCGATAACATCCAAATCAGCAGGTGCACCAATTACTGCAGTACCATTGAAATCTTCTAAACCAGTCTCATCCTGAATGGCCTCAGCAACATCGATATAGTAATCTACCTCGCGTCTTTCAGGTACGAATCCACCTGTAAGATTTACGTGTCTTGCCCCACTGGTACGGAAAGCTTCCGCAACTGTCTCACCTATCTGACGAGGATTCTTCCACTGAATATTTTCCTTTTCAGCATATGTATCCTTTGTGGCATTAGCATTGCAGAATAAGCAATCCAAACCTTTTTCCTTTAGTGAGCATTCATTACTGTATGCAATACCTACCACTCCATTTGAGAATGTTCCTACATGTGACATATAAGTGCCGTCAGAAGTCTTTTTATTGTAATAGGCTGGTCTCTTATCAAATTCGATACGGAATTTTTCCTGACCATTGTCGTACAAGTAAAATTCTCCATCGATATACTTAATCTCTACACTTGATCTTGGATCCCAGGAGAATGAATATCTGATTCCACTTGGCGATGTGAAATTGCAAGGGAACAATACCTCTGGATGAATTACATGATCCATTTCAAACAATGCATGAATCTGTTCCTGATATTCTCCACCTAAATCCAAATTCTTGAAAATCTTTGGATCCACTTTTATTCCATCTACGTTAACCTTAGCTTTAAACTTTAATTCATTTAATAATTCTGTCTTGATATCACTCATTTTTATTCTCCTTTATATTCCGCTTTTGCTCTCTCATAATATGAAAGGTCATACCATTCATCTACATCGAAATCTCCATCTGTAAGGTCGTTTTCCTGTAAGAATTTCAGTGTGTTTTTCGCATTTTCCACAACATCTTCTGTAGCCTCAATTGTTGCGTAATTATCATGATTAGGATAAGAGTAATCATAGCTTTCAGCCTTATAACCTGCAGCAACCCATTGTTCCTTTAAAGCATCTGGATTATTTTCGATATATTCATTAGCTCTCACAAAGGCTGTTAGGAACGCCACTGCTGTTTCAGGATACTGTTCAAGAAAATCATTTCTGATTTCTGACATTCCCCCTGATGACCAGCCTTCATGGTCTCTACTAAAGATAACCTCATCATATCCATTTTCCTGAACTAATCTGTAAGTAACATCACTTGGCTGCGTAACTGTAGCATCGACACTTCCCGTTTCAAGAGCTGCCAGTGCATCTTGCGCTGGAAGATTTACAAACTCGATATCATCAATTGTTAAACCTTCTGATTCAAGGATGTATGTTAATATTCTGTGCATAAAAGCACCCTTTTGTGTTGCTACCTTTTTCCCTTTTAAATCTGCAACTGTTTTGATATTTGAATCTGGATTGCCAAGTACTACTACTGTATTATTCAGACCGCTGAAGGAAATTACAGTAGTTTCAATTCCATTTGACTTTCCATTTACTGCCGGAACATCTCCTAGGATTCCAATATCCAAACTTCCAGCAGCCAATGCTTCATTAATAGCTGGTCCTGCTCCCGCCATTGGTACCAGATTCGCTTTAAAACCTATTTTTGCAAACTCCTCCTCAAAGTATCCCTGATCTCTTGCAACACCTTCTGTTCCTAAAAGAATATTTGCTCCTGATGTATCTACAAAACCAATATTTATCTCTTTTAATTCTCCATTGGATGCAGTGATGTTTTCTTCCTCTGTTTTAATATTTTCACTTGCTGTGCTTCCGCATCCAGTAAATACCCCCGCCAATAAAGCTGCCATAACTCCAAATGCCAATAACTGATTCTTTTTCTTCATGTTGTCATCCTCCGTAATTAACTAATTTTGCTGTTCTTTCAGAGTTTCTAACAACAGACTTCCCATGTGATAGCTCGTGCCATGATTCTCCTCCTTTTACACTCTGTACGAATCTTATAAGCTCTTCCTTTTTCTCCAACTGCTTTTCTTTAACAATTGAAATGTAGCTCTGTAGCAATTCAATCTGTCCTCTGACTCCCGCTGTAGTCTGGTTTAAAATTGCTCTATGATAAATTGGATAGCTAAACTCAAGCAATGAAACATTGTTTTTCTCGGCAATCTTTTTCTCAAGTGAGCTTCCGATTACAACTTCTGCTCTGCTTCGCTTAATAATATCCTCAATATCTTTTGCATCTGATGTGATGTAGATGTTTTCCGCAATGGATTCAAGCAGCTCTGTGTTATCTCTATCGTGTTCTTCATCCTTCTTTAATGCGTCTGTAAGAACTGCTCCTACCACTCTTGCTCCAAGGACTTCCCGAAAGAGTTTTCCATAGCGGATTACCTGTTCCTCATCACCTACGATAAGAGTTCTCTTTCCCAAATCATATTCAAAGATGTCATCCCTGATTCTTGAAAGATAATTCTTCTCGTATTTTTCTTCACTGTTCAGGAAGCTCTCCCTAACCTCCTGATCAATCTCTACATACTCCGAAACCTTATCTAAAAGTTCCTGCTCATCACTTACATTAGCAGGCAATGCGCTTTGATTTATATATGGAATATCAAATCTCTCCTTTAAAAGCTTTGCTGGAAGCTCACCCCATCTGCTAAAAACAATTGAAGCTGCAGCATTTTTAGCATTTACCAAATCATCTACACCGCCATATACTCCAAAGAAAAGATTCACCTTTAAACCTACCCCTGTAAAAATTCTTCTAATCTCCTCCAGATTGCCCTGCCAATATGGGTCCTTCTGTGGAACTATTCCAAATATATTGATAAGCTTTGAATCTGTATTTTTCTCATTCTTTTTAACTCCATCAATAGTCTTTAATATGTCATTTAAAACATGCTCATAACCATAGTGACTACCGCCATTAAAGCCTGCTATAAGAGTGTCTACAACAGGCTCTCCCTGCTCTACAATCTCCCTTGTCATGGCATCTACATCGTCGCCTACCATCGCCGATTCGCAGCTGTTTAAGATGACATATAAATCTCCGTTTACAACCTTGATTGTGTTTTTAATCTGTTCACGAAGTCTTGATGCTCCACCAAAAATAACGTGTCTCTCCTGTGCGGCGGTGCCTGGAGTAGCAAATCCGCTGTATCTGCCTACTCCGTTTCCCACCGATTTATTTGCAAGGTAGTTTATAACTCCACAACCTGCATTTGCATGAACAACTGGTACCACTCCTTCGATTTCATGTACTGTCTGTAAAGCACCGTGGAGTGCGCATCCATTTCTTGGATTTTTAATTACGTTTGACATTAGCTTACCTCCTGCTTTACATACCAGTTTCCACTGCGACGTTTAAAACTATCTTTATAGCTGCTGACGTTTCCGTTCTTTCCCTGAAGTCTCAACGCTCTTCGAATTGAAGCAATGATTACATCTACACCTTCAAATCCGTATGTAACTCTGTTCTTTGTGGAAACAACTACTGCTCCCTCATCTGTCACGTATGAATTACCCACATTCTCGCTAAAGAAAATATCGATATGGTTTTTCTCCAGCTCGTTTGCTTTTTCAAACTGCTGTCCATTTCCAATTATGGCTATAGCATTCTTCTGTAAGAAATCAAATCTCTTAAGCTGCTTTCTGTTATCCAAATCCACAAATGGTGAAGAGAAACCTAGCACTTGTCCACCAAGGTTTGTCAGCAATCTTCCATAGCCATATACCTTACTTAGGGATGCATCTACAAATACTCGCTTGTCTTCCAGAATGTTACCTACAAACTGCTCAGAGATTTTTGCCTCCGCCTCGTCAATGTAAGCTACTACCTGCTCTTCAATATTCAAGAAGCTTCCAAGCTTCAACAGGAAATTCTTTGTTCCCCTGAAACCTATAGGGGCTTCGCTTTCTATGTAAGGAACCCCAAATACCTCCTCAAGTTCCTTCGCCAGATAATCTCCCTCTTCTGGATTTAAAACGACAGTGGCCCTGGCCTTTGATGCTTTTCTGATTTCCTCAATGCTTGAAAATCTTGGAAGCACCTGGAACTTAATGTTTAGCTCATGAAGTATGCCTGCTATTGAAGCTACATCCTCAATGTTCTCCGAGAAGGAGATTACATTTATGAAGTCTTCCTTCAGATCTACATTTTTATCTACCAGATACTTCAACAAACTGTGTGTCACAATATCGTACCCAGTTACTGGTGTTTTTGATTTAAATCCGTCTGTATAGATACTGATAATTGGAATACCAATCTCGTCCTCCAGCTCGAGAATTACTGAATTTATATCATCATTATTAATGGCGACTACTGGAGTTCCAAGAATGAAGATTGCCTTTGGATGCTTCTCTTCATTTGCTCTGAGGATTGCCTCACGAAGCTTGTCATCTCCACCGAGGATGGTGTCCCTTTCCACAAGATTTGTAGAAAACCATGTGAAGCCTTCTTCTTCATCCTGTGCAATTCCAAGAGCCGAGCATCCGATAGAACCATTCACAATAATCACCGCATCTTTTATCTTTGATAGGACATCAAAAGCATAGATTGTCTCGTCGACATGAACCTGCGAAAAAGTTCTGATTCGCTGTCTGATTTCCGCTCCAGCGGATTCATCAATAAGGCCTTCTAGAGTCCCATGAAAGTGACTAAGAGCACTGAGTCGTTTTTCTCTTGTTAATGCTTTTCTATCATCTAAAAAACTCATTTAAATCGCCTCCGCTACTCCAACTACTCCGCTTTCAATATCGTAAATACGGTCTCCCCAGTTTCTAGCCCAATCTCTAAGCTCTGCAGAACCAAGCGGATTAGGAACCACAAGATTCTCATTTTCCGCAATGTACTTGGCAAGATTTCTATAAATATCAGCCTGTGCACTATTAGGCTTAGCCTCAATAACAGTCTTTCCATAAAGCTCGCTCTGCTGAACATCAATTGAACGATTTACGTATCCTGCAATGCTTGTACCAGTCTTTGCCACAAAGTCCTCTACGATTTCTCTGTGATAACCTGGCTTCATGCTGTTGGCAATAACACCACCAAGCTTTGCACCACCTGTAGGAGCATATTTGTTAATCGCCTTGAAAAGGTTATTGGCAGCATATAAAGCCATAAAATCTGATGAACTTACAACGTATGCCCTGTCTGTAATTCCATCTCTGATAGGAACTGCAAAGCCACCACAAACTACATCTCCAAGTACGTCATAAAGAACATAATCAGGCTTAAATTCTTCGAAAAGATTTAGTTCCTGAAGAAGATTTACTGCTGCGTTGATTCCTCGTCCTGCACATCCTACCCCAGGAACTGGACCACCAGATTCAATACAAAGAACTCCACCGAATCCTTTTACGGAAATATCATCCAAATGAATCTTGTTACCTTCTCTTAAGCTATCAAGAACTGTTGGAAGATAATTATTTCCTCGAAGTGTGTTTGTTGAATCACTCTTTGGATCACATCCAATCTGAATTACTCGATATCCTGCTTCTGCAAGGGCTGCGCTAATATTTGATGTAGTTGTTGATTTTCCAATTCCGCCTTTTCCATATATTGCTATGTGCTTACCAATTTTCTCTGCCATTGTTCTTTTTACCTTTCTACCTATACTGCTACTGCATCTCTGGCTTCAGAAATATGCTGAACAGCCAGGTCAACTCTTATATCTTCAAAAATCTTCTTAATCTCATCCACCTTGTCTAAATGCTCCCAAGGTAAATCCACATCGGTCCTGCCAAAATGTCCATAAGCAGCAGTCTGCTTGTAGATTGGCCTACGAAGATTAAGGGCATCGATGATTGCTGCTGGTCTGAGATCAAATACTCTTTCAATAATTTCAACAATCTGTTCATCATCAATCACTCCTGTTCCAAATGTGTCTACTGCAATTGATACTGGCTTAGCTACGCCGATTGCGTATGCAAGCTCAACTTCGAGTCTCTTTGCGACTCCTGCAGCAACAAGATTCTTTGCTACCCAGCGAGCTGCGTAGGCTGCAGAACGATCAACCTTTGTTGGATCCTTTCCTGAGAAAGCACCGCCGCCGTGACGACCTGTGCCACCATAGGTATCCACGATAATCTTGCGTCCTGTCAGTCCTGCATCTCCCTGTGGACCGCCGATAACAAATCTTCCAGTTGGATTTACATAATATATGGTGTTTTCGTCTAGGAGTTCTTCTGGAATTACCGGCTTTATGACGTATTCAATTACGTCTTTACGAATCTGCTCAAGAGTTACATCCTCAGAATGCTGTGTTGAAATAACAATGGTATGTACTCTCTTTACAGTCTGTCCATCTTCTGCAAACTCTACTGTTACCTGAGATTTTCCATCTGGTCTAAGGTATGGAAGTGTTCCATCCTTTCGAACCTTTGTAAGCTGTCTAGTAAGACGATGAGCAAACGAAATAGCTGGTGGTAAATACTCTGGTGTTTCGTTTGTTGCGTATCCAAAAATGATTCCCTGGTCACCTGCTCCTGTTCCAAAATCTTCCGTCACTCCTTCCTGTTTTGATTCAAATGCCTTATCAACTCCAAGTGCAATATCTGCTGACTGCTCATCAATTGATGTAAGTACTGCAATTGAATCTGCATTATATCCATCAACGTTATTTACATAACCAATCTCTCTGATTGTTTCCTTAGCAACCTTTGCAATGTCCACGTAAGCCTTTGTTGTAATCTCTCCTACAACAAGAGCTAGTCCTGTTGCCACTGTTGTCTCAGCAGCGACTCTAGAATATGGATCCTGAGCAAGTAGCTCATCAAGGATTGCATCAGAAATTTGGTCTGCAATTTTGTCTGGATGTCCCTCTGTTACTGATTCTGATGTGAATAACTTTCCCATGTTCTTTTTTTCTCCTTTTGTTTCTTTTTTGTTTTTTATAGAAAAAAAGAGGCTCAAGAGCACAGCGAATGAAACCGTGTTCCTGAACCTCTAGTTGTCTAGTCAGTTCTAAATCTTTTCTTTATAGCCTTATTTTTTCACTTTTGTCTATCTGGATGATTTTGCCATCCTGAATGATGATGTTTACGGAGCCATATTTTATGGACTCGATGTAATCTTTGATTTTTGCCAGTTGATTTTCAGTTACTTCTTTTACTTCTGCCATTTTCTCTCCTTTCACCCTCACTGGTGCCAGATGGATTCGAACCACCAACTTCAGCGATGCCTCGCCTATGCCTTTCCAGCGGCTATGACACCAAAAAAGACTTAAGGTCCTTAGCTAAAAGCTTTGGTCTTAAGTCTTCTTAAAAGAATCAATTCGTATATACGATATTTTAAAACCTATTGCTTTTGCCTATATCTTTTTTTAGTTTTATTCATACAGACTGTTATACAAGTACAACAAATAGAAGTCTGACAGCAGGCCTTACACATACAAGTATTCATCATAGCTGTAGAAATTGTTGTTCTCATTTAGTCTGTTCCTTTCAAATTATTTTTGTAAGTATTTTTATTTCCTACTCACTTACTAGGTTGATAGGATTATATGCGACACCCCCTATATAAGTCAATACTCCTGGTTACTAAAGAAAATTAGAGCCGGCTATAAAATGAGTTTATAGCTAAGGCCTGTTATGGTATCATTGTGATGCTATTAAACTGACAAATGGAGAACGCACATGAATATTTACGTAGATTTTGACGATTGTCTTTGCGAAACAGCCCTTCACTTTTCAGGGCTTGTGAAGGAAATGTTTGATAAGGATGTACCTTACGAGAATATACAGTTTTTCAACTTACAGAAGTCCTTTTCATTGACTGAGGAGCAGTATCAGGAAATGATGATAAAGGCTCATACTCCTGAAGTACTATTAACTTATGAGGAGACACCTGGTGCTTCTGAAACAATTAATAGGTGGCTGGATGAAGGCCATAATGTATCTATAATCACAGGCAGGCCATACAGCGCCTATGAGGCTTCACGTCAGTGGCTTGACGAACATAACCTTCAACGAGTAAAGCTCTACTGTCTCGATAAATATGGACGTGACAGCTTTATTAAAGACAGTGAATTTAGCTTAAAGCTGGAAGAGTATTATAAGATGCACTTTGATTATGCTATAGAGGATTCTCCACTCGCCTTCAAATTTTTTGATCATTTACCAGCTTTAAAGGTAATGGTATTTGACCGCCCATGGAATCACAATGCAGAACTTCCAAATGATAACTATCACAGATGTATAGACTGGAAAACTATTAGAGAATTAGTGAAATAAAGCAGGAATGGCACAGGTCAAACGACCTGTGCCTTATTCCATGAGGGATTATTTATTTTTTCTAAGTAAGTAAGCTGTTGTAGCACCACCGAAGGCTATTAAGATTATTATTACTATAGGGACAATTCCAAAACCATTTGAGTTTATCTCCTCTTCAAGGGCAGCTTTTGCTACCTCCTCATCCTCAATAGCTTCCTCTGTTACTGACTTTTCTGACTCCCCGGAAGCCACTGAAGCTTCCTCTGTGTTTTCAGCAGTATCATTTTCTTCTGTCTCTTCTGTGTTTGCTTCTTCTGAGAGTTTTTCTTCGGTTGTATCTGTTGTTGACTTTGTTGCTTTAGTCTTAGTTACCTTGTTTGCCTTGTTACTAGCAATCTTAGTGTCACCTGCTAATGGCACCTGAGCTTCTGCAACTGTTGTAACTGTATTATTAGCTGCAGGCTGAGCTGACACTGCGGTAGATGCGCTATTTGAGCTTGATGAGCTGCTCTGATTAGATGAGCTGCTCTGATTAGATGGCGCTGGCTGTGGTGTTGGAGCTGGCTCAGAATGTGCAGGTTCCTCCACTGGTACTTCTGCAGGTTCCTCTGACTCCTCCTGCATAAGCTCTTCAGCACTTGGTCTTACCATAGTAAATAATGAATTTGCACCTGCTATACTGTAGCCCTTACCATTATTGACACTTAATGTCACTCCATCTGCAAAAATATTAGACTCAGCTGCTTTTACCTCCATTGGAGAAAATGCTGATTTTATTTCATCTACTAATTCCTCAATAACCTCTTCCACTTTATCAAGAAGTGTTTCCTCTGTTGGAATTTCCTCAGACTTTGTTTCCTCACTCTCAGCATCTAATATTTCCTGCTCAGCATCTTCAGAATCTTCCTTGTTTTCTTCTTTGATTTCTTCCTCTAAATCTTCTTCAGTTTCCGAAATTTCGATTTGCTCTATTTTTTCTTCATCAGCCTCTGAGGCTAAAAGCTCATTTGGAACGTTTACTGAATACCAGCCGTTTCCTATGTGAACCATTGCTTTTCCTGGTTCCTCACCAAAACCTACTGGATTTCCATCAGCATCTACAGCATAAACATTTGCTTCCTCATAGAACTCATCGTCCTCTAGTCTAATGTAAACCTTTGTCATTCCCTCTGCATCAGGCTCCTCCTCTGCTATAGGCTTAACCTTATGCTCTGGCTCTTTTGGCTCATCTTCTTTATTATCCATATATGTTGCATCATAAAGACTACTTATCTCAGATGCTGTCAGTGCAGTATCGTATATACGAACATCATCAAATAAAGCATTTCTACAATCCTCATCTGACCAAATATCACCTGCACCAACCATTATATGATTAGCATTCTGAATTGCTGCATTTTTGCCACTGAAGCAATTAGAGATATCCTTCTTGTCGTATACAATCTGGTTACCATTTAAATAAACCTTGATACCCTTTGTATCCACTGTATATGTTACCAGCTGCCATTTACCTGTTAATTCTCCATAGGCAATTCCTGGAACCGCGTCAGAATAATCATTTGCATTGATTCTTCCTATCAGATTAGCACCGATTCTTGTCATAGGATAATTGCCTGTAACTGCACCACCTGAAACCATATCTGCTTCAAAAAGAGCACTGTGCTCCCAGGTAGAAGCATCAATATTTACCCACATGCTTACAGTGTAGCCAGACTTATCAATATCCTTGAATAGTTCGTTTGGCAAAGATAAATAATTAACCTGCTTATTCCCTTCACTATTCTCAACTTTCAGGACCTCCCCTCTAGTCTCATCATTGATTACAGAAGCTGTTCCCATTAATGTTGCATTTCCACCTACTACTGAGGCACCAGTAGCTGAAACACTTGTCCCATCTACATTTTCAAAATCATATCCTGCAATAATATGTGGGCCATCGTATACCATTATCTCATACTCTGCAGTCCTAGACTCGGCACCGCAAGTAATTGTTGCTGTAAGCTTTACCTTTGTATCTACTGATGGAACTGATACTACACCCTCGTTTGATAGTACAGCTGGTGTATCTGAGCTCCAGGTGATAGTTGCACCTGAAAGAGTCTTTGGAAGAGAAATGTTCTCTCTTGTTGTATCTGGAAGCATCCCTGCCAGCTGATCGATAACCTTTCCAACCACAAGATCTTCTGACTCTTCAAATTTACTTCCCCACACGGCCAGATTGTTATTTCCAATAGCTGTAAAGGTCATTGTCTTTTCATCATTATCATTTGACTGCTCAAAGAAAACGCCCTTATAAGTAGCATCACCTATATTTAATGTTACATATGTATAATCAGCAGCATCTGCCATTGTCCAAGAGCCTGTTTTGTCACCTGAAATAGTACCATCTTCATTCAAAGTAACTGATTCAGTAGAAATCATGCTGCCATCCTTTTCAGCATTTCCATGATTTACAAACTCATAGCTTCCAACTACATCGTCCTTTGTATACTTCTGAATCTGCTCATTACGATTTTCGTATACTGCTGTTACAAGCCAGTCATCTTCATTTAAAAACTGCTGTCTAACTCTAACCTCATGGCCTTCACCACGAGAAGAATCCAAAAATCTCTGATGATAGAAAAGATAATACTTTCCATCGTCGGTAATCATTGCTGAGTTATGACCAGCTGCTCTATATCCAGGCTGTCCATAGAACTGATAATTACCAATCAGCTTTACGCCATATTTATAGCAATTTACACCACTTCCACCGGCCTCATTTCCAGCTGGATCAACATATGGACCATAGACATTTTTTGAGCGGAAGAGACGCATGTTATATCCGCCAGTTGTTGTAAGTCCACCATATGTTTCGTACATGTAGTAATAACCGGTATTCTTATCATATTCAATGTATGGACCCTCGCCAGACTGGTGATTTCCACCTGCAATATGAACACCAAAATATCTATCCACATAATTACCACTTGTTTCCTCTACTCCATCTGTTCCAGGATAGATTGCTTCACCTGTTGTCTTATCAAGCTCTAAAATAAATAATCCACCTGACCATGAGCCATATACCATATATAAATGCTCACCTGTGGCATCAAAGAAAAGAGTTGGGTCAATAGCATTTGGAGCATAATTATTGTTCCAGCTACCGTCCTTATTAAAGCATTTCCATGTGGATACATCCCCATCAATTACACCATCTGCAATTAAATCATTAAAAGGTAAATAGTCATTAGTATAGGTTGTATCTCTCTTGCTATTGCCATCGTAATTTACGCTTCCTGTGTTTGTGAAGCCTGAATATACTACTGTTCCACCATACTGGTATCCACCATCATAGCTCTTCGATACCATATAGCCAATGCAAGAACGGCGCCATGTAGATGAAGCACTGTAATAAAGCATGTACGCTCCCTTGCTTCCATCTTCCCAAACATAATCTGGATTGTAGATTACATCTGGAGCCCAAACTGCATAATTTCCACCGGCACAGTCGCCGTCGTCATATCCTGCCCACTTAAATGACTCTGCAAGATTTTCTCTTAAATTTCCATAAATTACATTGCCGCTAACATCCTGATAATCTCTCGAAACCTGTGTCCAGTTGACTAAATCATCCGAAGACGCTGTGGCAATATGTGAGCCAAATACATAGTATTTGCCATCTTCTGCAAAAATAGATGGATCATGTACTGACACTCTTGAAATGTTTGAAGCAGCCTCTGCCTTCATTGCCCCTAGGCCAGTTAGCTGCGCGCCTGAAGTAGCCATAACAATGGATAATCCCAATGCCACGGCTTTTTTCATTTTCTTCATTTGTTCCCCCTTCTCCTTTTAGTTTAGCATTTACTAAACTATTTCAATATTATATTTCCTAAGTCAATTTTATAACCCATTTTATACAATTTTTCAACATTGCTTGTTAAAAATATGCCTTGTTATATGATATTTGTTAAAATATTTTAATTTTTATTGCTAATTTTTATCTATTTTGCTCTATTCTTTTTCAAAAGGTTATGAAAAAATAAAGGCCTAGCCAAAAAGCCAGACCTTAATTAATCTTTTTCTTAGATATTTATTTTTTTACTCATCATAGGTATCAAGGAAATGATGCTTCACGCCATCCTGCTTGTATGCTATTACTGTAGCCAGATTTACATTTTCCACGCTGCGGAAGATATTTGACTCCACATAAGGATTAGTCTTTTTAAGCTCAGCAATGAGATTTCTTGTCTCAAGACGCTTTGAAGCGCTGGTGCCATCCACCGAACAGCTGTCACAGGTCTCTGTAAAGTGACATGCACACTGTAAGAAGTGAAGTCCATTGTAACGCTGCCATGCAATAATATCATCCTGTCGAACCAGATAAAGAGGACGAATCAATTCCATACCTTCGAAGTTTGTTGAATGAAGTTTCGGCATCATAGTCTGAACCTGTGCACCATAAAGCATGCCCATGAGGATAGTCTCTATAACATCATCATAGTGGTGTCCCAATGCAATCTTGTTACATCCAAGCTCCTTTGCCTTTGAATACAAATGACCACGTCTCATTCTTGCACAGAGATAGCAAGGATTCTTATCCACTGTATCAACAGCATCAAAGATATCACTCTCGTAAATCACAATAGGAATTCCCATAAGCTTTGCGTTGCTCTCAATAAGCTGGCGGTTTACAGCGCTGTAGCCAGGATCCATAACAAGGAATGTAAGCTCGAAGTTTACCTTCTGATGACGCTGTATTTCCTGAAACAGCTTTGCCATAAGCATGGAATCCTTACCACCGGAAATACAAACACAGATGTGATCTCCCTCTTTGATAAGTTCGTATTCCTTACAAGCTCTGGCAAAAGGAGAAAACAATGTCTTATGAAATTTCTTTCTAATACTCTTCTCTATTTCAGCAGTCTGAGCGTGAAGCTCAGCTTCGCCTTCTGCATCCTGCTGCTCCATAAGTGCGGAAAGATAGCTGTTATAGCCACCCTTGAGACTTACTGCATCAAAACCATTGTCGCAAAGAAGCTCCGCATCCTCTATTGAAACCTGTCCTCTGGTGCAATATAAAACAATCTGCTTTGATTTATCTAGGCGAGACACAACACCATCCAAATCAGTATCAAATAACTCATGTGTAATGCTTACAGCACCAGGAATCATGCCATATTTTAGACTACCTTCATTGCGGATATCTACTAGAATGTAGCTACCTTCCTGAAGCTCTGTTAATTCTTTATATGTTATTTCTTTCATTAAACGTTCCTCTTATACATAGCAAAAGCAGATGGCTAGCATCTGCTTTATTCTCCTATCGACTAACTAGGTAGCTATATAATATTTGCTTTCCTTCCTTTTGTCAAATAACATCACCTACAGCTGGCCTTCAGCATCTCAATATAATTTCCTGTCAGCTTTGAATGAGTTATTCCAGAAGGCAGAATATACCCGATTTCCATATAATCATCCACCTTCAAAGGCTTTGCTATAATGCTTGGCCCATTCAGTTCCTCACTGATAACACCGCTACAGATTGTATATCCATTGAGACCAATTAGCATGTTGAAAAGTGTAGCACGGTCCCTTACAATAATCTCCTTGTCGCAATCCACAGTACTGAGAATCTCCTCGGAAAAATAAAAGGAATTGTGGCTGCCCTGCTCATAGGAAAGTCGTGGGTATTCCTTCAAATCATCAAGTGTAAGTGACTTCTTCTTAGCCAGCGGGCTGTCTTTTCCAATAAACACATGGGGCTTTGCCTTAAAGAGGCTGTGGAAGGTGAGACCATTATCCCTAAGAGTCTTTCTGATTACCGTCTCGTTAAACTTATTCAGATACAGGATTCCTATCTCACTTCTGAGGTGAGCCACGTCATCTATAATGTCGTAGGTCTGTGTCTCTCTCATGTGAAATTCGTACTTATCCCCACCATATCTTTTCAAAAGTTCAACAAAGGCTTCCACTGCAAAGGAATAATGCTGGGCTGAAACACAAAAACGCTGTTTACCTGTACTTTTCCCAGTGTATCTTTCATCTATAAGATTAGTCTGCTCCAATACCTGGCGGGCATATCCTAAGAACTCATCCCCCTCGGGAGTCACTTCTATTCCCTTATTAGAACGGTTGAAAATCGTAATATTATATTCACTTTCCAGTTCTCTGATGGCAGATGTAAGACTGGGCTGAGCTATAAAAAGCTTCTTTGCCGCTTCGGTAATATTCCCTGTATCTGCCACAGTAACCGCATATCTAAGCTGCTTTAGAGTCATTATCATTCTCCTGATAACATAGATTTTTTTTAATTATAGCCATTATCATAGATTTTATCTATGGTTATCCACTCATTTTTAATATTTTACCTATATACTCACTAGGCATATAATCCATTTCAACAAACACGCGACAATTACAGCGAAGGGAGACATAATAATGAGTACAATACAGACACCTTACAGATATGACTTCGTAGGAAGCTTCTTAAGACCACAGGCATTAAAGGAGGCAAAGGCAAATTTCCTTGCTGGAAAAATTGCTGAATCAGCCTATGATCATGTAGTGAACAGAGAAATTGAAAAGGTTGTAGCCAAGCAGAAAGAGCTTGGATATCATATCATCACAGATGGTGAATTCAGAAGAACATTCTGGCACCTTGATTTCATGTGGGGACTTGATGGAGTTGCCCATGAAAATACTGGTGGCGGAGTTAGCTTTAACGGCGAGCTTGCACTTTTGGATGATACTTATCTTGTGGGCAAAATCAAAGCGAAAGCTCATCCTTTCGTGGAATATTTCAAGTTCCTAAAGCAGTTTGAGGATGAGAACACAGTTGCAAAATACACAATCCCAGCACCTGCTCAGACATTCCAGCAGATGATTATTCCAGCAAACTACGAGACCACAAGAAAGTTTTATCCAACAAATGAAGAGCTTATTCAGGATATTGGTGTTGCTTACCAGGATGTTATCAAGCAGTTCTATGAGGCAGGCTGCAGAAATCTTCAGTTTGATGACTGTACATGGGGCGCCATCGTAGGTGATGCGGCAAAGCAGCGCTATGCATCTCTTGGAATTGATATTGAGGAAGTTAAGAAACAACTCCTCCAGGTAAATAATCTTGCTCTTGAAAACAAGCCAGCTGATATGATAATCACATCTCATATTTGCCGAGGCAACTACCACTCTACTTTCTTCACCAGTGGTCCTTATGATTCAGTTGCCGACTACGTATTTGCGAAGGAAAATGTAGATGCTCTTTTCTTGGAGTATGATGATGCCCGCTCAGGTGGATTTGCTCCACTTGCAAAGGTTTCACCTGACAAGAAGGTAGTTCTTGGTCTTATTACCACTAAGACACCAAAGCTAGAGGACAAGGAAACAATCATAAAACGTATTCACGAAGCAGCAAAATATATCCCGCTTGATAGATTATACTTAAGCCCTCAGTGTGGCTTCGCTTCATGTGAAATCGGAAACAAGCTTACTGAAGATGAACAGTGGGCTAAGCTGAAATTAGTCAAAGAAATAGCAGAAGAGGTTTGGGGCTAACCCAAACCTCTCATTTATTGTCCTATAAATACAGAAGAAGCTCGGGGCTGAACCAAGCTTCTTCCGCGTAATGTGGTGATAAATATTCAGAATAAAGATTACATGCAATCTTTATGTCGTCTACTAAAGTATATAGCGAAATATAAAAATATACTTATCGATTTTTGACATGTAAATTATCATATTTTGCTAAATATGGATTACTTTTTTCGAACAGAGTTCGATACTCCCCTGGGGACATTCCCTTCTCTGCCCTGAATACCCTGTTAAAACTAGGGATACTCTGAAAGCCCGAAAGCATGGCAATCTCAGTTAGAGGTTTGTCCTCTGTAGCCAAAAGTTCCGTGGCCTTCTCAAGCCTTATCATATTTAGCCATTTACTGTAATTCATTCCCGTAGCATCTTTAAAAACTCTTGAAAAATAATCTTTACTAATTCCAGCCATCTTAGCCATATTAGCTTGTGACAAATCATCAGCAGTAAGATTATTCTTTATATAATCTGTAACTAATACCATCCTGCGATATATATCGCCATAGCCACTGATTTCATCTAATTGCTTTAATTCTGGGACAAACTCATTCTTGTGCTCGTCGAGGGTAAGCATAAACTGCATTAGAAGCATGCAGCATCTAAGCTCCTTATCGGGAACATCTGACATGAAATACTCCTTCATTCTATAAGCTATAGCTGTAAGATTTGCCACCAGTTCACGATGTGTATTGATACAAATTACATGCAAATTCCTATAAAAGTGCATGATTCTCTGAAGATCAAACAATGAATTTACAAAGGCATTACTGAATCTGATAATCAATGTATTTTCCAAATCAGCATCAATCACTTCGTGCATTTCTCGAGGCCACACCAGTACAAAATCCCCCGGAGCCAGATGATATGTATCCTGATTTACCTTAAATACATTACTTTCCCCTGGCGCAACAAGTATTATTTCTCCATGAGAATGCCAATGTTGTTTGTAGCTTCGCCCCTTTGTACCCATAGATAAATTAAATGCACTTATACTTTCAAAGTCTTTTTTAACGTACTGACTGTAATCCATAAACCCTCCTATGTATATACCTACCTGTAAATATCATAAATCAAGCGTTTCGTTCATACTACCAGTACGATAGCCACGTAAATCAAGTGCAACATAGGCAAATCCGTATTCCTTGAATGCATCGTAAATACGTAATCTCAAGTCCTCATCAAGCATTCTGCCAAAGTCCGCAGGCTGCAACTCAATGCGGGCAACGTTCTCTCCGTGAATACGAACTCTGAACTGATTGAATCCCATATCCAAAAGTAGCTGCTCCGCCTTATCAACCATACCAAGCTTCTTTTCTGTAATAGCCTCACCATAAGGGAATCGGCTGGAAAGACATGCAAAAGACTGCTTATTTGCTGTTGGAAGTCCAAAATGTGCTGAAAGCTCTCTGATTTCCTGCTTCGTAAATCCGATTTCTCTCAGTGGGCTCTTTGCACCAAGCTCTGCCACTGCCTGAAGGCCTGGTCTGTAGTCTCCATCATCATCAAGATTGGAACCTTCCACTACATAAGCTATGCCCTCAGCCTTAGCTAAATCAAAAATCTTCGAAAAAAGCTCGCGTTTGCACAGATAACATCTATTTGGCGGATTTTGAGAAAAGCCTTCTATCTCAAGCTCCTCTGATTCAACAATAAAATGTCTCACACCAATAGCCTTGCAGTAATCCTTGGCCTCATTCAATTCACGCTTTGGAAATGAGCATGATGAAGCTGTTACCGCAATTACGTTATCTCCAAGTGCCTCGCGAGCTGTAAAAAGCAAAAATGTAGAATCTACTCCACTGGAAAAGGCAACTGCCACTGACCCCAGCTTTTTGAAGTAGTTCTTTAATGCTTCATATTTATCTAATAAAACCATTTAATCATACCTCTAAATATATTTCTTTTCCTCTAAGTATAGCGAAATAAAATAAATTGGCAACAATTAAATGGAGCCTAATAAAGTGAAAAAGTCGCCGATGACTAAAACATCGACGACTAAACTATCAAATAAATTACATGCTAATGATTCCAAAAACATTTAACACGGCACTTACAAGGATAATCAATACAAAAATTGGGCAAAGGCACTTAATCATAAATCTGAAAATACCTTTTCTCTTAAATGGATGATTCTCCTGCTCCACCTCTGCCTCCAGCTTCTCTACTGTCATGAATCTAGTGATAAGAACACATGTAGCAAGAGCTGCGATTGGCATCATTACTGAGTTTGTAAGGAAATCAAAGAAATCCAAAAACTGCATTCCAATGATTGTAACATCAGCAAGTGGTCCATAGCCAAGTGATGAAAGGCTGCCAAGTACAAACATGATAACAGCCATAATATTAACACCACGGTGTCTGTCCCACTTAAACTCATCTGCAAATGTAGAAACAGCACTCTCTGTAAGAGCGATGGCACTTGTTACTGCTGCAAAAAGTACCAATGCGAAGAATGCGATTCCGATTACTCTTCCAAATCCCATGCTTGCGAAAATCTTAGGCATAGTGATGAACATAAGTGATGGGCCTGCCTTAAGCATGCTCTCATCTCCATGTGAGAATGCAAAAACAGCTGGGATAATCATAAGGCTGGCAATAACAGCGATTGCTGTATCAAAAATCTCTACCTGCTTTGTTGATTCCTCGATGCTGACTTCTTTTTTAACATAAGAGCCAAATGTAATAAGAATACCCATAGCAATCGAAAGGGAATAAAACATCTGGCCCATGGCAGTAACGACGGTCATAATTGAAAAATGCTCAAAGTTAGGAATGAAAAGATACTTCACACCACTTAAAGCACCTGGTCTTGTAACTGAGTAAATACAGATAACCACTGCAAGCACTACAAGAATTGGCATTACAATCTTGGATACTCTCTCAATACCATTTTCAACGCCAAGATATATTACAAGTAAAACTAAAAACGTAAATACGATAAACCAAATCTCAGTCTCTTTACCATCTGTGATGAAGTTTACAAAGAAATTGTCCCCTGCAATAGCATTCACATCTCCGCGAATATACTCAAAAAGGTATTTGCAAACCCATCCACCAATAACTGAATAATAAGGCACGATTAAGATTGGGATGATGGCATTAATCCAGCCACCAATCTTCATAAGCCTATTATTGTGACTCAATCCGTTGAATGCACCAACGGGACTTTTATTTGTAGCTCTACCAATAGCTGTCTCAGCAACTATCATTGTATAACCAAATGTAAGAGCCAAAAGCACATATACAATAAGGAAAATTCCTCCACCATACTTAGCACATAAATAAGGAAATCTCCAAATATTTCCTAAACCTACTGACGCTCCCGCGGCCGAGAGCACAAAACCTATTTTTCCTGAAAAGCTACCGCGATTTTCCTGTTCCAAAATATTACCTCCACATCTTTATCTGCTTAGCACTTTAAACTGCTAAAAACTCGTAGGAAGTATTATAGCAAGATATAACTTTTCTTGCAATCACAGATTTTTCTCAATCGTTTGTTATATTAGATTTGGAATATTGTAAGACTGTGTATTACAAACAAATGGAGGAGCTTCCTTGGGTGGGCTAAAGTTTAGAAAAGTAATACAAAAAGCTATTTTAAGCACAGTAACTGTGCTTTGTTTTGCTGTGCTCTTTGTCAGCTCTGAGGCTGCATCTTCAAAGGATACGCTAATTGTAGGTGTGCCTACAGACCGCTGTCCTATGTTCTATATAGATAATGTATCCGAGGAAACTGTAGGTATAGGTGTAGATTTAATTCGAGAAGTAGCCAAAGAAGCTGGCTATGACATAATCATAAAGAATATCACCGAAGGTAACATGAAAGACGCTCTTGATAGCGCTGAATACGATGTTATTATGCCTTTTGGCAGTGCTATTACCAGCACTTCCGGAATGAACGCCATCGTTACTGAAAATCTGATGGAAATTCCGTTTACTCTTGTAACTACTAAGAACTCTTCTCTTCCTACTCTGAATACTGTAAGAGTAGGTATGCCAGCATCTCTAAAGGGTGTAGCTGAAACTGTTCATGAGCTTTATCCCGGAATGAAGATTGTATTTTATGATGATATAAGGGGCGGTGTTAAAGGTCTTCAAAAGGGTGAGGTGGATGCTCTTCTTAACAACTCCTACGTATGGAGCTATGTTCTTCAGAAGCCATCTTATGTCAATTTACACGTTCAGCCTTCTGCTATGTTTTCTATGGGATTTAAGGCAGGCACTTTGGATACTCCTAGAGGACAAGAAATAATAGACAGACTGAATATGGGAATATCTCGTTTGGAGGAAACCAAGACTGAAGCCATTATCTTAGATTACACCACACGTCGCCTATATCATTATGATCTTTGGGATTATATGTACCAATATGGTGCCTTTATTATTCTTGGCATCCTTCTTTTTGCGGCAGTAATAGGAACCATGGTTTTCAGACAACGTTCTATCACTCTTATGCAGGAGGAAAGACTACGCCTTCTGATAGATCACGATGAGCTTACAGGTGCTTACAGTATGAATGGATTCAGAAAACGTGTAGAGGAAATTCTGAGAGAAAATCCTTCTGTTCCATACTTTATTTCCTACAACAATATAGTAGATTTTAAATTTATAAACGACAGCTTTGGAAAAGAAACGGGCGATAAGCTACTGAAATACTGGGTTAAGATTTCAAAGAATATATTATCTGAGGATGAGGCAATTGGACGAGTTACTGCTGACCAGTTTGTAGTTCTTCGCAGAATCGAAGGTAATGAAAAGATTTATGAGGATGAACAGGATGTAGTAGAGCCAGTAAACAATTTCCTTATTAGTCAGGGTAAAAATTTCAAGGTACAACTCTGCAGTGGTATTTATGTACTTACTCCAGATGACCTCCAAAATATAGATGTCGACCACATGATAGATTTTGCAAGAATAGCTGAGCGCAAACTTCGTGAATCAGGTAAAACGGGATTTGAATTCTACAACCTGAATCAATGGGAAACCAAAAAGCGTACGGTAGATATTGTTGGCCATCTATCCTCTGCAATTGAAGCAGAAGAAATTCAGGTTTGGTACCAGCCACAGGTAAATTTCGAAAGCAACACCATCATTGGTGCTGAAGCACTTTGTCGCTGGGCTCACGGCAATCTGGGTTGGATTAGTCCTGGAGAATTTATCCCTGCTCTGGAAAACTCCGGAAAAATCTATGAGCTGGACTGCTATGTATGGGAAAAAGTATGCAAAGATCTTCATCGCTGGAACAATTTAGGAAAGCGCATGACTGTTTCTGTGAACGTATCACGAAGTGATATTTCAGAGAATCCAGATATCCATCTACTGTTCATGGATTTGATTCGCAAATACGAATTAACTCCTGACCAGCTACATATAGAAATTACAGAATCCGCCTATGTAAAAGACTCAAAACTACTCATCCTAACAACGGAAAATCTTCGCTCAAACGGATTCCTTGTTGAAATGGATGATTTTGGCAGCGGTTATTCTTCTCTAAACATGTTAAAGGAGCTTCCAGTTGACCGTGTAAAACTGGATTTACGTTTCCTGTCATCAGAAGGATTTGAAGAAAAAGGACAGATTATTTTGACCTATCTGATTCAGATGATCCAGTTGCTTGGCATGGACCTTTTGGCTGAAGGTGTGGAAACTCTGGATCAGGCCATGTTCCTTAAGAGCAAGGATTGTCTTGAAATGCAGGGCTACTACTTCCACAAACCAATGAGTGTCATAGATTTCGAGGAATTAATTTAGTTTACCCCCTAAAAATCAAAACTTTCTAGGTATTTTCAGGCATCAATATAGTTGATAATTATATTATCGAATTGACCGAAAGGAGCTTTACTAGATTATGAAATACTATGTTGATGCCAAGGCTTTCCGCGATGGAGACTGCTCCAAGGAAAGACCTTTTAAGAATATTGGAGATGCTGCAAATATCGCTGTAGCAGGTGACGAGATTATTGTTGCCAGCGGTGTTTACCGCGAAAAGGTTACTCCAAGAAATGCCGGTACAGAGGATGCGCCTATCGTATACCGCTCAGAGGAAAAGCTGGGCGCTGTTATCACAGGCGCTGAGGAGCTTTCAGGCTGGAATAAATTGGAAGGAAATGTATGGACAGTACGCGTAAATAACGGTGTGTTCGCTGATTACAATCCATATACCACACGTGTATACGGAGACTGGTACTTCTCTCCTGCCATCAGACACACTGGTGCAGTTTTCCTCAACGACAAAATGATGTACGAGTGCGATTCCCTTGATGACTGCAAAAAGGGAGAGGCAAATCCATTTGCATGGAACAAAGAGGAAGCATCTTATCTTTGGTTCACAGAGCAGGATTCTGAAAAAGACGAGACTATCCTTTATGCTAACTTTCAGGGTCTTGATCCTAATAAAGAAAATGTTGAAATTCTTGTCCGCCGTAACTGCTTCATGCCAGACGAAAACGGCATAAACTACATCACAGTCAGTGGCTTTAACATCAATAAGGCTGCTACCACATGGGCTCCACCTGCTGCATATCAGGATGGTATGATTGGACCACACTGGAGCAAGGGATGGATTATCGAGGACTGTGAGATTTACGGAAGCCGTTGCTGCGGTATTTCTTTGGGTAAATATCTCGACCCAGAAAACGACATGTACTTTACTGTTAAAAAGGTAAAGAGCCCTACACAGATGGAGCGCGACGCTGTTTGCCGTGGTCAGTATCATGGCTGGCTCAAGGAAAATATTGGACATCATATCATCAGAAGATGTCACATTCACCACTGCGAGCAGACGGGTATCGTTGGTAGAATGGGTGGAGTATTCTCTACAATTGAGGACTGTCACATCCACCACATCTGCAACTCACAGCAGCTTGGTGGCGCAGAGACAGCTGGTATCAAATTACACGCTGCCATCGACGTAACTATTAGAAGAAACCACATACACAACAACATCATGGGTGTTTGGCTTGATTGGGAGGCACAGGGTGCAAGAGTCACAAGAAACCTTATGCACGACAACTGCCGTCCTGATGGAATCAAGCAGGCAGATGGTGCCATGTTCAACACTGATGTGTTCGTAGAGGTAGGTCATGGTCCTACACTTATCGACAACAACCTGCTTCTCTCTCCTGTAGCTATCACAATCCCTAGTGAGGGTATTGCATGTGTACACAACCTTATTCTTGGAAGCTTTAGCTTAATCAACTCAGGAGTAGATAGCATTATAAACGGACAGCGTGAGCCTCGCTACACTCCATACCACATCCAACACAGGACAGAGGTTGCAGGCTTCATGACAATTCTTCACGGAGATGACCGTATATACAATAATATTTTTGTACAGCATTATCCTATTACAGATAGCACAAAGACTGCAGCTGATGCAGATTATCAGGCAGTAGGCACTGCACCATTTGATATTTTCCCTACATATGATGACTGGTATGAGCCATTTGCTCCAGATACAGATCCTGATATGGGTGGTCTTGCCGAGGCACACTTCGGACATCTTCCAGTATGGATTGACGGAAATGTATATCTTAACGGTGCCAACATTTATAAGAACGAAATTCATCGCTTAGAAAAGCAGTCTTATAATCCTAAGATTCTTTTAACAGAAAAGGATGGAAAATGGTATTTAAAGAGTGAGCTTGCAAATGTGCTTGAGGATTTCAGTGTAAACATCATCACTACACAGTCTCTTGGACTTGCATTTGAGCCAGAGCAGGCATTTGAAAGACCTGATGGAACACCAATCACATTTGGCAAGGATTACTTCGGAAATCACCGTATTATCCCACCAGTTCCAGGACCATTTGCAGATTACAGTGACAAAGATCTTTTAGTATATGCATAAAAAAAAGAGTTTTGGAGGTTATGAAACCTCCAAAACTCTTTTCATTTTTATTGATGGTAACAAATATTTAAACATCGCATATGCGTTAATAACAAGTGCGCCTATCCATGCACTGATTTCCGCATAAGCGGTAGCTCTGAAACCGATACGGCTCATAAGTAATGAAATCACTGCAGTTCTTAAAACCATCTCCATAATTCCAGAAACCATAGGAAGCATTGGTTTTCCCATTCCCTGAACTGCTGCTCTTACTATAAACAAAAAATTCAGGAAAATAAGCATTATTCCACAGGTTGGAAGGAAGATACACACAAGGTCAATCTGTTCCTTACCTGAAAGAAGCACTCTGGCCAAATTGGCTGGGAATAATATCATTACACCGCCTAAAACCACATAGAATACTGTTACAATCTTTAGGCCAAACTTGATACCATCGACTATTCGCTCATATTTCTTTGCACCATAGTTCTGGCTTGTATAAGCGCTGATAGCATTTGCCATTGTACCTGCTGGATTCATAAAGAGATTCAGGTATTTACTACAAGCCGCATACGCTGCAGTGTACACTACTCCGTATCCATTTACAAAATACTGAACAACCATGCATCCAATAGCTGTAATGGAGTTCATAAGTGCCATTGGAAGACCGTTTGAGATAAGCAGTAACCATACTCTCTGGTTGTTTGCAAAATCTGCTCTTGATAACCTAATCATCTCAATAGAAAACAGCTTTCTAAGACAAATACATACCGAAACAATCTGAGCAATAATAGTAGCGATTGCTGCCCCCTCAACCCCCATCTTGAATACAAAAATGAATAAGCTGTCCAGACAAAGGTTTGTGACTGATGAAACAATAATGGAATGTAGTGGTGTCTGACTGTCTCCAAGGGAACGAAGCACAGCTGCTGAAATATTGTAGGTAATACCTACAAACAAACCACCAAACAGTATATATCCATACTTGAGACTGTCCTGAAAAATAATAGGATCAGTACGTAAATAAGTTAATGCATTAGGCAAAAACAATACACTGAATATTGTAAGACCTACTGCCAAAATCACTCCCAATTGAATAGTGCCTGCTAATCTGTGATGTAGCTCATCAAAATCCTTTGCGCCAAAGCTCTGAGCTATCATAATACCAAAGCCGTTTGCCAAGCCAAAGGAAAAACCAACTATTAGGAAAAACAACGAACCCATATTACCAACTGCTGCAAGAGCATTATCACTTATACCCCTTCCTACAATCATAGAATCCACGAAGTTGTAAAGCTGCTGACACATACTGGTCATAAGCAATGGCCAGAAAAACCGTAAAATCAAGCCTGCTGGCTTTCCATCAGTGAAATCAATGGTCTTACTCTTTGAAATTGTAGAACTCTTCATACCTTATATCATCCTTCTCTTCTTTATCTTTGAACATATTATTAGATGGTACAAAATAAATCTATTTAATATTTGATTTAATCGTGTTCAATTTTTGATAATTATGTAAAACTCTTACGATTCTTTTCTTTATATGGGCATAATAATACTACGTTTTGTTCACAAATAAAGTGTATCATCAGATTAGTGGTGATAGTGGCTGATAGTATGCTTAGTATTTGGAAGGACCCCCTATGGTTTGGACTTTTAGTTATGCAATCCCTAGCTTAATGATAATGGCAGTATTAATCGGTCATTACGTTTCACTACCAAGATTGCCAGTAAAGAAAAATCTCATATTTGTATACCTTACATCTGCAATATGTCTATGTATGTCCTTAGACATTATTTCTTCCTGGGCAGATATGCATGATGAGTTCTATCATGATGCTTTTCTTTATGTCTTGAATAGTGCCTATTTTGTTGCCTTCTTTGCATGTGCCTTCCTTTTTCATATATTTACAGCCAATGTTTTAAATGTAACTTTATATGAACACGGATTTAAACGCTACCTGATTACATTGCCAATGATTTTTGGTGATATCATTGTAGTGACCAGTTTCTGGACACATTGGTTTTATTACATAGATGATGAGGGCTATCACTCCAGTGTATTATACAATGTTCTTTATTTTATCTATGCTATATATATCCTCTTGTCGTTCCTTCTTATTATCAAGCAGCGACATCTACTAATTAGGCGCAGGGAATGGGAAATTCTTGTTGGCTGTAATACGATGCTTTCTATTGGGCTTTTTGTCAGATATGCTTTCCCAAGCCTGCTTTTGATGAATATCTTTACCCTTACATCGTTTATAGTACTCTTTTTAGGATTTGAAAATCCTGATTTATACCTAATTGAAAGAACATTTATTTTCAACAGGGTTGGCTTAAGGGATTACATAACAGAGCTTTATAATAAAAAATCTATTAATGCATTAGTGTTTGGTATTAAAAATTTTACAGATAAGCTGGAGCTCTATGGTCTTGCCCAAACAAATCAGGGTCTGTATTTGATACAAAACTACCTCAGGAAGGAATTTCCTTCTAATCTGATATTCTACAATGATGCAGGTAGTTTTATAATCTTTGGCTCCAAGCCTTCTGAATGGCCACAGATTTACTCAAAGCTACTATACAGATTCCAGCAGCCATGGATTTCCATGAATACAGAAATATACTGGGATATAGGTGGAACTGCCATTACTCTGACCGAAAAGAACTTACCTGTGGATATCCTGCTTCGTATTTTTAACATCGCATATTCTAATCCAAACAAAATTATTGATAACGAGCTTATAACTATAGAAAATGCTGATGTCAATAATATCGTTGCCCAAAACGACATGAAGCATTCTTTGGAATTTGCTATTGATAACAATGAAGTGGAAGTATTCCTCCAGCCAATCGTAAACAGCAAAACAGGTAAGGTGGTAGGCGCTGAAGCTCTTTCTAGAATCAGAAATTCATCAGGTGATTTACTTTATCCTGGAGAATTCATTCCTATCGCTGAAAGAAACGGTAAAATCAATCAGCTTGGAAGGCAGGTATTCAGAATGTGCTGTGAATACGCAAACCTTCCAGAATTCAGGACACTTGGTCTTTCATTTATAAATGTAAATCTGTCACCTATACAACTAATGAAAAATGATTTGGAGCAAAGTCTTTCCACAATTGTCAGAGATCATAATCTGGATGCTGAATTCATTCATCTAGAAATCACAGAGGAGGCATTTGTAGATGAATACATGATTGAAAAACAAATTGCCTTACTTAATAAAGGCGGTTTTAGATTTGTTTTAGATGATTATGGCACAGGCTATTCAAACATGTATCGCCTACGCAAAACACCATTTATAAATATTAAGCTGGATAAAACTCTTGTGTGGGATTACTGCAAAAAGCCTGGCGAAATTCTTCCAAATGAAATAACAGCCTTTAAAAAGAGTGGATTTGAAATCACAGCGGAGGGAATCGAAAATGCAGAGATGGCCATAAAAATGCGTGATATAGGCTGTGATTATCTGCAAGGCTTCTATTACTCAAAGCCTATACCATTTGATGATTTTATAAAATACGTAAATGAACAAAAATAAGAGCCAGCTGAGTATCATTTTAAAAGATACTTAACTGGCTCTTTTATTATGCCTTTTTACTTGATTGATTCGAACTCTTCTACTATCTCCTTTTCTGGAGCTGGTGTAAGAAGGCTTACTACCACGCAAAGGATTAAAGCTATGATGAATGCTGGCAAAAGCTCGTAAATACCAAAGATTCCACCCATTGGCTTTATACCAAACTTCCATACAAATATCATTACACCACCGCCAATCATACCTGCAATAGCACCGTATTTATTTGCCCTCTTCCAGAACAACGCAAGAAGCATAATTGGTCCAAAGGCTGCACCAAAGCCTGCCCAGGCAAAGGATACAATACCAAATACTGAACTGTTTGGATCTCTTGCTATAATCACGCCTATGGTTGCAATAATAACCAATACCACCCTGGCCATAACCATCTGCATATGCTCAGAAAGGTTAATTCCAAATGTCTCGTGAAGAATGTTCTCAGATACAGATGATGAGGCTGCAAGCATCTGTGAATCGCAGGTAGACATTGTACATGCAAGGATTCCAGCTAAGATAACACCAGCTAAAAGAGATGCTATAAAGCTATGCTCCGCCAGCGTCTGTGCAATAATAACAATAGCTCTCTCAGAATCAGCAAGGTCTCCGATTGCTCCCTCATGCACCATTGTTCTTGTCATTACACCGATGAAGATAGCTACTCCCATGGCGATGAATACCCAAACGGTAGAAATGCGACGGCTGAGCTTAATCTTCTCTGGATCTTCGATAGCCATGAATCTAAGTAAGATGTGAGGCATTCCAAAATATCCAAGCCCCCATGCCATTGTGGAAATGATTGTGATGATACCACCGTAGGAAACTCGACTTCCAGCTGTAAAATCATGCATTGCTGTAAGGCTGATATATCCGTCTAAAGAGTTTGAATATGTGCTTACTGTTCCGATTCCATCAACTGTTGAAAGACCAAAGCAGACAACTGCGATAAGAGCTATTGTCATGATGATTGACTGGATGAAATCTGTTACAGATGCAGCCATAAATCCGCCTGTAGCTGTGTAGCCAATGATTACAGCTGCTGATGCTATCATGGCGATTGTATAATCAAGACCAAACAATGATGAGAAAAGCTTTCCACATGCTGCAAAGCCTGAGCCTACATATGGCACGAAGAAAACAACTATGATTAAAGAAGAAATAAGCATCAGTGTATGACTCTTATCTCTGAAACGATTCTCAAAGAAATCCGGTATTGTAACTGAATTATTCTTCTCAGAATACTTACGAAGTCTCTTAGCCACAAGCAGCCAGTTTACGTAGGTTCCAATTCCGAGTCCAAGTGCTGTCCAGAAAACATCGCAGATACCAGTGGCATAGGCTACACCTGGAAGTCCCATCAGAAGCCATGAAGACATGTCCGATGCCTCCGCACTCATGGCTGTTACAAAGGGGCCAAGCTTACGTCCGCCTAAATAATAATCTCCGACTGTGTGATTTTCCTTTGCAAATGTAGCTCCCATAATCAAAAGCGCTGCCAGATAAATCACTATCGCAATTACGATACCTAATGTTGCCATACAATTCTCCCTTCTTAAACTACTTTAAATAATTAGCCAAAAACTGTCTCGTCCTTTCATTCGAAGGATTATCTATGACCTGATCAGGGGTGCCTTCATCAGCGATAACGCCATCATCCATAAAGATGATTTTGTCAGAAACATCCCTGGCAAATCCGATTTCATGGGTAACAATAATCATTGTTGTGTGCTGCTCTGCAAGCTCCTTAATAACCTTGAGTACCTCACCTGTAAGCTCTGGGTCAAGAGCACTTGTAGGCTCGTCAAAGCAAAGAATATCTGGGCGAAGTGCCAGTGCTCTTGCAATAGCCACACGCTGCTGCTGTCCGCCTGAAAGTTGGTGTGGGTAATTGTTCATTCTATCCCCAAGCCCCATCTTTTCAAGAAGACGTTTGCCGTTTTCTATAATCTCCTCCTGAGACTTTCCCCTGCCCTCGAGCTTTGGAGCCAGAGTAACATTCTCTAAGGCTGTATACTGTGGAAACAGATTAAACTGCTGAAAAACCATTCCAAAGTGAAGTCTCTTCTCTCTTAAATCTCCATCCCTAAGTGGTCCATTTTTAGCATCAAATAGACAGTTACCATTTACAGTGATGGTACCCTCGTTAGGAGTCTCAAGGAAATTCAGGCAGCGAAGCAAGGTAGTCTTTCCTGAGCCAGAGCTACCAAGAATGGACAGAGTCTCACCCTTTTCCATGGAAAAAGAAATCCCCTTAAGAATCTCTGTATTATCAAATTTCTTTTTTAAATCATTAACCTCTAAAATTGCCATAACACTCCAAATTATTTAAAGTAATCAAGTTTCTTTTCAATGTATCCGAACAGCAATGTAAGTAATCCACTGAAAACAAGGTAGAATGCACCTGTGTAGAAAAGTGGCCAGATGATACCGGCGCTCTTGATGAATCGCTCGCCTTCCCAGATAATTTCGTAGAATGCAATAACTCTTGCAAGGGAAGTATCTTTTACAAGGGTGATTACCTCATTTGAAATAGGTGGAACGATTCTCTTCACTACCTGAAGAAGCACAATCTTAAAGAAGGTCTGAGACTTTGTAAGGCCTAGAACTGCCGCAGCCTCATACTGTCCCTTAGGAATAGACTGGATTCCGCCTCTGAAGATTTCACTGAAGTAGCAGGCATAGTTAAATACAAATGCTACCAGCGCTGCTGTAAATCTTCCGCCATCTCCTGAGCCCCAAAGATTTGTGCCAAAAAAGATACCTGGGCCGTAAAAAATAACCAAAAGCTGAAGCATAAGTGGAGTTCCTCTGACAACCCAGATAATAAATCTGATAGGCCATCTGATGATAGGACTCTTACTCATGGAGCCAAAGCTAATGATAAGTCCAAGCGGCAATGAAAATAAAAGTGTTAAACTAAACAATTTGAGGGTTCCTAAGAAACCCTCAAATAAAGACATCGTAACTGTTGTAAACATAATTCTTCCTTTGAATTACTGAGCCACTACTGCTTCCTGTACACCGTACTCTGTGGCAATGCCAGCCATTGTTCCATCATCGTAAAGTGCCTTGAGCTGCTCATTAATATATTTTGCTAAATCAGAACCCTTGCGGCAGCCAATGCCGTATTCCTCTGTTGTAAGCTCTATTGTGTGTGCAAGGTCTGGGTAGCTTGTGCCCTCGCCAATCATCGCACCAGCCATAAGGAGGTCAATGATGCAAGCATCTGATGTGCCAGCTGCTACTTCCATAACTGCATCAGCCTGAGACTTAACAGCTACATAGTTGAAACCGTTCTCCTCTGCTGCTGCCTCACCAGCTGAACCAGATTCTACTGCGAAGCTAAGCTCTGCTGCGTCCTCTGCTGTCTTGATAGCATCTGCCTTATCAGCAGGAACTACTACTACCTGAGCGTTGTTAAGGTATGCCTTTGAACATTCCATTGAGCTGGTAACCTCTGGCGTAAGTGTCATACCATTCCATACAACGTCGATTGACTTGTTCTGAAGCTCTAAAATTTTATTATCCCAATCAATCTCTACAAACTCTACTTCTACGCCTAAATTCTCAGCGACCTTCTTTGCCAAATCTGCGTCAAAGCCGATCCACTCTCCCCCATCGTCCTTATAGTCCATTGGAGCAAAATCTGTGATACCCACTAAAAGAGTACCTTTGCTCTGGATATAAGAAACATCACTCTCTGTGGATTCCTCAGCCTGCGAGCCTGATGTTGGTACTTCTGAATCATTAGGACCCTTTGAGCCACAGCCTACAAGTGCTGCAGCCATCATAGAAGCTGATAAAAGTAATGCAAGAATCTTTCTACTCATATTTATACTCTCCTCATGTTTTAGTTCCATTGCTTTATTACTTTATCACTCTACCACACTAAACTATTTTTGTAAACCTATATATAATTTTTTAATTGCCGCCTCCATTTCGCTTTCTTCGATAATCCCGCAGGACAGTAACAGGGTTGTGGATTCTTCTCCTTCATCTACAATGTATACATCCACTCCTGAGGCTTTGATTTTAGCAGAGAGATTAGGTTTATGGATAACAAGCCCTATCTCCATTCCACTGTTTCCCATATAGATTTCCGAATCATCTTTGAAATATTTTTTTAGCAGGTCATGGAATTTTTTTCTTTTATCCTCGTATAGTCTGGCAGTCTTTTTTATATGTCTGTTCAGGTGACCATCACGGAGGAACTGGGTCAGGGCAATCTGCTCTGCCTTTGATGCTGTCTGGTTATATAGGTTTTGTATCTGAGCGTATCGGTCACGATAACCTTTTGGAAGTATTAGAAAACTTATTCTCACACTAGGTAAAAGTATTCGAGAAAACGACCCTAAGAAAGCCACCCTGTCACCACCAGTCATGGCATATAAGCTGGGAGTCGGCTTGCTGGCAAACACGAACTCATTCTGATAGTCATCTTCTATTATGATATGATCATTTTTCTGGGCATGTTCAATCAATTCCCTTCGACGTTTCATAGTCATGATTTCTCCCCATTTTGTCATATAAGATGGGGTAACGTATATCACATGGCTTTCCTTGTTTCTGTATCTGACCTCATATCCACCATTACTAAATACAGCTGCTCCATCTGAGAAGTTTCTAGTTGGGAAAGAAATGCTCTTTTCCCCCTCTAACAACCCCATAAGAATAATTAGAAGGCTCTGGAAACCTGCACCGATTACTATATCCTCCGGTGAACAGATAATATTTCTGTTCTTTCTGACATAGCTGGCTATCTCCTCACGCAAATCATCCTCACCCTGATTCTTGGCATAAGTCAGCAATCTTTCTTCCTGTCTCAGAGCCGATTTCATATATCGTCTCCATAAATCCAGGCATGAACTTCTTTTATCTTCTCCGATTGTGGCAAGGTCGTACTTTGCCACAGGTTTGTTTGACTTCTTTTTTTCGAACCACTCTTTGGATTGCTTATGGCTTGATTTATCTATGGCAGAAAGCTGCTCTGCCATCTCTGAAACAAAGAAGCCAACCTTTTCCACAGAATAAATATATCCATCTGCAGCAAGCTGCATATATCCTGTTTCTACAGAGGTTCGACTCACATCTAAAATTCGCTCCGTTTCCCTCAAAGACGGGATTTTATCGCCCTTTTTCAGAGAACCTTTCTTCATCTCTTCAATATAGTAGTTATAGACCTTTTCATATACCTTCATATCTGTCCCCTATTTTTTATTTATTTTTGTCCATTTTTTAGGTATCAGTTTGGTGGTATTATAGCCCCAACAAAAAAAAAAAGAAAGCAATTTTTGAGGACGGACACTAGGAGGAACATCATGGATAGCTCAGCAACTCATTACTCAGCAAACAGAATTGAAACCAGAAAAGTTATTATCGCCGCACTGATGGCAGCACTCACCTGCGTAGGCACGATGATTATCAAAGTACCAACACCTACCATGGGCTACATTCACCCAGGCGATGGTTTTGTACTATTATCAGGACTACTCTTAGGACCTGTGTGGGGAGCGTTGGCCGCTGGGATTGGTTCCGCACTTTCAGATTTAATAGGTGGCTATTTCATTTATATTCCAGCCACATTCGTTATCAAGGCACTGACAGCTCTCGTAGGATACGTTGTATTCAAAGCAATCTCCAGAATCCTCAGTAATAAAACTGAGTTACCTACCCTAATTATTTCTGGAATCGCAGGCGAGGCTGTCATGGTGCTTGGATATTTTCTCTTTGAAATATTCATGCTGGCTATTGTAAATAAAACATCAGTATCGGCAGGCGTGATTGCGTCTTTAGCCGGCATTGTACCAAATATCATCCAGGGAGTATTTGGCGTAATCATAAGTACTGTTGTTTATCCTGTATTACGTAAGTTGGTGTAGTTCAAGACATTATTTAGGGACTTAGTCTTTTGGCTAAGTCCCTTTTTTTCTTCATCAGGCTTGTTACATTGTATATGGCTCTGCTCCTAGTCAAGAGCAAGCCCTTCGGGAGCTTCGCTCTCTTGACTCAGTACCAGATGCCATATAAATGGTAATCAAGCCCGCTGAAGAAATAGTGCTGTGGCACCACCACAGTACATTACGGAACATATTGTATTTAGGGCGATTTATTACGTAGTCGTTTTTCTTACTTTTAGTCTGATTACGGAAGAACATACTGCTATGACAATATTTTACGTAGTGATTTCATAGAATTAGACGTTCTGAGAAAAATATTTGTTTAAATCCTACGTAACAAATGCTGTAAATAGCTATATATTACGTAATTGCCTTGGAATTAAGGATTACAGCTACGGAAAAAGCAATGAATGAAGCCTGAAATTCCGTAAATAACATTTGATTTATGATTTTACAGTGTTTTTGAGCTTTTTCTAAATAACACTGTATTTTTTTGAAAGGTGTGGCGTAACTAGAACTCACAGCCATCGGTATGTGTATAAAAAACAAACGATTGCAATATAACAAAAGGTACAGCATTCAAAAAGCTATCTATTTGAACTTTTCATACAGTGCTTTTCTAAAAAATCTCAAATAAAACTGTACCTTCACAAAACTAATGCAACAGTTCTAATTTTTCACCTGTTATATGTACTGTGGCAGCTGCCACAGACCCATTTCTTAATCCTGCTTGATTACCATTTATATGGCTCATGGAGCTGAGTCAAGAGAGCAAAGCTCCCGAAGGGCTTGCTCTTGACCAGTGACATGGCCATATACAATGTAACAAGCTGGATGAAGAAACAAAAAAGAGACCTAGTCAAAGACTAGATCTCTTCATAAATTCTTTATTAATCTTCCTTAGGCATCACGATTGCGATGTGTACATCGTCAAGCTGCTTCTGCTCTACTGTTGCAGGAGCATCCATCATGATATCCTGTGCGTTCTTGTTCATTGGGAAAGGAATAACCTCGCGGATAGCTTCCTCACCAGCAATAAGCATAACCATACGGTCTACACCAGGAGCGATACCGCCGTGTGGTGGTGCACCATATGTGAATGCGTTGTACATAGCTGGGAACTTAGCCTTAACATCATCCTCACCAAGACCAACAAGCTTGAATGCCTCGATCATGATTTCAGGATCGTGGTTACGGATAGCACCTGATGAAAGCTCAACACCATTACATACTAAGTCGTACTGGTAAGCTAAGATATCAAGTGGCTCCTTGTTCTTAAGAGCATCCATACCGCCCTGTGGCATAGAGAATGGGTTATGGCAGAACTCAAGCTCGCCTGACTCCTCGCCGATTTCGTACATTGGGAAATCAACGATCCAGCAGAACTCGTATGTATCCTTCTTCATGTGACCCTCTGCTGCTGCGCCGAGAAGTTTTCTGAATACACCAGCTGTCTTCTGAGCAACGAGAAGTGGACCTGCTGCAAGACCAACGAAATCGCCTGGCTTAAGACCAAGTGCATCGATGACTGCCTGCTTACGCTCCTGAAGGAACTTCGCGATACCACCAACAAGCTCTCCGTTCTCATCAAGCTTGAACCAGTATGTCTTCTGAGCTGTAGCAACCTCTACCTCAGCGATCATAGCATCAATCTGCTTACGTGTAGCTGTAAGATTATCAACAACGATAGCCTTAACAACATTGCCCTCGAATGGACCGAATCCACAATCAGCCATAACTTCTGTAGCATCCTGAAGAACGAGGTCGATACGAAGATCTGGCTTATCTGAACCGTACTTGTCCATAGACTCAAGATATGGAATGCGTACAAATGGAGCTGTAGAAGCTGAATTGTAAACGCCGTACTTAGCAAAGATAGGTGGAAGTACATCCTCGATAACTGCGAAGACATCTTCCTGAGATGCAAATGCCATCTCCATATCAAGCTGATAGAACTCTCCTGGAGAACGATCTGCACGAGCATCCTCATCACGGAAACATGGAGCAATCTGGAAGTATCTGTCGAAACCAGATGCCATGAGAATCTGCTTGAACTGCTGTGGTGCCTGTGGAAGTGCATAGAACTTTCCTGGATGATTACGAGCTGGAACAAGGTAATCACGAGCACCCTCAGGTGATGAACATGTAAGGATTGGAGTAGTAATCTCCATGAAATCGTGAGCAATCATAGCTGCACGAAGCTCTGCTACAATCTTGCTACGAAGGATAATCTTGCTCTTAACCTCTGGGTTACGAAGATCAAGATAACGATATTTAAGACGAGTGTTCTCATCTGCTTCCTTTGAACGATTAATCTCGAATGGAAGCTCGTTGTGAGTACACTTTCCAAGAATCTCAATTGATGTAGGAACGACCTCAATCTCACCAGTTGGAAGCTCTGTGTTCTTAGAAGAACGCTCGCGAACCTCTCCAGTAACAGAGATTGTAGATTCCTTATTAACAGAATCGATAACAGCCATCATCTCTTCTGTCTCAACAACTATCTGTGTAGTGCCATAGAAATCACGAAGGATAACGAAGCCAAGATTCTTAGACACCTTTCTAATGTTTTCGAACCAACCAACTAAAGTAACCTGCTTGCCTGCATCTGAAAGACGAAGCTCGTTACAGTTGTGTGTACGTGACTGAGTCATTTTATATCTCCTCTTCTAATAAATAAAACTAAGGGCTGTCAACGGTTTGACAGCCCTTTTATAATACACCTTTTTATAACGCAAGTCTAGATATCTTCTGGTCAGAAATTCGGCCTTTTGCCTTCAATCCCTCGTATAAAATGTCCTGTAAATCTGCTCTGTTTAATACTATCTTAGAATCGTCGTCCAATGTGACAACCACATTGGTCTCACAGGCAAGACAACTTCCACCAGGACAATTTGGATCACAGTCCTCATCAGCACAATGCTGCTCACAGGCTGTGCAATCCACCTGATACATATTCTTGCGGTTAAGCACGCCAATCTCCTCGAGGGTATTTACCATGCGGTAAACTGTGGCAGTACCTATATTTTTATCGATTTTGATGGCCTCGCGGTAAATCTCCTTCACGCAGGAAGGATCTGAATTAAGGATGATATCCAATACCACAAGACGCTGCTTTGTAATTCGACAGCCCGCCTCTCGAAGCTGCTGCACGATAATGTCTCTTTGTTCGTTATTATTTACTGCAATATCCATAATTACTTTAAAATCTTATCCTTCGCATAATCACGAACAGCCTTAAAGCTTTCCTTACTGATTACGTGCTCGATACGGCATGCATCCTCGGACGCAATCTCCTCATCAACACCGAGCTTAACAAGAATATCAGTAATAAGCTCATGGCGCTCGAGAATCATCTCAGCGATGGCCTTTCCTTCATCTGTTAGGTAAATATATCCAGCGTCAGTCACTGTGATGTGATTCTTCTCACGAAGATTCTTCATAGCAATGCTGACTGATGATTTCTTAAAATTCAACTCGTTAGCTACGTCTACAGAACGAACAACTGGGAGCTTCTTGCTAAGTACAAGAATTGTCTCTAAATAGTTCTCTGACGACTCATTTACAAATGTTCTCAAAATAAAAACCTCCTGTTATTTTGAACCTGTGATAAATCGATTGCATACAACTCACCACAATTAAAAGAGTACCATATTTCCAACTCCTGTGCAACTCGTTAAACTAAAGTTAGTTTACACTAACCCAACTGATTTATCAAGCTTTCTTAAGCATTTATTAAACTTTTCTTAAATCCCTTCCCAAACTGTTGACGGTGGACCTGGAAACCTTTAAAGTGCAGATAAGCTAATTGTTTAGGAGGTAGCAAATGAACAATTTCAGATACAAATTAGCACGAATGTTCGCTGGAAGAACCGGCGTGGATGCATTAGGCAGAACCTTTACCTGGGCTGCGATGATACTAATGCTGGTTACTATGTTCAGTCATTCCAATATAGCCTACCTGCTTGCAATGGCATGTCTAATTTATAGCATATGGAGAATGTTCTCCAAAAACTATCAGAAGAGATATTATGAGAATCAGATGTTTCTTCAGAAGACAGCAAAGATTAGAGGCTTCTTTATTAGACTTACACCAAATATAAAAAACAAAATCGCAAAAATGCGCTACGACATGGACCAGCGTAGAACCTACAAGATTTTTAAATGTCCTAGCTGTAAGCAAAAGCTTCGTGCGCCAAGAGGCAGAGGTAAAATTCAGGTTACCTGTAATAGATGTCGCACACAGTTTATAAAGAAGGTTTAAAGGATTGTTTGGATATATTAACGCAGATCGAAGTCAGCTATCTCAAGAAGATAAGCGCACATATCAGAGCTTTTACTGTGGCTTGTGCAGGGAATTAGGAAAGCAGGCAGGTGTCAAAGGCCAGATGCTTCTTAATTTTGATTTATGCTTTTTAGCAATACTGCTTCAGAGTCTCTATGAACCTGAGCTTAATCAACAGGATTTCAGATGCATGATTCATCCTGCAAAAAAGAAACAGGGCTTTTCCAGTGAAGCAATGGAATACGCAGCCGCTATGGATATCATTCTTTCCTACCATAGCCTAATGGATAATTATGCCGATGATGGTTCAAAGCTTTCAGGCATGGCTGCAAGTTCGCTGAAAAAAGATTACGACAGAATCAGTATACAGTATCCTAGACAGGTTAAGGCAGTTGAGGATTATATCAACAAGCTGTCATATGCTGAAAAATCAGGCGAAAGAAACATTGATCTTGTTTCAGGCTACACCGGTGAAATGCTGGGCGAGCTATTTAACTGGAAACAGGATTCCTGGGGACAAACCCTTCATGGTATGGGTTATTACATGGGCAAATTCATTTATTTGATTGATGCCTATGATGACATAAAAAAAGATGAAAAAAGAGGAAGCTACAATCCTCTCCTATTTTTGAAAAAAGAATCACCAAAGGAATTTGAGTGCTTTGTAAAAATCAATCTTACATCGCTGATGACAGAATGTGCCAAATCCTTTGAAAGACTACCTATAGTCGATAATGTAGATATTCTAAGAAATATTATTTACTCCGGTGTATGGACCAGATACGAATATCTTCAGCTTAAAGAAAAGAGAAAGAATAATTCCAAGGAGAATCGTAAATGACAGATCCTTATAGCATATTAGGTGTATCAAGAAATGCTTCTGAAGACGAAATTAAAAAAGCCTACAGAAGTCTTAGTAGAAAATATCACCCAGATGCCAATATAAACAATCCTAATAAAGAGGCTGCAGAAGAAAAGTTTAAAGAAATCCAGGCAGCATATAACCGTATCATGGATGAGCGCCAAAATGGCGGTCCCTTTTATCAGGATTACTACAACAATAACCAGTCTGCCAACTATGGTCCTTACAATAATTATGGACCTTATGGCAACCAAAACCAGAATCAACAGAACTATGACAACTGGTATGAATACAAACGTTACTATTACGGCTACAATCGCCCATATTTCGGCGTTGTTCGCTGGTGTGCAAGCATGATTATTCTTAATCTGCTGTGCAACATCTGTTGTTTCTTTTAATTAGCTTATATCCAGGTCATTCGGACCTTTCATATATTTTCTCCCTATATCTGCATGTTCTAATTGACATGCAAACTAAAATACCCTCGGGCTTCAGCCACCCGAGGGTATTTCCTTTGTTATTTATTTTTCTTTCTATCAATAATTGATATGACTGTATTGAAAATATCAATAAAGAGATTTTCTATAAGATATGCAGCCACTGTGGAAATAAGCAGAGTAACTACCACCAAAATTATAAAGCCCACTCCCTTGTACATTACCGATGAAACATGAATAATGTTTCTTACAACGAAATACAAAGCCCACATATGAATCAAAAGGATTCCGTAGCTGTACTTGCTAACCAATCTCAAAAGGTAAAAATTCTTAAGATGGTTCTGAAGCTTAAAGCAGATGGCAAATACTGCAAGAACAGTGATTATAAAATACTGAGTAAGCGCTGTCATTGAATCCTGATAAGCCAAGTTTGGATCAATCTTAAAGTACTCTAGTATGCTCACAAGAACTCCAGCGATTATCATCCATGTATCAAACTTCCTAGATTCCTCTCGGCTATACCAATATCCAACTATTGCCACTGCGCACCAGCCTGAAAGTGGAATAATAGTTCCAATCTGATTTGGAATAAACTTCATTAAAATCGAAAGAACATAAGTAATAACCACAAGCTGTGTCAGCATTGTATATGACATGTTCTTAAGCATAATTCTAAGAAATGGCACAGCCACATAAATTGCCACTATCTCGTACACAAGCCAGAAATGTGGCACATTATCGTTGTAAACATCTGCTGATAATATCTTTACGGCTATCTCCTGCCATGTAAGCACACCAATCTTTTCATACTGCCAAAGATACCAAAGATAATAAACTATCAAAGGAATAGCAATTCTAAGAAGTCGCTTTTTGTAAAAGGTAAATACGGATTCCTCCTTATCCACCAGCAGAAGTGCTCCGGAAATCATAATGAAGAAGGTATTACAATTTCCACTCCAGCAACGAATATAATTCATGGTGTTGTAGATACCTGTACCTGCCATATCAGCTGCAAGTCTCAAATCCAGATTAAGTACATGGATAATGATTACAAGAAGCACCGCCACCAGTCTCAGGTAATCATATACAGGATTTCTGTTGTTATTCTTAGATATAGCCAGCGTCTGGCCTACATAGTTCTCGTTTTTTATTGATTTGAAAATGCATATGCCAGCCCCAACTGCCACTGCTATCCCAAAGAATAGCCACTGGGGTTTTACATAGCTTGTATAGTTTAACAACACTAAACTCCCGACTGCTACAGCAAGCCAGTAGATAGTAGATGCAATTTTTTTCATTATGTCTATTCTCCTTAGTTGTAAAGCTTCTTTACCACTGAGTCTGGTACCTCGAAATGCTGATAATCCTTTGACTTTTTCCAGGCACCGCCCCACTCAAAACCGTGGACTGTAAAGAGCTTGTATGCTAAATCATTCTCGTCAATCTTATAGGGAAAATCCTGTGTGCGGTCAACGTAAGCTGCTGCATTAGCTGGCTCAATTGAAAGCTGACCATCGACAGTTTTCACATATGGATTGTACAAAGTATTGATGTCCATGGCAAGACCATAACCATGCTTGGAAATTTTTGTGGTGTAGCTGATAAATCTAAAATTAAAGCTTGATGAATTATTGTCAGCCATAGAACTCTCATCATCTGCATTGTACTCATCCACAAGTCTGATTTTCTCGATTGGATAACCTGCATTGTAAAGCTCTTCAAATATCTCAAGCAAATCTTCTGCTATATATTTGTTACAGATAATCTCTCCATCATGGGGCTGTCCATCAAAGCCTATATGCTTCACATGTAAATATCGTAAATCCGATAGTGGTACGGTGCAATTGTCCTTGTAGGATTTCCCTTTTATTCTGGCGAAGATATCGCTGTTTTCATCGAATTCCACGGCGTAGAAATCTTTATTATTCTCTGTTTCATTTTTATTCATAACAATGTTCTCTTCTTTTTCTTCTTTTTCATTTGATTCAACATTTTCTATCTGATTTCCACAACCTGACATAGACAGCCCTAGTGCAATCAACAATATAAATATTCTCTTATTCATAGTCACACCCTCGTTTAGATGTTAATCATGAATAATTTTACCATTGATAGTTGAAAAATGAAAATCATAGTGATATCTTGATTTATAGCAGTAGCACTTTAAAGTGCTAAATTACATATTCAAGAAAGGATGGATTTTTTGTTATGAAACAAATCAGTAGCTTTATCGGAAAGTACATGGCAATCATCGTACTTGTAGTAGCGGCTTTGGCTCTTTTTAAGCCTGGCACCTGCCTTTGGATTCAGACTAGTTGGATTAACTATCTCCTAATGATAGTAATGTTTGGAATGGGTCTTACAATTAAGCCTGAAGATTTTGTTTTAGTATTTACTCATCCAAAGGATATTCTTATCGGTTGCCTTGCACAGTTCACTATCATGCCGCTTCTTGCTTTTCTTCTTGGAAAGGCTTTTGGACTTGAGGCTGGGCTCCTTGCAGGTGTAATCCTCGTTGGTACATGCCCTGGTGGTACATCAAGCAACGTCATCACATACCTTAGCGAAGGTGATGTAGCTTTATCTGTTGGAATGACCAGTGTAAACACACTTCTTGCTCCACTTCTCACACCCGTAATCACTTATTTATTCCTTCGCACAACAGTATCTGTTGATGTGTTGGCAATGTTTATCTCAATTATCAAGGTGGTAATTGTTCCTATCGCTCTTGGATTCGTCATCAACCACTTCTTTGGCAAATATACAGCAAAGGTTAAAGAGGCACTTCCTCTTGTTTCTGTACTTGCTATAACTTTGATTGTAGCTGCTGTTGTATCACACAACTCTGAACAAATTCTTACAACAGGCGCAATCATCTTCGTGGTTGTAATCCTTCATAATCTTCTTGGTTACGCTTGTGGATTGTTACTTGGAATGGCTCTTAAGCTTCCTCTTTCTAAAAAGAAGGCTCTTTCAGTTGAGATTGGTATGCAGAACTCTGGTCTTGCTACCTCACTTGCTGCTACAGCATTCCCTGATCTTGCAATGGCAACAGTACCTGGTGCCATCTTCTCAGTATGGCACAACATCTCAGGCGCCTTACTTGCAAACATCTATAGAAGAATGACTGAAGATAAAGATCAAGATGTTGATGTTGATCTTTCAGTAGAAGCTACAGATTAAAACAAGATTATGTAAAAAATCCCACGGCGCTCAGCCGTGGGATTTCTATTAATCCGCTATAACTTCTTTTAGTATAACTTCATTTCCTGTGACAAGATATGTATTGCCACTGCCACAATGTGGACAAGTCTTTCCGTGAGCAACTGTCTCATACTCCTGTTTACAATCCTCGCAGAAAGTCACAGCTTTGATGGTCTCACAAACAAGCTTGCTACCCTCAAGTCTTGGATATTTCTTTGCATTCCATGCCCAGCAATCAATAAGATAATCTGGAATAACTGTAGAAACCTCACCGATTGAGAGAACTACCTCGCTGATATGCTCAGCACCGTTCTGCTCGGCTACTTCCTCTACCTGTTTCGCAACGTGAAATACAATTCCTAACTCATGCATTACTTATACTACCCTTTCTAAACCAACACCGCCAGTTACAGTCACAAGCCTTAGTGTTTCTTCTTTCGGCCATAGCATGCCTCATTCAGAAACCTAAGAGCTTGTTACTTACTGGCTCATTGACATAACCATGAATTATTTACGGTTACGCTTATACTCCTTGTGTTCGCGCTCAGCCTGCTTCTCAGCTTCGCTCTTCTTAGAGAAGGCAACCTTTGCAGCACGCTTAAGTGCGTAAGCACCGATATGCTTGAACTTATCCTCAGCAGGAACCATATGTGTGCACTCTGGATGAGTTCTGTGAAGGTGGATAGCATCGAAAGCACACTTAGTTGTGCAGACACCACATCCGATACACTTATTCTCATCTACTACTGACGCACCACACTTGAGGCAACGGCTAGCCTCTGCCTTAACCTGCTCCTCTGTAAGAGTAAGGTGAGCATCTCTAAATGAATGCTTCATATCAATGCTTGTGTCGATAGCAGGCTCATTACGTCCTGCTGTATCATATTCTTCCACAAGAATATTGTCTTTGTCAAGCTCGATGAAATCACGACGGTTCTTACCAATTGTCATAGAGCAGCCTGGCTGTACGAATCTGTGAAGTGAATCAGCAGCGCACTTACCAGCCTCGATAGCGTCAATAGCGAACTTAGGACCTGAATAAACATCACCACCAACAAAGATGTCTGGCTGCGCTGTCTGGTATGTAAGGTGATCTGCCACTGGGTAGTTGCCATGCCAGAACTCAACCTTTTCTTTTCCATCACCGAGGAGTCCGCCCCACTCAATACCCTGACCGATAGCGAAGATGATGTTCTTGCACTCTACTGTCATAGTGTCATTCTCATCGTACTGTGGATTGAACTTTCCTTCTGCATCCTTAACAGATGTACATTTCTTGAATACGATACCAGCTACGTTGCCCTCAGCATCCTTAAGGATTTCCTTTGGACCCCAACCATTGTTGATTGCGATATCCTCTTTAAGAGTCTCTGTAATCTCGATATTGTTTGCAGGCATCTCATCACGCTGCTCCAAGCAGAACATCTGTGGCTTGCCAGCACCAAATCTAGCAGCTGTACGTACACAGTCGATAGCTACGTTACCACCACCGACAACAACTACATTGCCATCCATCTTCTGGTTCTGATCTTCTGTAGCCTTGTGAAGGAAGGTAACAGCGATGTCGATACCGCTCTTAGCATCTGTACCTGGGATTGGTGGAATCTTACCACCCTGGCATCCAATTGCAACATAGAATGCCTTGTAGCCCTGAGCACGAAGCTCATCAAGAGTGATGTCCTTACCAACCTCAACGCCGCACTTAATCTCAACACCAAGCTGACGGATAACATCGATTTCAGCCTCAACAACGTCCTTCTCAAGCTTCCATGAAGGGATACCCCATGTGAGCATACCACCTGGACGATTGTTCTTCTCGAATACTGTTGGCTTATAACCCTTTGTTGCAAGGTAGTAAGCACATGAAAGACCTGCAGGGCCTGAACCGATAATAGCAATCTTGTCATCCCACTGTGTTAAGCGGTTTGATGCGATGTCGATTGGTGGAATGTATCTTGTCTCAGCGTGAAGATCGCGCTCAGCAATAAACTTCTTAATGTCATCGATAGCAACAGGAGCGTCGATTGTACCACGTGTACAAGCAGCCTCACATCTCTTGTTACATACACGACCGCAGATAGCTGGGAATGGGTTGTCCTTCTTGATAAGGGCAAGAGCATCCTCATAGCGGCCTTCCTTAGCCATATTTACATAACCCTGAACAGAAACGTGTGCAGGACAAGCTACCTTACATGGAGCTGTACCTGTCTCGTAGCAGTTCTTACGGTTGTTATCACGATAATTCTCATCGTACTTTTCCTTGCCCCAGTGAACCTTGTCTGGAAGAACTACCTTTGGATACTCAACCTGAGTTCCGTCCTTCTTGCAAAGCTTCTGACCAAGCTTAACAGCTCCAGCTGGGCAGTACTCTACGCACTTACCGCAGGCAACGCACTTCTCTGCCTCAACGTGAGCAGTGTAAGCAGAACGTGACATATTAGGTGTGTTGAAAAGCTGTGATGTACGAAGGGCATTACAAATGTTTACGTTACAGTTGCAAAGACCGAAGATTTTGTTCTCGCCATCGATGTTTGTAATCTGGTGAACATAACCAAGAGTCTCAGCACGCTCAACGATACGCATAGCCTCTTCGTATGTGATGTCATGACCCTTACCAGTCTCGCGGCAGTAATCAGCGAAATCACCAAGACCGATACACCAGTTCATCTCGTCATCGCCACAACCTTCCTCAAGACAAGCTCTTGATACACGGCATGAACACTGACCAACACCGATGTGGCCTTCGTATTTCTTGAGCCAGTATGAAATCTGCTCAAGGTCTAACTTCTCGTTTTCGAACTCGATAGCCTTCTCAACAGGGATAACGTGCATACCTACACCAGCACCGCCTGGTGGGATAAGGTGTGTAAGTCCATCAAGTGGCATAAATGTCATTCTCTCGAAGAAGGATGCAAGAGCTGGATGCTCCTTTAATCTATTATTTGAACGCTCGCCAGGAACTGACTCTTCCATGTTGAAAAGCTCCGCAGAACCTGGAACGAACATAGGAAGACAATATCTTCTCTCTGAAGGCTCAGCTGTACGTCCGTTGTGATCGTAGTGATCGCCGTAATCGTACTCTAAGAGACCAATATATGACATCTCATCAAGAAGCTTCTGAAATGCTTCCTTGTCCTTTGCCTTCTCAGGATTCATCTTGCACATTTCATCAAATGTGTAATGATGGCGAAGCTTCATAGTAAGACCAACCTCTGCCATCTCCTCTGTTACGATTTCTGCAAGACCCCAGTACTCTGGATCCTCAACCTTTACACCGAACATCTTGTGTCCAGCAACATCTGTAATTTTTCTACCAAGCTCAATGATTTTCTTGCTTGGTGCCTTGTCATTCATGTGTGGTGGAATGACTGCTTTACTCATTTCTGGCATTTCCTTATACTCCCTTTCTTTCTTTAAAATGTAGCTCGCGAAGCCCCTCAACTTCGTCACAAACCTTCTGCAATGAACACGAGCCACAATCCATCATTACGTTCTTGAAGATGTGATCGATTGTGCCAGTGATCTCTTCAAGATGACGTGACTGCTCAGACAACGATTTATAATCGAAATCTGGATCAGTTATAAATATGAGCTTTACAGCTTCAATATTTTTGTTTTCATGGTAGGTATCCAAGAAAAGCTTACCTACCTGGGCGAAACCAAGACCTTTTTTAATAGCCTCAGCACTGACTCTAACCGGCTCTCTGCCGTTTGATGCAGAGATACGAGTCATGTACCCTTCTGGATTTATGTGATATCTCACATATTCGATTTTTCTAATAGCGTTATAAAGTACATTGCCATCTCCCAGGCTGTCCTCTGCTACCCTCACAAGAGCAACTCTGGCGTAAGGCTGATCTGCCTTTATCTCAGACAAATTTGGTCCAAGAATATAAACTTCATCAGCTGGAACAAGCTCGGTGTTTGCTGTAACACCCATTGCGCTGACTGCGGGATGTGTGCCACCACCCAGCTCATAAGCCATGTCTGCTCTAAGGATAAGATTGTGATCGCCTGCATCAGCCCAATTCGCATTTGCGATATCAAGCTGCTTTAATGGCGCCCCTTCAAAGGAAGACATAATGCACTTTATAGTCTCATCATATAGCTTCATTGATTAAATCTTTCTATTTCTCTTTATCTTGTCATAGTGCTTAGCTAACAGCGGTTGAATTGCTGATGTAAGTTTCATATCTAAGTTAAAGAAATAAACGATAAACGATAATACGAAGAGACACAGCAAAATAAGTGCAATTATTAAAAGAATTTTCAACATTTTATAGTCCTTTCTGTCGTGCGAACTCAGCTGCGCCAAGTGCTCCCATAAGCTGTGGGTCCACTGGAAGCTCGATTACCTTAAGCTTGAGAACCTGCTCAATAGCTGCCTTAAGACCTGCATTCTTTGCACAACCACCTGTAAGTGTAATCTTATCAACAGCACCAGCCTTCTTCGACATTACGAAGCAGCGCTTAGCAACTGAAAGCTCGATACCTGCAGCGATTTCATCCATAGGCTTACCTTCACCAACAAGTGAGATAACCTCTGACTCAGCGAAAACTGTACACTGAGCAGTGATTGGAATAACGTTCTTTGCCTTGAGGGAAAGATTTGAGAACTCGTCCAAATCCATCTCGAAGGCTCTTGCCATAGCCTCGAAGAAACGTCCTGTACCTGCTGCACATTTATCGTTCATGGCGAAGTTAAGAACTGTACCGTCTGTATCCACAGCGATACCCTTAACGTCCTGACCACCGATATCAATTATAGCCTTTACCTCAGGGTCTGCGACGTGCACACCCATGGCATGGCAGCTAATCTCTGAAATGTTCTCATCAGCAAATGGAACCTTATTTCGGCCATATCCTGTACCTACAAGATATGTTAAATCCTCTGCACTGTTTAACTCTGGAACCTGAGCTACTGCCTGGTCAAGAGCATCCTGACAAGAAAGCACTGCATTGATTCGACTCTTAAGAGTCACATCAGCTACCATCTTTCCGGTCTCATCAATGATTACACACTTTGTGTATGTAGAACCGGAATCACATCCACCAAAATATTTCATATTATTATTCTCCTACCATAAATTAGTATCATCGTAGTCCTCTAATGTAGGATCTAACGGTTCTTCACGCAATACGCTACGCATATAGCGGTTAACATCCTGACGAAGATTCTTTCTTGGGATAACACGTGGATCGTAAAGATCGTGGTTTACCCACACAAGCTTAATGCCATGCTCTCTGGCCTGTTGCTCGAACATACCGTGCATACCATCAAGAGCCTTGCATGCAATGTGCTCCCAAAGGATTACCATATCCGCATTGAACTCCTCACAGTATCTCCAAAGATCATCAAGAAGAACCTCGTAACCACCATGAGTACGGTTTCTCATAATCATGTTCTCGTACTGGTGAGCCATATCGTAATATGCCTGTTCCTTATCATCCTCTGAGATAGGATCAAGAGAAACCATAGTAAGCATATCAAAAAGTGGAAGAATTCCCCAGCAATTTAACAGCCATGCTACAAAATCTGTATAGAACTGTGACTGAACGCCCCAGATTACTGCACGGTGGCGGTATTCCTTAGCAAGCATTGTCTTGTTCTTGTAGGCTTCTGTAGCCATCTTTGTAATCTTTTTATCAAGCTCTGCAAAGGCTGGAACCTTACCAGCGATTGCCATGTATTCTGTCTCACGGTAAAGAAGGATGTTATTTCCAATTACCTGAGGATAATCTGTCTTTGAAAGCTCAAGCCATTCTGAGCACTCACGTGCTCCGATGTTGATGCGCTTAGCACACTCGAAGTAGTAATCCCAGTCAAATTTCTCGCCTGTCTGCTCCTCGATAAAGGCGATTGCATTTCTAACCTCCTGAGCAGCATACTCCTGAACTCCTGGCTCTGTGTGACGAAGTGGTGTAGCAAGCTGATGAACTGGAATTCCATTGCGCTCAAGAGCTCGTGAAATAACACCATTTCCCATAAGGGAACCATCACAGGTAGTGTTACACTGAACGGCACACTTACCAAAGATTGGCATATCTCCATCGATACAAATACCTGCCTCGGATGCTGGCATAGGGCAAACATCACCAGGCATACCACATTCCTGAACTACATCAAGATAATGTGTCATGGCATCTCCCTGAAGAAGCACGCAAACATAGCAGCTTGCTGTCTCCCAGCTAAGTCCCTCGAGATTTGGAAAACCACACATGATGTTGGTCATCTCATTCTCATCCATAAGGACTACATGCTTTGACTTCTCAGGCTTAGCGCCAAGATTCTGATCCATAGAAAAGATCTTTGTAAGAAGCTTAGCAACGTCTGAAGCTACTAAATCGTACTCCTCACGACAGATGCGAAGCTGTGGGCCACGAAGCCCCATTGAATGCTTATCAATCATCATTGGAACAGCTAAATAATTGAGCATCCAACGATATCTAAAGAATCCTTTTACATTCTTTGGATGAAGCATAAATTTACCAAGCATGGCCATAATTCCCAGCCATCTGGTGTAATCGTACCAAGTATCTTTTATTCCTCTCCATTCACGATGCTTGAAAACCTTTTTATCACCACTATAAAGCTTTCCAAGCTGTGAGCTGCCGACTGCTTTTCCCATTACTTCTTACCTCCTTGGATTTTCTTGATTTCGATACTCTCCACGAAGGCCTGTACACGGGTGCGTAACTGTCCGGAATTTCCTACTGCGTACGGGCGGTCAATTGTAAGAACTGGATAACCGTATTCGTCGCGTAAAACATGGCTTCCAACCATTCTCTCATATGCCCATGGGTCGCAGAATTTCATTTGCTCGTAGATGATTCCATCTGCTTTGTATTCCTTGGCAATTTCATCTACATACTCGCGTCTACGATTCATCTTTGGTGTATCCATGTGACGTGGACACATGCAGCTCATCATATACTGACGGCAAATCTGTGTGAGAACATCCTCCTCATCGTTAAGGATGATTTCCTGTCGTCCTGGCAATGAACCAAAGCAGAATCTGTCTGCGCAAACATAAGCTCCTGAATCTTCAACAAGCTTAATCATATCAATATCGTCAATCTCAGAACCAACCACAGCAACTCTTGCTCTAAATGGCCACTTCTCGTCTGGCTGACGATTCTTAACCTCTTCAAGTGTCTCCTCTAATTTCTCGATAAGTAAATCGTGAGGGCACACATAAGTACACATTGTGATGATGTGGAACTCATAGCCTGTAATACGAGGCTTCTCTTCCTTACGGAAGTTTCCAAGCTCTGTGATAAGACGGCAGATTTTGTTGTGTTCTTCTACTGCCTTTCTAAGAGCCTCATCACTAATGTCGATACCAAACTTCTCATGTAATGGCTCAAGGATTTTGCTTCTGCACTGACCAATATAGAGGTTTAATCCATTTTCATCAGCCTTCATTGGAACCTCAAGGTACTGGTAGAAGAAATGCTCCTTTTCATTCATCTTAAGGAGCTCCATGTTCTCAACGCAACGGTTGATCATGGTGCATCCATCTGGTGCCATAAGGCAATCTAAAAACTGGTATCCGCCTTCGATGGCACGCTCAAGCAATGCTCTGGAATATTCACATAAAAGACTGGTCAGGTAGTAGGTTCCCATTTCCATGGAACCTGTACGAGGCGCACGAAGTCTTACTGTGAAAGCATTACCTAAGTTCATCAACACTTCTGGAATCTGATAACAAACTGAACCAACGCAGACGCGGCCCTCAGCCTGGGCCTGTCTAACCAGCTCATTATCGGCGTCCATTAGAAGGTTTTCAAAGTAGTATAAATGCTTTAAATCCTTCATATATTCAATTCTCCCTAATCCGCATGTTACACTCTCAAGCCTTAGATATTGCTCCGCTCGACTAACATGTCTCGCTGTGCAACACTAAGAGCTTGATAGCTACATGCTCATTTAAAAATTTTATAAAACACCCATCTTTTTGAGCGAACTACGTAAGCCCTCTACGATTGGTGCTTCGCTTGGAATGTAGAAAACGGATTCTCCTTTTAGATCACGTTCTGTAAGATTGGCATCTGCTGGAATCCAACCTAAAAGTGGAATATCTCCCAAATCCATGTACTGTAAAACGTCCTCGGATGGAACACGATTTACTACTACTCCGATCTCGTCGTACATTACAAGGTTGTCTGCCACTTCTTTGATTGTCTTAACTACTCCACAGCCCTTCTTACTAGAATCGGTAATAAGAACAAGGTGTGTAACCTTTTCCATGACACGGCGATTAATCTGCTCGATACCAGCCTCGCCGTCTATAACGATATAATCGAAATTGTCGGCCACCTGAGCGATGACCTCTTTAAGATATGTGTTAATTTTGCAATAGCATCCTGCCGCTTCAGGACGTCCGATTGCAATAAAAGAAAAGCCATCCATCTCAACCATAGCATCGAAAATGCGATATCTGGCTTCGCCAAGCACCTCAACAGTAGCCTTGGCATCCCCATTCTCAGCTGCCTCCACAGCTTCCTTCCTGATATCATCAAGAGTAAGCTCTGGCTCCACGCCAAGGGCTGTGGACAAACCAACAGCTGGGTCCGCATCAATTGCTAAGATTTTCTTGTCTGGATAAGCTTCCACTAATAACTTGACCATTACTGACGCAAGAGAGGTTTTACCAACTCCGCCTTTACCAGCAACAGCCAACACTATAGGCTTCTTTTCCATTTTTAATTTTTTCTCCCTTTAATTCCTATCGCAAATTGATAAATTATTATCAATTATTGCTATTCGATTTTATCATAGATGTATTCCTTAAATAAAGGGAAACAAAAACGCCACAGGGATTTTTGCTGTAATAAACAAAAACCTCTGTGGCGCAAAAAGCATTTTGCACAAGCAAAATGAGGATTATTCCTCGTCGTGTAACTTCTTGGTCATATATGTAGTAAGCATTTCAATGCCGGCTGCGTTCTCACCACCACGTGGGATGATGATATCAGCATGCTTCTTTGAAGGCTCAACGAACTCTTCGTGCATTGGCTTAACTGTCTTTGAATACTGCTCGATGATTGACTCGATGCTTCGACCACGCTCAATCATATCACGCTGGATACGACGCATAAGACGCTCATCAGCATCTGTATCAACAAAAATCTTAATATCCATTAAATCACGGAGCTCCTTATTCTCAAGAATAAGAATACCCTCCATAACGATAACAGTCTTAGGCTCAACACGAACAGTCTCATCTGAACGGTTGTGATTTACATAGTCATAAACAGGCATATCGATGGCATAACCCTTGATAAGCTTTCTAACATCCTCAGCCATTCTATCTGACTCGAATGAATCTGGGTGATCGTAGTTAAGCTGGCTACGCTCTTCAAAAGACATCTCTGGATGAGCCTTGTAATAAGCATCATGGCTGATTACTGCAATATCCTCTCCAAAGAAATCCTGTAATTTGTTGATGATTGTAGTCTTGCCTGAAGCAGAACCTCCTGCTACGCCAAGAACGCAAATTTTCTCTGACATAAATACTCCTTATTACTTTTAACCCTTAAAACGCTTGAACCCCTCGCCGTAAACGGCCTTAGATTCCATGATGACAATAAATGCATCCACATCAATCTTCTTTGCAACGCGATTGACCTGATACATCTGCTTGTCTGAGCAGGCACACATAAGCACCTGTCTCTCATCTCCCTTATAACCGCCCTTTGCGGTAAAAATTGTGGTGCCACGCTCCACAGCTTTATCGATAGCGTCTGCGATGGCCTCAGCCTTGTTGGTAACAATCATACACATCATACCTGCATCGGCAGAAATCATTACCTTATCAACTACAAGAGAACCAATATAGCTTATTACAAAACCATAGCAAAGTGCTTCAAAGGAATGAGCATATGCAATGGTATCGATAACAATAATTACAGTGTCCACGATGAAGAAAATTCTTCCAAGGGACATATGTGGATGCTTTGCCTTGATAATCATCATGATGAAATCAGCTCCACCAGTAGATGAATTGCGCATATAAACCAGCGCATAACCAAGTCCTGTAAACACGCCAACTACTACGGCATTCAAAAACAGATTGCCGATGTCCACCTTAGGCACCAATGGTGCCACAAAATCCATCATAACCGTGCCTACAGCCATAGTCTTGAAAGATTTCAGCAAGAATTTCTTTCCTAAAACCTTATATGCCCACACGATAAGTGGAATGTTCATGATAATGGTGGCAATACCGATTTTCCATCCCCAGTACTGATAGAAAATCATAGCGATACCAGTCAGTCCTGTCAATGGGAATTTTGCATCTGCCGCAAAATTATACAATGCGATACCAATACACAAGCCTGACAAGGCATCCATCAAAATATCTACAAATATTTCTTTTCTCTTCTCTGATGACATTTATCTTCCCCCTAATTACGCCAGTTTAATTTTCCGCAAAGCGCTTAGTGATTCCATGAAGAACCTTAACTACGGTATCCATACCCTCGGCTGTGATGTGCTCCATTGGGCCGTGGAAGTTGTATCCACCTGTTCCAAGGTTTGGACATGGTAATCCCATAAATGAAAGGCGTGCACCGTCTGTGCCACCTCTGATTGCAACTGCCTTAGGATTCTCTCCTGCATCCTTTAAGGCATCAAAGGCATAATCTATTAAGAACATATGTGGCTTAATCATCTCAAGCATGTTCTGGTACTGATCCTTAACTGTAAGCTCGCAAGTGCCCTCACCATACTTCTGATTGATGATGTTCGCTGCGTGCTCCATAATCTTCTTCTTGTAAGCAAACTTCTCCTCATCGTGGTCACGGATGATGTAAGAAAGTGTAGCCTCTGCAACATCACCTGACATATCTGTAAGGTGGAAGAAGCCCTGATATCCTTCTGTCTGTGAAGGAACCTCTGTAGGAGGAAGAAGTGCATTGAACTCCATTGCTACAAGTGCTGCATTAACCATGATATCCTTTGCATCACCTGGATGGATATTAACACCATTGAACTTAACCTCTGCACCTGCTGCATTGAAGTTCTCATACTCAACAGCGTTTTCCTCGCCTCCGTCTACAGTATAAGCGAAATCTGCACCAAAGCCCTCTACATCAAAATGATCTGCGCCAGCGCCAATCTCCTCGTCTGGAGTGAAGGCAATGCAAATCTTGCCGTGAGGCTGATTGCTGCTAAGAATCTCCTCAACAAAAGTCATAATCTCTGCGATTCCTGACTTATCATCTGCACCAAGAAGTGTAGTGCCATCTGTATGAATAAGGGTGCGACCCTTTAATGTCTTAAGATGTGGGAAATCAGAGACCTTGATCACACGGCCTGATGTACCAAGAACTACATCCTCACCATCGTAATTCTCTTCAACAACTGGATTAACGTTTTCACCAGTGAAATCTGGTGCAGTATCCATGTGGGCAATAAAGCCGATAGCCTTCTTGTCCTCATAGCCTGCTGTTGCAGGGATAGTGCCGTAAACATAGCACTTGTCATCTACGTGTGCATCTGCAACGCCAAGACCTTTAAGCTCCTCTACCAAAAGCTTAGCCAAGTCAAACTGACGAGCTGTAGAAGGCACAGTAGTGCTGTCTTCATCGCTAGTGGTGTATATTTTTACGTAATTTAATAATCTCTCATACGCTCTCATAAAAATAAATTCTCCTTTAAATAAGTCCCATGGACCTTAAAATATAAAGCCATACTGTAAGTGTGAAGGCTGACAATATGGTGGTCAGCATTACAATACCTGCTGAAACGTTTCCATTATACCCCATACTTTTAGCCATGACAAATGATGAAACTGTAGTTGGTGAACCTGTCATAATAAGGACTGCCACCAGCTTATCATGGCTGTAGCCAAGGGCTATGGCAACAGGCAACCAAAGGGCACAAAAACCAATCAGCTTAAAGAAAGTAGCCACAATTGTAGGCTTGTACTTCTTAATAGCTTCACCCATCTGGAAGCTGGCTCCAAGAGCCATTAGTCCAAGCGGTGTAGCAAGTGCACTAACTGAATCTAGTGTCTTTGGAAGTAAAATTGAAACAGGAATAAAGGAACGGATTATTCCCAGTGTGATTCCTATGATGATAGGATTCTTGATAACTCCTATGGCAGTCTTCTTTAAAAGTGCCGGTGTAAGCTTACCGTCGTTAGAGCCGAGAGTAAGAATAATTACAGCAGCCACGTTATAAAGAGGAACTGCTCCAATGATCATAAGGGGCGTCATGCCTGCTGTGCCGTAAAGATTTACTGCAATTCCCACTCCTAGGAGTGCTGCACTGCTTCGATAAGTTCCCTGAATAAACTCGGTACGGGTGCGCTTATCGTGAGCAAGAAATGAAAAGGCCCAGCCAATCAGAATAGAAATCAAGGTAGCCACAAAACAAAAAACAATGAAGCCTGTGTCCCACAGCTCCTCCACATCTGATGTGGCAAGCTCCTTATAAACAAGGACTGGAAGAGCTATCTTGAAAACGAAATTATTCAGTCCCTTGGTGAGGTCTTCATTAAAAATCCCAGTGGCTCTGAACACTCCTCCCAAAACCATCAGAAGAAAAATTGGTACAGTTGCATTCAAACAAAAAATAAGATTCTCTAACATTTATGTCGCTCCTTAGTTGATTAAAAATTTACATTAAAGAAGGGGGCACTTATAAACGTGACCCCCTCATCTTTTAAATGTTATATTACTGATTAATCATAAATTCAAGTAATTTCTTTGCATCATCTGGCTCATATGCAATAATTTCAAGCTCCGGGATGCTCTCCTCTGCCTTGAAGATATTTGCAAGTGAAACAAACTGTGAAAGCTTTGACTTGAGATTTAATCTATCACCTTCGCCTGTAACAAGCTCTACTGTGCCTGTGCAGCTATCAATAACCTTGAAAAATGCTTCCGTATCTTTGATATTTGTAAGCTTCATATGTACCTCCTTTGAAGGAAAATAAATGATTATCTATAATCCTCATAATAATACATAATATTCAAAAAAGTGTGAAGCGATACGGCTTATACGTTAAATCTGAAGTTGATGATATCACCATCAGCAACAACGTATTCCTTACCTTCCATACGTACAAGACCCTTTTCCTTAGCAGCTGTCATAGAACCGTTTGCCATAAGATCATCATAGCTTATAACCTCTGCCTTGATGAATCCGCGCTCGAAATCTGTGTGAATCTTTCCAGCAGCCTGTGGAGCCTTTGTTCCCTTCTTGATTGTCCATGCACGAGTCTCATCCTCACCTGATGTAAGGTAAGAGATAAGTCCAAGAAGTCTGTAAGATGCAGTGATGAGCTTGTCAAGACCTGACTCTGAAAGTCCCATAGCCTCAAGGAACTCCTGCTTCTCTTCTTCTGACTCAAGCTCTGAAATCTCCTGCTCAATCTGAGCTGAGATTACGAATACCTCAGAACCTTCCTTGGCAGCGTACTCACGAACAGCCTGTACGTTCTTATTGTTTGCGCCATCATCTGCAAGATCCTCATCCTCAACGTTTGCAGCATAGATAACTGGCTTTGCTGTAAGAAGATTGTACTCCTTGAAGTAGTTCTCCTCATCCTCATCGTTAAGCTCGAAAGTCTTAGCCATGTTGCCAGCTTCCATGTGATCAAGAAGACGCTTCTGCATAGCAGCTTCCTTCTGAAGTGTCTTATCCATACGAGCTGAACGCTCTGTCTTAGAGTAACGACGCTCCATAACCTCCATATCTGCAAAAAGAAGCTCAAGGTTGATAGTCTCAATATCTCTAAGTGAGTCGATGCTTCCATCAACGTGAACTACATTAGCATCCTCGAAGCAACGTACAACGTGAACGATTGCATCTACCTCACGGATGTTTGCAAGGAACTGGTTTCCAAGTCCCTCACCCTTTGAAGCACCCTTTACAAGACCAGCAATATCAACGAATTCGATTGTAGCTGGAACTGTCTTCTTTGAGTTGTACATCTTTGTAAGTACATCAAGACGCTTATCAGGAACTGATACGACACCAACGTTTGGGTCGATTGTAGCAAATGGATAGTTTGCTGCAAGTGCTCCTGCCTTTGTAAGTGAATTAAATAAGGTTGACTTACCAACGTTTGGTAAACCTACGATTCCGAGTTTCATGGTAATATATCTCCTTCTATATGAAAAATCTCTTATGTTTTAAATATTTTGTCTAAATCTACAGTATATTACCATAATTCGAGGAATATCTCCACCCTTGAATTCATCGCCGGCAACAACTGAGTTATCTGCAAAACTCATTATCTCTTCTACTTTTTTATTCCTAAAACACACCATCTTATGAACGGTATGCAACTAATAATCTCATACAGAAGGTATGAACCTGCAAATGCTGCTATTGCAACCAGCAGGTATACGATAACAGGTGCAAGGTCCGGACATAATGTATGCAGATACCATCCACTGACTGCTATCATCAGATAATGGAATACATATAAGCCCCAGGATTTTTTGCACATCCACTTAGTGAAGGCATTCTCGAAATTGCCCCATTTTTTCATGAAGGCAAGTATGCCAATAGTTCCAAACCATGTGTAAACGTTGCACATGATTGTATCTAAGACAACATGATCTGCATAAGGCTGACCTATGTATAAAATCACAAAGGCTACGCAGGATACAACTGCGAGAACACCTAATATCAGCCAGTTATTGCCAAGTCTATCCATCACGACATCATGTGACAGTACAAAATAGCCAATCAAAAAGCCCAGTCCGTAGATACCAAATCTGTACACCACTATCATCGGTGTATTAAGTATCTGGGCAGCTCCGTATACTGGGATGACAAGTAGCATGACTATCAGAAGATTGGCCTTTCCACAGATATTATAGAATCTGTCCTTTTCAATCTTTCTAATCAATAACAGAGTCATGCTGAATATCCAAAGCATCTGGATGTACCACAAAACGCCACATCCACTGACTGACATTATCAGAAAAAGAACCGGCTTTGGTACATTGCCCATAGTATCAAATGCACCGCTTATAAGCATGTTGTAATAGCCGAGAACCCAGCCGAAGACCAGAAGACCGATTGTGGAAGGCACAAGAAGTTTTCTTGTCCTTACTCTGATGAATTCTTTTTCTGTTCGTTTGCCCAGCTCGAAGCGAGCTGACATGCCCGATACCACAAAAAGCAAAAACATAAACCATGGATACACGATATACTGATATGTATCCTGTGGCTGATGTTCACTAAATGGTCCGATGATTCCATGTACAACTACGCCGTTGAATATGTAAATAACATGATATATGACAACTAGCACTACTGTTATCCAACGAACATTATCTAAGTATGTCTTTCTCATATTTTTACCACCTTTGTTAAATATTTTAACATTTTCCTTTATTATAAAAAAATAAGCTCCGCCTGTCTATCAAGCGAAGCTTACATAATTATAGTCTTATTTGTTAAATTTAGTTATGACCGGTACTATAATTTGTCACTTTCCTGCAAAATTGCCGAATTATAATATTCTCTTAGCCTCTACCCATTACGATCTGGTATGTGATTACTTCACCGTTAGCGCATGTGAAGTAGATGCTGAAGCCATCATCGTAGAAGTAATTCATATAGTGCTCATCACCCTCATCATATTCACATAAGGCTTCACCATAAGCTGCATTTACATCATCTACTGTAGAGCCGATTGTGATTCCCTTGCTAGTCTTGTATCTGTCAGACATAACCTTAAATTCAATGAGCTCCTTCTTACCATCTTCCTCACAGTATGTAACTGAAATATCATCAAATGTATCTGTGTGATAGTTGTCATTAACCTCTGTGTTTGTAGGGTCACCAAACTCTTCTGTAAGTCTGTCAAGTACTGTATCACCATCATCCATTACTGAAATATGAATATCAAACACATCGCTATCTATAGTAGTTTCAGTATGTGCATCTTCTGCCTTAAGACCTGTTTCTACAACACCATCGTCATCACAATCGTAATCTACGCCGCATCCACAGTTTGAATTGTAGAAATCATCATTGCTCTTTCCACAAGCTACCATGGATAAGCCCATTACCATTGTCATCATCATTATTAAAAATCTCTTTTTCATCTCAAAATCTCCTTACCATCTGTATTAACTGTAGTAATACAGTTATAACACGCTTTTCAGGAGATGTCAACTTAAGCAAAATTTCTCTATTGCTACTGCAACGCCATCCTCATCATTTAAAGGTGCAACGTAATCTGCCCATTCCTTTGTCTCATCCTGGGCATTTTCCATGGCAACAGCGAGACCTGCATATCTCATCATAGGAATGTCGTTGAAACCGTCGCCACAAGCCATGAGGTGCTTTCGCTCCATACCGATACGATTCAAAAGAAGCTCCAAAGAAGAAGCCTTTTCGATTCCCCTTGGTGTAATCTCAAGGAAAAATGGCTCTGAGAAGAACACCTCTACCTCACCCTTTAACTTTTCATTAAGCTCAGCCTCTGCCTGTCTTAATACCTTATGCTCTCCCACCATTAAAAACTTTACAGGTGGATCCTGTGCAGCCACCTCGTTGAGATGGAAGACCTCTTTTACAGGGATGTTGTTGATTCTTGCTTCAAGCTGCACGTACTCATGGTCAGCATTGTCAGTGATGATTCCTTCTGCATCGTATGTAAGTGGTGTAACACCATGTTTGTGGGCAATCTGAACGATTGTGTGATAGAACTCGGTAGGTACTGTCTCGCGACGAATCACCTCTCCAGTCTTACAATCGATAATCATGCCACCATTGTAGGCTAGAATGTATCCTCCCACTTCCTCCAAACGAAGTGCATGGGCAATTTTCTTAACCCCAGGAACTGGGCGTCCAGAGGCGAGGACAATCTTTGCTCCGGCCTTGGCTGCCTTCATAATTGTTTCTTTATTTCGCTTACTAATTTCCTTTTTGCTATTTAAAAGTGTGCCATCTAAATCAAGAGCTATTACAGAATAATTCATACACTAATTCCTTCCATAAAAAATCTAGTCCACATTTTACACCCTAAAACACGAGTAAAATTGTCCAAAAAAGGAGCCTGCCATCAGGCAAGCTCCCACTATTTTCATGGAATCATCAGTATTACTTTAATAGTCCGGCCATCACGAATACAAGTGGTGAATTCCAGTAGATGGTAATCTCATTAAGAGAATAGCAGTCCACATGATCAAGGTAGCACTTCATTGGTGCTGTATCCTTTGGAAGCTTCTGAGCCTGCTCATCCTGTAGACCTGTGTTTGGACCTCCAGAAACAAGGCCTGGCCATGGCTCCTCAATGTCATCTACTGCTGTTGGACGAAGATGTGGGTTCTTGTATGCCTTCTCGCCATTGCCTGTAACGTAGCTTACGTCCATGCTGTTGCAGCCAAGAAGGTAATCCAGACCAGCTGTTATCGCATTTACGAATCTCTCCTGTGGATTAATAACATTTGCAGTGGTTAGCACCATAAGGTACTTCAAAAGCTCCATGTTACTTCCCCAGATGAAATTCTCCTTCAGCATGCATAAGCCAAAGCCGTTTGTCTTAGCATTCTTGCAAAGTCTATCTGCCTCACCTGCGAAGCACTCCTTTGCAAATGTGCAAAGCTCGCTGCCATCATTCTTAAGAATGAGTGATAATGCGCCAAGACCTGCCACATCACCCCATCCAAGGCATGTGAACACGTTTCCTGTGTACTCCTTGAAAGCATCGCTCTTATCATATGCTTCGATAAGTGGCTTCTGCTTCATAGCCTCATCATAATATTTCTTTTCTCCGGTAGCTTCAAATAATGCTGCTGCAGCCCAGAATCTGTTAGAGTTGTCCTCGTTTTCAGGATACTCGCCAGTGTTAGAGCCTTCGGCATTTTTGAATAATGTAGCCTGTGGATTTGCCTCAAGCCATGCATAAGCTTTTAATGCTCGCTCCATCAACAAATCGGCATAAGCCTTATCATAATCCTTATATATTGTATAAGCCAGTGCAAATACTGCAGCAATATCAGCAGTTGCAAGAGATGAAACGCTGAATAGGAAAAGCTCTGACTTGTCCTCCTCAGGCATGATAAATGGGGCATGACTAAATGTGGTAACCTTGTGCCAAACGCTGCCGTTCTCACGCTGCATCTTCATAAGGAAATCCAACTCCACCTTTACCTCTGCAAGGATGTTTGGCAATGTGCCCTTATCGCACTTCTCCTCAGGAATATCAAACTTTACATCGAGAAGATTCTTGAAGAAACGCACACCATATAAAAGATGAGCTACTGCCACTGCACCAGCTGTAGAATAACGACCATAATCACCTGCATCATGCCAGCCACCTGTTACATCAACGGGCTCCACATCCTCCCCATAAACTGTAGCTTTTGAAAGATGACAAGGCTCGTGATAATATTCCCCAGCATATTTCTTATCGAGAGCATCTCCACAGCGAAGATAATAGAAGCACTTGCAAATATCGTGCATCAGCTTGTCATAGACGCTGTCACCAATGGCAAATGTGGCACTTGCCACAGAATCTGCCTCCACCTTGAACTTGCCCTGTCCGCTGAAGCCACTAAAATCCGCTACAAAAGTGTCCTCACCTGAAATCTCATCAGTACCAAAATGACTTGTCTTGCCTTCAAATACTGACTTTCCGGACTCATCCACAAGTCTGAATTCTGGCGCATCAAAATTCAAGACAGCCTTCTTCGCCCCTTCAGGCAAAAAGCCTACCTGATTAACAAATATCTTTTCCATTACAAATAATCCCCCTAAAAATATTTAATTGTATTACATTATGTATTACATATTGTATTACATTTCCTGCAAAAATCTTTTTGCCAGCGGTGCATCTGGCGAATTCTCCATGTATATTCCGTACACATCCCAGGTGTAGGCATCATTAATAGCAACAGACTTTATGTCCTCATCATCTTCAAAGAATCTAGGACAAATACCGATGCCAATCTTGTTCTTAACCAGAGTGTGCATTGTTACACCATCACCAACACGGGCAATGATTTCCGGATTAAAGCCATTGGTGTGACATGCATTAACCACATCGTGATATATGTGATATTTTTCATTCATGGATACCAGCGGCTCATCCTTTATGTCTAGGATGTTCACCTGATCGCTGTCCCAAAGTCGGTGTCCCTTATACACATAAAGCACAATCTCGACCGACTTTATCAGCTTTGCAACAAGTCCTGTAGCCTCCGGTTTTCCTACCACCAGGCCACAATTAATCTCATCATTCAAAACACGGTTAAGGACAATGCCATTTTCCTGCTCATCCCAGCTGGCTACGATTTCAGGATTGGACTTCATAAAATTGTTTACTGCCGGAATATCAATCACGCGAGTGGTACCAGCAGCAAACCCTATTTTAAATCGCTTTTCTCTATCGCTAACAGCCTCAATAGCGGAAAACATTTCATTGAGATCCTTTGTAATGATTTTGGATTTCTCGTAGAAAACCTTACCACTTTCTGTAGGGATAAAGCCGTCCTTTGTTCTGGAGAAAAGCGTAGTACCACACTCCTCCTCCAATCCTTTAATCAATTTGCTGAGGCCCTGTGGAGACATGAAAAGCTTACTGGCAGCTACCTGAAGATTTCTCTCCTCATATACAGTTTGGAAACATTTAAAATTTCGCGTATTCATAGGATAATTTTAATATAAAAAATCCCGTCAGGCAACGGACCTGACGGGATATATATTAATAGGGGAGATAAGTTTTTTATATAAAAATGGGGGATTTTTTATAAAAATAATATAACAGTATAGGGTTTTATGTAATTAATTGGGGTTAAAAGTAATTAAATGTGGTTTGCAACCTCAAATGCATCCCAGATACCATACATGATGTTTGATACCTGTCTTGCATCGCCAAGAAGATAAATTTCGTCCACATCATTCTTGTGCTGGTTGTAAAGTGTGTTCTCGCTGGCATAACCTACGCAAAGTACTACGCTGTCTGCATTTAATTCCTTAGTGTCTTCGCCAACTGAAGCCTTAAGTACACCGTTTTTGTACTCAGTAACCTTAGCACCAGTAACAACATCGATACCGTTGAAAGGGATAAGCTTCTCAAGCATTTCCTTGTTTGCTGAGCAAAGAGGTCCGTTAACAGCCATGAGCTTCTCAAGAGCCTCAACGATTGTAACCTTCTTACCCTTCTGAGCAAGATCAAGTGCAAGCTCGCAACCTACAAGACCGCCACCAACAACTACTACATTGTCGCCTGTCTCCTTCTCGCCGAGAAGTACCTGCTCTGCTGAGTAAACCTTCTCATCATCGCCAAGTGAGAACATCTTTGGACGTGAACCTGTAGCAAGGATAACTGCATCAAACTGCTTATCAAGGATTTCCTTATCTGTAGCCTTTGTATTGAGGTGAACCTCTACGCCAAGACGAACCATCTCATCCTCGTACCATTTAGCAAGAGCGATGTCATCCTCCTTGAATGCTGGAGCGCCACCAGGGATAAGGTTACCACCGAGGCGACCTGTTGCCTCGTAAAGAACTGGCTCGTGTCCTCTCTCTGCAAGTACACGTGCTGCCTCACAGCCTGCAACACCGCCACCTACAACGAGAACCTTCTTCTTCTTAACGATTGGGTTGTACTGATTAAGTCTTTCCTTACCAGCCTGTGGATTAACTGCACAGTTGATAAGTGAATAAGTCTGGATACGACCCATGCAGCCTTCCTGACAGCTGATACATGGACGAATCTGGCTAAGATTGTCTCTACGAATCTTGTTTACGATATCTGGATCTGCAAGTGTTGGACGGCCAAGTGAAATCATGTCGCAGATATCATTGTTTAAGCAGTCAAGCGCTGTATCTGGATTATCAACACGACCAGCCATGATAACTGGGATGTTAACGTGCTCCTTAGTGATTCTTGCAAATTCCTTGTATGGAGCCTTCTCCATATACATTGGTGGGTGATTCCACCACCATGCATCGTATGTACCTGCATCTACATCAAGGGCATCATAGCCGTACTTCTCAAGAAGCTTAGCTGCCTCGATACCTTCCTCGATATCACGGCCCTTCTCTTCGAATTCTTCACCTGGAAGTGCTCCCTCACGGAAGTCCTTAACCATGCTCTTAAGAGAAAATCTCATTGCAACTGGGAAGTCCCAACCACAAGTCTTTGCGATTTCTTCACGGATTTCCTTAGCAAAACGAAGTCTGTTCTCTAAGCTTCCGCCGTACTCGTCTGTACGCTGATTGAAGAATGAGATAGCGAACTGATCGATAAGGTAACCCTCGTGAACAGCGTGAATCTCAACACCATCGAAGCCTGCACGCTTAGCATTGTAAGCACCCTTACCAAAGCTCTCAACGATTCCGTGAATCTCTTCTACTGTAAGTGGACGGCAAGTCTTATCAAGCCATCTGTGTGGAATAGCTGATGCTGAAACTGGTGGGAACTCACCTAAGTTTGTAGGAATAGTAACACGTCCAAATCCACCTGACATCTGTAAGAAAATCTTTGAGCCGTATGCGTGTACGCGCTCTGTCATCTCACGGCTAGTTCTAACGAACTGTACTGGATTGTATGTAGAGTTTGGTGTGTTTGGGAATGAAGGCTTCTCTACCTCAGTGTCTGAGAAAGTAACACCTGTGATGATAAGACCGATACCACCCTGTGCACGTCTTGTATAGTAGTCGATACCTCTGTCATTCCATCCACCTTCGCAATCTCCAAGACCAAGAGGTCCCATAGGAGCCATTGCGTAACGGTTCTTGATTTCGAGCTTACCAATCTTGATAGGCTCAAAAAGTCCCTGGTATTTCATTGTTGAATCCTCCTTTTACTTTGTTATTATTTTAACGTTGTCTAAAAATAATAACCATCAACAAAAAGTTGTCGTCGAACAACTAATCTTTTATGACCCAAAAATCCCAATAAAAAAGCTGCCTCAGAACTATGCCTGAAGCAGCCCATATAATTAATTTTTTGAGTTATTGTGGTCAGCTTAAGCCTTTGCCAATGCCTCTAACATTGCAACTGCACCATCCTCTGAAATCTCGCTGGAATCTATAATCAAATCGAAGTACTCGATAGAACCCCACTTTCCACCATTTACGTGGGTGGTAAAGAATTTCTCACGCTTCTTATCGAATTTCTTCATTGTCTCATCGATTTTGTTTTCCTCGATTTTCTCGACATTCTTAGCACGGTCACGGCGATATGAATCACGTGCTGTAATGAATACCTTAAGAATCTTTTTATCCTTAAGAATCTCGCTGGCGCCACGGCCTACAAAAATACAGCCTGGCTGCTCAGCTGCCTCTTTAATAATAGACACCTGAGTATCATAAATCTTCTCCTCCATGGAAGGATTATCTCCTGGAGCATTGAAGAATGTCTTAACAGGATTCTGCTCATCCATGCCTGAAACCACATCATAATCCAGCCCCATACGTTTACAGGTTTCAACTACTACGCTGCGGTCGTACAAGCGATAATTTAATCGCTTTGCAAGCTGTTCAGCAATCTTGTGTCCACCACTACCGTAGGTACGTTCAATGGCAATATAGTCATACATAATGAGCCCCTCCTTAATTTGAATCAAATTTTCAATACATCAGTAACTGTTATTTCCCCATCTTTACCTAAAAATACTATATCATATCCGTGATAGGCAAGCCTAAAATCTCGCTGCTTTCCACGGTCATAGCCAGCTCTTGGATCCTGCCCTAACAGCTCCACTGCTGATTCTCTGATTTCCTCCGGAAGCTTCTGTAAAAGCTCCTGTGGAAAATCCACCTTAACCTGTGCTCCCTTTGAAAGCTCATCTGTAAAGCCTCCCCTGGCATTGGGATGAGCATCCGCATAAGGAATATAAGGTTTTATATCGTAAATTGGTGTGCCATCAAGCATATCCACGCCCTTTACCACAAGGACTGGGCCGAACTCCTCTTTCTCCTGAACCTCTATGAGCTCCACAGATGAAAGACCGATATTGTTTGGCCTAAATGGCGCTCGGGTGGCAAATACCCCCATGTGCTTCTGACCTCCCAGTCGAGGTGGACGAACGGTGCCTCCCTCTAAGGGCTTATTCTTGGAAAATCCCCAGATGAGCCACAGATAGTCGTAATCCGTGATTCCATCGATAAAAGTGGGATTTCTAAATTCTGGTTCGAAGATAATGTGGCCTATTTCACCAACCAATCCACTTTGTCTAGGTATACCAAACTTTTGTGTAAATCCTGTGTTTATATGAGCAATCTGCGTTAATTCCATATTTATATTATAAAAAAGGCTCCCCACAATGGGAAGCCTAAAATTTTTATTTATTTTCCTTCGTATGTTACAACTGAAGCTACATCATACTTTGCAAGCTTCTCGCGTCCGTTAAGACCAGCAAGCTCCATAAGGAATACAACCTTGGCAACTTCGCCACCAAGCTCCTCGATAAGCTCGCAAGCTGCCTCGATAGTACCGCCTGTAGCGATAAGATCGTCAACTACAACAACCTTCTGTCCTGGCTTAACTGAATCCTTATGCATCTCGATTGTAGCTGAACCGTACTCGAGGTCATAAGACTTCTCAACTGTCTCACATGGGAGCTTACCCTTCTTGCGGATAAGGACAAATGGCTTGCCCATAGCGTATGCAAGTGGTGCGCCGAAGATGAAACCACGGCTCTCTGCTCCTGCTATAACGTCAAAATCAACTCCATCAAGAAGCTTCTTCATCTCATCGATGGCGAGCTTGAAGCCCTCAGCGTCCTGAAGAACTGTTGTGACATCTCTAAACATAATACCTGGTTCTGGAAAATCCGGAATAGTTCTTACGTAATCTTCTACTTTTTTCATTTAAAACTCCTTCTAACTGTATAGCACCATATTTTTCCAATTTAGAAAGTGCAAACAATAGTTGGACAAAAAGATATTATCCTTATCAATTATATAGGTTTATAGCAATTTTTGCAAATTAAAATCGGGGTCCCGAAGGACCCCAATTTTGTGGATAGTACGTAAAGTACCTTATTGCGTTTGGCCACGCTAATTACTGAAGTAATGAAAGAACACCCTGAGTTGCCTGATTTGCCTGTGCGAGCATTGACTGGCCTGCCTGCATAAGAATATTATTCTTACTGTATGTAACCATCTCTTCAGCCATATCTGTATCACGGATACGTGATTCAGAAGCATCTGTGTTCTCAACTACGTTATCAAGATTTGCGATAGAATGCTCTAATCTGTTTTGAATAGCACCAAGACCAGATCTCTGTGCTGATACCTTTGCTAAAGCATCTGCAATACAGTCAATCGCATATGTTGCTGCCTTACCGGTTGCATCACCTACGTTAAGTCCCTGAAGACCAAGTGCTGTAGCTGTCATTGAGTCAATAGTAACACCAATCTTGTTAGTCATATCTGCGTCAGAACCTACGTGAAGATTGAATGATAAACTCTTCTGAACTACTGCAGAACCCTTCTTCAAAACAAACTCAACCTTTGTCAGGTTATCACCTGTTACCTCACTAGGTAATTTTCCATTAACTGCCAGAGCTTCCGCTGTTGTTGGATTTGTAGTTCCACTTTCATAGAATTTTGATCCACTGGTTCCACCATACCAAACATCTGGAAGATCTACGATTGCATCACAACCGATAGATGAAGCTGCTCTCAGCTCATTTGACATAAGCTGATATGCCTTTGCTGCTGTAATAAGTGTCTGATCCTTAGGATCGATACCATCACCCTTGCCTTCACCTGGTGCACCACCGTCCTCTGTACTGAAAAGTTTTGCAACCTTTCCATTGTACTCGATTGTAGAACCCTGGCTGGCAAACTTGTTAAGCTGTGAAGCTGTTACTTCAGATGTATCTGCGTTTGTCTTTGCTGCGATTGTGAATGACTTGCCATCGATCTTTACAACTTCACCATGTTTTAATCCTGTATCTGGATCTGCTGATGTACCAACAACTGCTAAAGCTTTTGCAAGCTGGTCTCCAACGCTTGTTCCCTGAACACCGATTGTGTACTTAACGCCACCGATTGTGACTGTATCACCCATTGCAAGGGCATTGATAGTAAATGTGGCTGTTGTAGTGTTCTGTGTAAGTGTGCCTGCAAGACCTGCGTCATGAGCTGCAATTACCTGCGACTTGGTGCCGTAATCCCCCTTGAGAAGATAGGTCTCATTGAACTTAGTCGTTTCAGCGACACGGTCGATTTCTGTTGTTAACTGAAGGATTTCATCCTGGATGGATCCTCGGTCTGATTCAGAGTTTGTACCGTTTGCTGCCTGGACTGCCAATTCATTCATTCTCTGTAACATAGAGTGCACTTCTGTGAGGGCACCTTCGGCGGTCTGTACTGCTGAGATACCGTCAGACGCGTTGGTTGACGCCTGGTCAAGACCTCTGATTTGTTTACGCATCTTTTCAGAAATTGAAAGACCTGCTGCATCATCTGCTGCACGGTTGATCTTAAATCCTGAAGAAAGTTTCTCAGTAGACTTAGACTGAGCATTTGTTGTTATTCCTAACATTCTTGAAGCATTAGCTGCCTGCATATTGTGTTGTACTACCATAATTTCTACCTCCTTGTAGATACTCTTCTGATTCCATTCATAAGAGATGCGACGAACGCATAACAAAATTTTTAAAAGTTTCTTTTGATTTGGAATGCTACATACTTTAGGCTGCATCCGTATCTATATAACAAGAGGTGTGACCAACCACCCCAGGTTATCAAGTAGGGAAGAAATTAAGTAGTATAGCCTTATTCAGTTTTAAAGCTACGATTTTATTATGATGAATAATGTTTCATCTACTTTTTTTATCGGAGGAGTGTGAAAAAACTTTAGTCCGCACATCAAAAAAGGAGCTCTCCTTTCGGAGAGCCCCAATTTTACTAGTTGGTAACTAGTCTGCGCGAAACAATTATTTTGGATAAATCCTAAGCTATGCTTAAGATGTTCATGTATTTATTATCCAAGAATTGAAAGTACGCCCTGTGTAGCCTGGTTAGCCTGAGCAAGCATTGCCTGACCAGCCTGCTGGAGGATGTTGTTCTTGCTGTAGTTAACCATCTCTTCTGCCATATCTGTATCACGGATACGAGATTCAGAAGCATTTGTATTCTCAACTACGTTATCTACGTTAGCGATTGTGTGCTCTAATCTGTTCTGGATAGCACCGAGTGAAGATCTCTGTGCAGATACCTTAGCAACAGCGTCAGCGATAGCATCGATAGCGTATGTAGCTGCTTTACCTGTAGCATCAGAAACATTAAGTCCCTGGATACCAAGTGAAGCAGAGCTCATGTCTGTGATTGTAACGCCAATCTTGTTTGTCATATCAGCGTCAGAACCAACATGAAGGTTGAATGTAAGGTCATTCTGAACTGAAGCATTACCCTTTGTAATCTTGAACTCTACCTTAGTCTGATCACCAGTTTTTGGTCTAACATCTGTTGGGTCCTGTGCATTTGAGTTACCAGCAACATCCTGCATTGAGTTTCCTTTACCGATTGTAGCTGTTACTAAACCAATAACCTCATCACAACCAATTGAGGATGCGGTTCTAAGCTCATTAGCAATAAGCTCATAAGCTTTTTCAGCTGTAATAAGTGTAGCATCCTTGTCATCGATACCCTTTACTTTTGATGCTGTTCCATCTGGCTCTGCACCGTCTGCTGCACTAAAGAGTTTTGCTTCCTTACCATTGTACTCAATTGTAGAACCTTCACTTGCAAATTTGTTAAGCTGTGTAACTGCTACTTCTGATGTATCTGCATTAGTTTTTGCTGCTATTGTGAATGATTTTCCATCAATCTTGATAACTGAACCCTCAGAAAGAGTACATTGTGTTCCATCACCAGCACCAATCACCTTCAAGCCTTTCTGGAGCTGATCAGCTGTGCTACTTCCTGAAACACCGATTGTGTACTGTGTACCTCCGATTGTGTAGGTATCGCCCATTGCTAAAGCGCCCATTGTAAAGGTAGCTGTTGTTGTGTTCTGAGTAAGTGTTCCGATAAGACCTGCATCATGAGCTGCAATCTGAATCTTCTTTGTTCCATAATCGCCCTTAAGTAAGTAAGTCTCGTTGAACTTTGTTGTCTCAGCAACACGATCGATTTCTGTTGTAAGCTGATTAATTTCGTCCTGGATTGAAGAACGATCAGACTCACTGTTAGTACCGTTAGCTGCCTGTACTGCAAGCTCGTTCATTCTCTGAAGCATTGAGTGAACTTCTGTTAAAGCACCTTCAGCTGTCTGTACAGCTGATACACCGTCAGATGCGTTTGTAGATGCCTGATCAAGACCTCTGATCTGCTTACGCATTTTCTCAGAAATTGAAAGACCAGCTGCGTCATCTGCTGCACGGTTAATCTTGTAACCAGATGCTAACTTCTCAGTTGACTTTGCCTGTTGTCCGGAAGTAATTCCGAGCATTCTTGAAGCGTTACTTGCCTGCATGTTGTGTTGTACTACCATAAATTCTACCTCCTTGTAGATACTTCCTGGATTCCTTTCCCGGAAGATGTGCTATGCACATATTGTTAACAAATTACATTTATATCCAAAACAGTACTCGCGCGGCATACTGTTTATGAATATCGAAACAATATCTAGTATAGTTAGTACAAGTTTTTCAAGTTGCATATTTAATTGTAAAGCGAGATTGGAAAATAAATTTGATTACTTTCGATCCATAACATCCATGTCCTGTTTCGAATTCATTTGAAATTGGATTATTATTTTTCGAAGGTAAAGAATTCCTTTTCTTTCACCTTACATATGCTTTATCGGAAGATTGGTTTTATTACTTAACCCCTTTTAGAAATTTTTTTAATCTTTTTTATTTCTATTCTAAATCGGGTTAGTTTTAAGCCATTTCTCTTCCGTACACCTTATATATCGGATGAGGTGTTATAAACTTAACCCCTATTTTAAAAATTTTTAAAAAAATATTTACTACTATAGAAAAGGGGCCTCTTCCAAATGGAAGAAGCCCCTGTAATTATGCTTTATTATCTAGTCGCACGATAAAATTGGTTAATAGTTACCTAAGATTAACTTTCATTACCCTAAGATAGAAAGTACTCCCTGTGTAGACTGGTTAGCCTGTGCAAGCATTGCCTGACCTGCCTGTGTAAGAATATTATTCTTGCTGTAGTTAACCATTTCTTCAGCCATATCTGTATCACGGATACGTGACTCAGAAGCGTTAGTGTTCTCAACTACGTTATCAACGTTAGCGATTGTATGCTCAAGTCTGTTCTGAATAGCACCAAGAGAAGATCTCTGTGCAGATACCTTAGAAACAGCATCAGCAATTGCATCGATAGCGTATGTAGCAGCCTTACCTGTAGCATCAGCTACATTAATACCCTTAATACCAAGAGCTGCTGAATCCATAGCACTAATTGTAACACCAATCTTATTTGTCATATCAGCATCAGAACCAACATGAAGGTTGAATGTAAGGTCTTCCTGAACTGTAGCCTCACCCTTTGTAAGAGAGAATGTAACCTTATTTCTCTTACCACTAGTCTCAAGCTCGCTTGCTAACTTGTTGTTAGTGTTAGTACTATTATAGGTAGTATTATTATACTCCTTGTCTACTGTCTGAATTACCTCATCAGAACCAATTGAAGATGCTGCCTTAAATTCATTTGCAATTAATTCATAAGCATGGTCTGCTGTGATAAGAGTAGCATCTTTCTCATCTACACCATTTCTATCAGCTGCAGGACCAGTAGCTGTATTAAACAATTTAACTGACTTGCCATTGTACTCAATTGTTGAGCCTACACCTGCAAATGTATCAAGCTCATCCTTCTTAACTTCAGCAGTGTCTGCATTTGTCGCACCTGCAATTGTAAATGACTTTCCATCAATCTTAATTACAGCACCAGGATCAAGATCGTTAGCTCCATTAGTTAATCCCAATGCCTTCATTGCCTTATCAAGCTGATCTGATGGATTATTACCGGCTACACCAATAGTATATTTTGTTCCACCGATTGTGTAGCTATCACCCATTGCAAGAGCATTCATTGTGAATGTAGCCTTCTCTGTGTTCTGAGTAAGTGTTCCATCAAGACCAGCATCATGAGCTGCAATCTTGATATTCTTTGTTCCGTAGTCACCCTTTAATAAGTAAGACTCGTTGAACTTTGTTGTCTCAGCAACACGATCGATTTCAGTTGTAAGCTGATTAATTTCATCCTGGATAGAAGAACGATCTGACTCACTGTTTGTTCCGTTTGAAGCCTGAACTGCAAGCTCATTCATTCTCTGAAGCATTGAATGAACTTCTGTAAGAGCACCTTCAGCTGTCTGCACTGCAGATACACCATCCTGTGCATTTGTAGACGCCTGAGAAAGACCTCTAATCTGCTTGCGCATCTTTTCAGAAATTGAAAGACCAGCTGCATCATCAGCTGCACGGTTAATCTTATAACCAGATGCTAACTTCTCTGTTGACTTTGCCTGACTACTTGCTGTGATACCAAGCATTCTTGAAGCATTTGACGCCTGCATATTGTGTTGTACTACCATAATCTCTACCTCCTTGTAGATACCTGTCCGAGAATCCTTTCCCGGTTGATGTGCCTAGCACATCAGTTAATAACCTCACATTAACACCCAAATCCGAATCTCCAAAAAGACTTGAATGTTAATACCTAACCAACAGTACTCGTGCGGTATACTGTCTTTGCTTTTGCGTTATAAAATTTTAACGCACAGAAATCTCTCCTCATTTCTGTAACCATATAATAACACCTTTTTTTGGAATTAACAGACTTTTCACTAATTGTTCATAAATTGCCTGTTAACTTTCATTCAAAAATAACGACAAGATCAGGTTTTGTTATATTTAATTTACCATATTCATTTATTTTGTTGTTATATAATACAAAGAGCCTCCAAAATGGACGCTCTTTTCTAAATATTATATTTATGGATATAACTCAACAACTTCTGCAAATCTAGGCAAAGAAAGTTCAACCAATCCTCTGCCTGCCACAGATATAACTCCTTTTTTTAGCAGACGCTCTTTATATCTAGGGAAGCTGGTGTTTGAAATTTGAAGCACATCACATATGTCTGAAACTGATGCAACCTTTGAACCAATTGCTCTTATAAGATCTCGATCTTTCTCTGACAAGCCTTCCCATATCTTTTTGTAAACAAAATCATCTAACAAATCATCTAGCTTAGATAAAATCTCGTCCCAATCCAAGCTATCATTATACTCATAATATAGCATTCCTAATGCCTGAAATGCGAAAGCATACCCTTTAGTAACAATAGCCATCTTATGAGCATCCTCTATTTCAAGATTGAAAATTGATTTATATTGCTTGGTAATCTGTGGTATGCTCAGCGGTTCCATGTTTATTTTAGGAGTTCTAAGCAAAAATGTTAATGCAGGGTCATTCTGAATTGCATAAATATTTTCATATAAACCTGTCATCAATAGGAAAATCTGGTAGTCCTTTCTCAGGTATATCTGAAACTGGCTTGCAAAATGTCTCATATTCTCTGTAGGCATAGCCTCATCTATTGTAATAAGAACTTTCTTATTCTTCTTTTTCAATGATGCCAGTATGCTATCTATAATACCTACATTATCCTGTGTCTGCCCTATTCCATTTAGTCCTATACTAATACCACCGGCAGAAACACTAAATCCATTCTTAAACAAATTGGGGATTTTCCTACATTCATCACTTAATCTCTGTGCAAAATCCTCAACCAAGTCCTGAGTAGAATTAAGATCTACAACAACCCATTCTGTCTTCTCAGAAAGAATATTAGCAATAGTAGTCATAAGCACAGTCTTACCACTACCTCTAACACCTTCTATCAAATAGGCATTACTAATAGGATTGTCTGCCTCGAATGTGCTAATGATTGTATCAGTATTCTCATATCTAGAAATATATTCACCTGGCTGCTTTCCAAAGGTAAGTGTAAATGGGTTATCCTTCTTCATAGTTCCCTCCAAACTCCAATTCTATTGATATGCATATTATATCATAAATTATCATAATACGCATATTTTATCATAATCTATCATAAAACTGCCAATTTTTGATAATATTATCATAATCAATCATAATTCGCATTTTTTATCATAATTCATCATAAAAGGCTTCCACATTGGGAAGCCTTCCTTTTAACGGTCTTTGCCGTATATATATGTCGCAAAGTAAATAACACTTGCTATGATTACAATCATTGGGCCTGTGGCCATATCTGTGAAGTAGGATACAAAAAGTCCTGCCACGCCAGAGAAAATACTGAATATCATAGAGAAGTAGGTATACTCTCTAAAATTCTCAGAGATATTTCTGCTGCTGGCTGCTGGAAGGATAAGCAATGCATTAATAAGAAGGATTCCAACCCACTTAATGCTAAGCATTACTAGAAGTGCTATAAGTACCGCAAAAGCATCCTCCATTACTCGCACCTGCATGCTTCGGCTCTTTGCCAAAGTGGCATGGATACTGATAGCTGTCAGTCTGTTGATACTTACAAACCAGAAAATAAGGATTACAGCGAACAATACTATAAGCTGAATAATCTCTGTAACGGTGATTGATAATATATCACCTACAAGTATTGCTGAGTAGTTGCTAAAACTGCCGCCTCTTGAAAGGATTGCAAGACCAAGGGCTGTGGCACAGCTTGCAAAAACAGAGATAAGTGTATCTGATGAGCTGAGCCCCTTTCTACTTATATAATTAAGAAGAAGTGCGAAGCAAACACCAAAGATAATCATGGACACTGTGGTGTTGGCTATGCCCATGATGACACCTGCTGCGATACCAGTAAGCGCTGAGTGTCCCAGTGCATCACTAAAATATGCCATGCGCTTTTGAACAATCATGGTACCTACCATTCCAAACAATGGAGAGATAAGGAGGATTGCAATGGTGGCTCGCACCATAAATGCGTAACTAAACATTTCCTGCCGCCCCCTTTCCAAATACATTCTTGAAGGCATCAGTCTCATAAACAAGCTTTGGACGGCCTGCAGCTGCCACTGTCTTATCTATAAGGATGACATTGTCTGCGTACTTATATACATAATCAAGGTCATGACTTACAAGGATAATAGCAAGATCATGTGTCTCCTTTAGATACTTCATCTTTTCATAGAAAGCATCCATACCATTTTTATCAATACCAGAAACTGGTTCATCTAACAATAGAAGGTTTGGAGTGTCATGTACTGCCATGGCAAGAAGCACTCTCTGAAGCTGTCCTCCTGAAAGTGTACCTACTGGCTGGTCAATAAGCTCGGCCACATCAAACTCTGCTAAGGCTTCACGGACATGCTCATGCTCTTTCTTGCTATTAAGAAGAATTGGGAGTTTGCCTGTGAAGGATTGGAATAAATCATACACTGAAAGTGGTGTGCTTCTATCTATATTAACAGTCTGAGGCACATAGCCAATCTTAAGACTTGGCATGTTATTATTCATTTTATTCTTAAACTGGATTTCACCTGTATATGGCACCTCACCTAAGATAGCTCGCACAAGTGTGGACTTACCAGCACCATTACGGCCTACCACAGCAGTCATCTGACCACAGTGCACATGTAGATTAATATTCTCCAGTACCTGCTGGTCTCCGAAGGCTACGCCTAAATTATTGAATTTAATACAGTGGAATCCACATGGGATAATTTTCTTCATCTAATATCCTAGTCCGTCAGTTACAGCTACAAGCCTGAGTGTCTTTTCTCTCGACTAACATGTCTCGTTCAAAGACCTCAGAGCTTGATGCTTACTGACTCACTTTAATCTTATAATGTTTCTTTAATTTTCATATAATTATTATTCTGTACGAAGATGTACGAATCTTTATCATACGTTCCGTGTACTAGCGTCTCAAGGTATACTACCTTCGCATCTGTCTGCTCCTCGATGAGGTCTCCCATAGATTTGCCATAGTCATATTCTGCAAAGACAAGCTTAACATTATGTTCTTTGATTTCATCAATGAATGCGCTGACTTCACCTGCACTGACCTGGCGCTCTTCATCAAGGTCCATGGTTGCTACTACATTAGCTCCGAGAGACTGTGCTGTATATGCAAATGCTTCATGAAGGATGGCAACGTTTTCATTTGCCACTGCCACATCTAATCCCTGTTTGTCTATTTCATTATCAAGCTTATGGCTATACTCGAAAAAGTTCTTAGAAATAGGAGTCTCTTCTCTATTTGGATTAGGCCCCATTAATTCATTGGCTATAGCAGCTACCTGACACGCATAGAGCCTGTCATCCATCCAGATATGACTGTTGGCACCATGATCGTGATGGTGTTCAGACACCTCATCCTCTTCTTCATGGCTTTCCTCTTCATCTTCCTCTATCAAATACTCGTCCATACCAATGAATCCATCTGAATGCTCTATAGCCTCGTAGGTATCTATAATCTTAAGGTCTGGATATGCAGCCACCACATCATCAAGATAGCCTTCCATACCCCCGCCATTTACAATAAGCACATCTGCCTTTGACAGATTCTTCATGTCCTCTGTGGTAAGGGTGTAATCGTGAAGGCAACCTGTGGTAGGCTGTGAAAGATTCTGAACCTTATAGCCTTCTACTCCATCAAGAAGGTTTAAAGTGGCAATATATACAGGATTACAGCTGGTCATTACCAGTATCTCATCCTCCTTTGCCACCTGTTCATTATTTAGTTTTACATAAAAAAATGTGCCGATACTGCACACCACGGTGATGGAGATTAGCAGTAGCAGCACAAAAATATATTTATTTTTTTTCATATTAATCCAGATCATCTACATCTGTGAGAGATGCTTCGTTTTCTATTACTTGGTCTAAAAAGTCCTGAATAGTATCTAAGCCCTGCTTAGTCTGAGATGAGAAAGGTACGATAATGGTATCCTTTCCAGCACCTAAGCCCTCGCGAAGGATCTTAATCTGCTTGTCTAGCTGGCTTCTCTTAATCTTATCAGCCTTTGTGGCGATAACGATTGGATCGTAGCCAACATAATCCATCCACTCAAACATCTGCTTATCGTTGGCAGATGGTGCGTGACGAATATCCACAAGCAGAAAAACAGCGCGAATCATATCTGAGGTGTTGAGATATGTTTCAATCATCTTACCCCATCTTTCACGCTCTTTCTCAGATGCCTTAGCAAAGCCATAGCCCGGCAAATCAACTACGTAAATTTCGTCATTAATATTGTAGAAATTTATCGTCTGAGTTTTGCCCGGCTGTGCTGAAACTCTGGCTAAAGCCTTACGGTTCATAACCGCATTTATGAGTGATGACTTGCCTACATTTGACTTACCTGCGAAGGCAACCTCTGGGAGGTCGTTCTTAGGAAGTGTGGATGTAGGCCCGCACACTGTTTCAAGATTACATGAACGGATAACCATTATGCGCTCTTTTCCTTTTTATCCTCGATGGATACGACTGCTGCCTCATCCTCTGCTTCCTTATCGATAAGGAGAAGATTTGCATCTACCATCTCTTTTGTTACTGTGATCTCTGTAATGCTCTCGTCAGATGGAACATGATACATGTAATCCATCATAACTGACTCAACGATAGCACGAAGACCACGGGCTCCAGTCTTTCTCTCGATTGACTTCTTAGCGATTTCGCGAAGTGCCTCATCCTCAAAGTGAAGCTTTACACCATCCATCTTAAATAATGCCTGGTACTGCTTTGTAAGAGAATTCTTTGGCTCCTTAAGGATACGAATCATATCCTCTTCAGTAAGCTCATTGAGGGATACATTAATAGGCACACGTCCGATGAACTCAGGAATGAGACCATACTTAATGAAATCCTGTGGAAGAGCCTGCTGTAAAAGCTCGTCAATCTTCTGATTGTTTTTATCCTTAACGTCTGCACCAAAACCAATAGCGCTGACATTAGTACGCTGAGAAATGATTTTCTCAAGACCTTCAAATGCACCACCGCAAATGAAGAGAATGTTCTTTGTATCGATGGCAATAGTCTCCTGCTGTGGATGCTTACGTCCGCCCTGTGGTGGAACATTTGCAACTGTACCCTCGATAATCTTAAGAAGTGCCTGCTGAACGCCTTCACCTGAAACATCACGTGTAATAGATACGTTCTCAGACTTCTTTGTAATCTTATCTATCTCATCGATATAAACGATACCGATTTCTGCCTTTTTTATATCGAACTCTGCTGCCTGGATAAGCTTAAGAAGGATATTCTCAACATCCTCACCTACATAACCAGCCTCTGTAAGAGTAGTAGCATCTGCGATAGCAAATGGAACACCAAGTACACGGGCAAGTGTCTGAGCAAGAAGTGTCTTACCTGAACCTGTAGGTCCAAGCATAAGCACATTACTCTTCTGGAGCTCTACATCGATGTCGTCTGGATTTGCCATGATTCGCTTGTAATGATTGTACACTGCAACAGAAAGAACCTTCTTAGCCTCATCCTGACCAATAACATACTGATCAAGGAATGCCTTCATGTCTTCTGGCTTCTGAAGGTTGATTTCGATTGAATCGTTGTCAGCTGCTGGAGCAAAATCCTCAAGCTCTTCAACAATAATCTCCTGGCAGATATCTACACACTCATCACAAATGAACGCCCCATTAGGACCTGCAATAAGCTTGCGAACCTGATTTTGTGTCTTGCCGCAGAATGAGCAGCGAATTCTATCATCGTTTCTTGACATAACTACCTCTTAAATAAATTTAAAAACAATAGCCCTATATATTTATCGGCTATTTAGTTCTTTTTAGTAATGATTTCATCAATAAGACCATAATCAAGAGCTTCCTGAGCATCAAGCCAGTGATCACGCTCTGTGTCGATGCAAACCTGCTCGTAATCCTTGCCAGTGTTTGCTGCAAGCATACGATTGAGCTTTTCTCTAGTCTTTAAAATGTTCTTAGCAGCGATCTCGATTTCTGTAGCCTGTCCCTTTGCGCCGCCAAGTGGCTGGTGAATCATAACCTCTGCATTTGGAAGTGCAAATCTCTTACCCTTCTGTCCACCTGCAAGAAGGAATGCACCCATAGATGCAGCCATACCGATACAGATCGTAGAAACATCAGGCTTGATGTACTGCATTGTATCGTAAATAGCCATACCAGCAGTAACGCTACCGCCTGGGCTGTTAATGTAAAGATGAATATCCTTGCTAGGATCCTCTGACTCTAAGAAAAGAAGCTGAGCAACTACAAGTGATGCAGTAACCTCGTTAACTTCCTCACCAAGGAATACGATACGATCCTTTAAAAGTCTAGAGTAAATATCATACGAACGCTCTCCGCGTGAATTTTGTTCAATGACATAAGGTATTGTTGCCATAGTTTTAAGTATCCTCCTTTAATAGAAGCTAAGCCCGAGCTTACGCTCAGGCTATTGCTAAATTACGTTATTAATTATAGAGGTTTTTAAACCTTCTGTCTCGGATTTTACAAAAAGTTAATAAAAACTTTACAAAATAGACTATTATTCTGCGTCAGCTGCCTCTGTTGTATCAGCCTCTGCCTTCTTTGTAGTCTTCTTCTTTGCTGTTTCCTTAACGTTGTCCATGATGAGCTCGATAGCCTTCTCGATAGCGATATCCTTCTTCATAGACTCCTTCTCGTTCTCACCAACAAGGTTCTTGATCTGCTCAAGCTCCATGCCGTACTGCTTTGACATCTCCTCAAGCTTAGCGTCAACATCAGCGTCTGTAGCTTCAATCTTCTCAGCCTTAGCGATTGCCTCAAGTACAAGTGAAGACTGTGTACGTGAAAGAGCATCTGGACGAACCTGATCACGGAAAGCGTCCATTGTCATGCCTGTAAACTGCATGTACTGCTGAAGTGAAAGACCCTGCTGTGCCATGTTGTTAGCGAAGTCGTTAATCATGTTCTCTACCTGGTAATCAAGCATAGCGTCTGGGATTTCCATCTCTGAATCCTCAACGATCTTAGCGATAGCTTCATCTTCCTGTGCACGACGGCCTTCTGCCTTCTTATTGTTCTCAAGGCGCTCCTTAACAGATGCCTTGTACTCGTCTACTGTCTCGAACTCTGTATGATCTGAAACATACTCATCATCAAGCTTTGGAACATCCTTCTTCTTTACTTCGTGGATGTGGCACTTGAATACTGCTGGCTTTCCTGCAAGATCCTCAGCCTGGTATGTCTCTGGGAATGTAACCTCAACATCTACATCCTCGCCAGCCTTGTGACCGATGAGCTGATCCTCGAAACCTGGAATGAATGAACCAGAACCAAGAACGAGATCATAGTTCTCACCCTTTCCACCTTCGAATGCTACACCATCGATGAAGCCTTCGAAATCGATAACTGCTGTATCGTTCTTAGCAGCCTTACCGTTCTTTGTAACCATGCGAGCATCTCTCTCGAGCTCAGCCTTGATTGAATCGTTAACCTCTGTAGCTGTAACCTTAGAATCGATCTTTGTTACAGATACACCCTTGTACTTACCAAGCTTAACTTCTGGCTTAACAGCAACTGTAGCTGTGTAGATGAAATCCTTGCCCTTCTCAAGCTGTGTAATATCAACCTGTGGCTGTGAAACGATATCAAGCTTAGACTCATCATAAGCCTGTGGATATGTCTCCTGCATAATAATATTAGCAGCGTCCTCATAGAAAATCTCTGCACCATACATCTTCTCGATCATGTGCTGAGGAACCTTGCCCTTTCTAAAGCCAGGAACAGAAATGCTGTTCTTCTGCTTGTTATATGCCTTTGTAATAGCCTTCTCGAGCTCAGCTGCGTCAACTGTGACTGTAAGCTTTGCCATGTTCTTCTCAAGATTTTCTACCTGTACGTTCATTTACTAATATTCCTCCTCTAATGTATATATCAGGTACGACCTTAAAGGTCTATTATTTGCGCATTTAAACATGCCAAAAAATTATAGCAGAACTAATTTTTATTTTCAATAGCAGAAATCATATCGATTCTTGTCTGGTGACGTCCACCGCCCTCAAACTCAGCTTCTAAGAAGCTTTTCACGATATCCTTCGCAAGCTCTGAGCCAACAATTCTTGCTCCGAAGGCAATCATGTTAGCGTTGTTGTGCTGACGGATAAGACGTGCTGTAGCTGTATCTGAGCAAACACCACAGCGGATGCCCTTAACCTTGTTAGCTGCAAGGGAGATGCCTACACCTGTTCCACAGATGAGAACTCCAAGATCAACCTCTCCTGCTGCTACCATTCTGGCTGCCTTCTCGCCGTACTCTGGGTAGTGGCAGCTTTCCTTTGAATCTGTGCCGATGTTGATTACCTCATGTCCGAGGCTCTCAATGTACTCCTTAATCTCAAATTTAAGTTCTGGTGCTGCGTGGTCGTTAGCGATTACGATTTTCATTTTACAGGTACCTTATTTATTTCCTTTCCATATAATTTATAAATTCTATAGCCAAGCAAAATAACCGCCTCGAGGAAGCGCTTTAGGATAATCTGAGGCTCCTCTTTCCATTTTAATACTGGCTTAACCATTACTGAGCGGATGCCTGCACGGTTAGCTCCCCACACATCTGTGAGAATCTGATCTCCTACAAAGATAGTGTTGGTGACATCTGTGCCCATCTGCTCCATAGCCTTCTGGTAGCCTTTTGCCGATGGCTTATTTGCCTTGTAGATGTAAGAACAATATGTAACAGCCTCCTTGAATGTCTTTACACGTGGCTCTTTATTATTAGATAGAAGCAACGCCTGAAAGCCTATCTCGTGAAGCTCCTTAAAAAATTCCTTTGCTCGGTCATCTGCTGGGGAATTATGAGGGACAAGTGTGTTATCAACATCAAAGATAACTCCTCTGTAGCCCTGCTCATAAAGCTTTTTAAAATCAATTGAATAAGTACTATCTACATAGTCTCTTGGATATAAATTTCTTTTACTCATAGGCTCGATTTTAACACAAAAACAGGGACATGAAAACCATGCCCCTGTATAATTATTGCCTATATCACTGTCTTATTTTTTCAAATTTCTTTTTCTTAAGAGTGTTGTATAAGCGATTACTGCTATTGCGCCAAGTACTACTATGACTGCTGCAACCTTCTGAGCAAAAGAAGTATCTCTCTTATCTAATACTGACTTAGGAGCTTCCTCCTCAGAAATTTCCTTTGTTTCCTCTGATGTCTCAGGATTTGTTTCCTCTACCTCTGAGCTCTCTTCAGAAGCTTCTGTAGAAGTCTCTTCAGTTACTTCCTCTTCCTCAGCTACTTCTTCCTCAGCAGTCTCTTCTGTCTTAGTCTGCTTTTTATTAGTAGAACCTTTTGTCTTAGGCTTATTTGTATCTCCAGCAAGTGGCACCTGAGTCTCAGGAACTGTTACAGCCTCAGTATTTGTTGATGCTGTTGTGGTTGTAGATGATGCTGTGCTAGAGCTACTTCCTGATGAAGATGAGCTGCTACCTGATGATGTGCTGGATGAAGAACCACCTGTACTTCCACTAGTTGATGGCTGTGGTGCTGGTGCAGGAGTTGGAGTTGGCTCTGGTGTTGGCTCAGCCTTTACTAAATCAGTCTTGATAAGAGCAATCCAGCTCAATACACCATCAGCGCTTCCTGTCTTAGAAAGTGATACTGTTACTGTTGCCTTCTTTGCTAGCTCGAAGAGTACAGTCTGCTGATTTTCAACATCACTATATTTAAGTGTGAAGTCCTTAACTGCAATCTCCTTATCACCATCTGTTACTGTAATTCTAAGTGGACGAGTTGTATTCCACCACTCTGAAACACCAAGATCTACAGCATACTTACCAGCCTCAAGATCAAAGCTGTAATCAATATTTTTGTTTGAACGAGCCCAGAAGCCATGTCCCCAGATATCGTCACTTGAATACTTCACGCCAAGATCGTCTGTAAAGTTTCCTGTGTATCCAGCGTGATTCTCTGAAGTATATGCCTGGTCTGTCTCGTCATTGCGAAGTACCTTACCCTGCATATTCTGAACTTTATTGAAGAAGCTGTTATCAATCTTCTGTCCGTCTGCATTTGTAGAGGCACAATCGAAGAAATAGATTAGCTTGTCATTTACAACATTTGCTGTAAATTTGATTGTACGTCCATTTTCCATGAGACCGGAAACTTCCATTTCACCGATTGCATTATCGTCAGCCTCAATTGAATCCCAAACAACTGGAATCTTAATTGTCTCTTCCTCCCCCTGATATTTAATTTCGATATCAGGGGGAAGATTTTCCTTTAATTCCTTTACACTTGCCACAACTGTAGGAAGTGATGTAACTATATCGTATGACTTTAATGAATCAAAAATTGATAAATCCCAGTCATTGTATCTAAAGATTCTGATTCCGCCATCTGATGTAAATTCGATTGGGAGCCATACATATCTAGAATCACGAAGGAGGTATCCCTTGTCAGGATTTGACCAACGATCTCCCATGTACATATATCTGCCCTTTCCTAAATCTACCACACATGTGCTTTGTGTATCGTATGTTGTGGAAGCGCCTTCATCTGTGCAAGGATTTCCCTTTACTGACCACTCACCAAGCATAGAATCTGCCACTGCATACTGCGCGGCGTTTGGTGCCCAACCTGTGCAGCCTGATGTAATCATGTAATACTTTCCATCACGCTTAAATACTGCTGGTGCCTCACGGCTTGCTCCAACGAAGTTTACAGTGTACTCATCTCCTTCGAGACCTGTGTACTCATTGTTGAGCTTAGCGATGTACATATTTGCATTTCCATCTGATGAGTAGATTACATAAGCTGTACCGTCATCATCCTTAAATACATTCATGTCTCTTACATGACCATTTTCATTGTCCCAGCCATAGTCATAACCGGTATCCTGATGAAGAAGGTATGTACCGAGAAGCTTGTATGGTCCGTTTACTGTATCAGACACTGCTATACCAAGCTTTGCCTTTGCATAGTTTGAAGATGAACCTGAAGCATATGGGCTCTGTCCGTCTGCATGGAAGAACATCACATATTTGCCTGTCTTCTCATTGTAAAGGAACTTAGGACGCTCGATTACGCTTCCGCCATCTGCTGTACCAGCCCAAAGATCTGTATAAATTGCCTTCTGTTCCTTTGAAAGCTTTCCATCTTCACGACCACCGTAAAGTGACTTGAAGTAATCCTTATCGAAATCTTCTTCCGAAGTCATTGTGCGAAGTACAAGTCCCTCATCCTTCCAATTGTAAAGGTCTGTTGATGAGTACATGTGAACACCAGGACATGGCATATAATCACTAGTCTTGTCCTCACCAATCCAGTAGTACTTTGTTACACCGTCAACTGTAAGCTTCTGAATCTGTCCACCGTGTGCCTGAATAACCTGACCCTTGTCGTCATATCTTACATCACCGTTTGTACCAGAGATTGTAGAATATGTAGTCTTGTTATCACCTGTAAGCTCTCTGTAAAGCTTGATTTCTGCAATGTTTGCACAAGCTCCGTCAGCTGGCTCGTACTTGATGTATCTGAATGTATTTGATTTAGACTGGAACTCCCCAGCAAATACATTTGTAAGTACCTCTGCTGTTGGTGCCTCTGTAGATGAAATCTCATGAAGTAATGTGTACTTCTCGCCATCCTTTGAGCCATAGAAGCAGCCACCAAGCATTCTGTCTGTGTAACCCTTTCTAGGAGCAAATGAGAATGCTGCGATTTCCTCTTCCTTGCCAAGGTCCACAAGAAGGTATCCAGACTCTAATCCATCAAAGTATGTATGAAGATTGCTGTCGATTGCCTTATCTACATCAGCGCTGTCAGCCCATGGCTTAGAACCTGAAACCATAGAGCGCTCAATTTTGATTTCCTCAAGCTTTGCAAGCTCAGCACCTGTACGTGTCTTCTTCTCTGCTGTCTGCTGTCCGTTGCCACTGCCTGAGTAGTGAATTCCATCAATAATATATGTAGTAATTGAATTGCCAAGTAAGTTAGCGAAAGCTGCTGACTCTGCCTTGCTAAGTGAAATCTCATCTGAGTCTGTTACATCTGCCCAGTTTTCACCATCCTCCAAGCTTCCGCTTGTTCTGATAGCTGTAATCTTTGTCTCTCCTGTAATCTCATCAAATCCAGAAAGATCAATCTTTGCCACCTTGTCCTTCTTAGCTGAGTTGATTGCTACTACAACTACCTGATCATTCTTTGGATCATAAGCCGCAAGTGTGCTGCTATTTGCTCCAATAATTGTCATGCCTGGTCGGATATAGCGTGTATACTGACCAAATCCATAGTACTTCTTAGAAAGGATAAGCTCACTATTATCATGGTCAGCTGCTGCAACACCCCAATATCCCTTATCAGTCCTTGAAGCCCATGCCTTTTCCATGGCAGCTACTGTAAGGTAATCATTTTCTGATCCCTTCTTAACCCATGATTTACCATAATCTGAGCTATCCACATGCATATCGATTGCGTTCCACATTATCCACGCTGTGCAATCTAATCCCTTGATATCTGTGGCAATTCTGGCACCCATACCGATAGCTGCTGACATCTCACCAGCATCCTGACCGCCAGTAAATGAACCGTCAACCTCTGACATCCAGAGATTCTCGCCACCGTTTACTGCAGTTTTAGCAAGTGCGCTTCTCTTTGAACCGCTGTATGTATGTGTGTCAATTCTTGTAACAACATCCTTTGCCTCGTCAGAAAGTGCGTTATAAGAATCAATTGCTGTGTCGATAGAAGTCTCGTCAGATGCTGAAATGATAATATTAAGTCCCTTCTTCTCAAGCTCTTTATTAAGTGCAACAAGTACACGTGACTGAGACTCTCCTATATCGAAGTGGCAACCCTCCTGCTTGTTTGAATTTGCCTGCCAGTAATTTGTATAAGGCTCATTCATTGGAGTTGCACTCTGGAAGCTTACTCCATTGTCTGCCTTATCAAGATGCTCGATAACATCTGCCATGTAACAAGCAAATGCTGTGACACAATCTTCTCGAAGATTGTCATCATTAGCGTTCTTATTTCCTGATGAACATCCGCTCTCTGTCATGAAATAAGGTGGCGAGTTTGAAAATGCTTCGGCGATGAAATCATCTCCTGAAGCCTTTGCGGCTGCAACAAGAACGTTATCCTGATTGTTGTCAGCGCTCCAGTCATAGTTCCAAGCATATCCGCTAGTCCTATCAGCTCTATCAAATTTCTCCTGATAGTAGCTGAGCTTATGCTTACTCAAATCCATCTTCGTTACATCTACACAGTAACCAGGCACACCAGAATCTGAACGAATAATATGATTATGGATTGGGTCATCACCACCACCAACATTATAGCGTCCAATGTTAAGGCGAAGTCCTTTATCTCCAAAGATTGCCTCTGCAGCCTTTTTTGTAAGCTTGCTATTGTAGCCTATTCTGTTTGCCCACCAACAAAGGGATGTACCCCAGCCCTGGAACTCACCAAATCCGTCTTCATCTGTATCGTTGAAACGTGTTGATTGTGATGGGTTAAGCTTGATTTCAGTATCAAAAGCCTTTTCTTCTACCACTTCAGCTTTCTGAGCTGTACCAGAAATCATAAGACCTGAAATAACTGGATCTGGATCTCCTGATTTTTCAGGAGTAACAACAAAGTGAACCTCAGTAGTCTTAGCTACATTCTCCACCTTGAATTCTACCTTATCAATGATGCGTGGCTCAGAACCTGAAAGCTTAACTGTTGTCACATCAGACTTAACTTCCTTGCCCTTGTCATCCTTGTATGTAACATAGAAGTTCATAGGTCTTGTTACGCTCCACCATTCATTGAAGATACCAGTAGCTACGTACTCACCTTCTGAAAGAGGGACGATATATTCGCAGTTTTTGTCGCCTCTAGCCCACCAGCCATCTGAGAATACATCATCACTGGAAGATGTATATTTTCCACAATTTGCTTCATCCTCATTTACGATTCCCCAAGAGCTATCCTCTCCATAGATAGCATCTGGAGTCTCATTGAGAACACCAAACTTATCGCTTATTTTGTTGAACTTAGTGCTTGAGTTTGCACCTGAATCGATGAAGTATAAAACATCATCTGGAATATTTTCCATATCAAGTGGGTCCTTCTCTGGCTCCTTGATGCCATATTCCTTTACCAAAGCATCGTACTCTTCTGAGGTAATGTTGAGCACTGTTCCGTGTCTTGGAGCAGATGGAAGAGCATATTCCTCTGGAGTCTTGAACTTACCCTTTGCAATATCAGTTGTTATAACTGGCTTGTATCCACTTCCTCCAAAGTGATCGAGAAGAACACACCATGTATCTTCCTCTACATCATCCTTATTAAACTTGAAAGCTGTAGGTCCTTCAACACCCTGAATGCCCTCAAGAGATGGCGAATCAACCTTCTCCCACTCACCGAAGATACTCTTAGAACGCTCCATATATACGGTTGAAGCTGTCAGCTTTGTTCCATCTGGAAGAGTTCCGCCTCCCTCGTTCTTAGAGATTCTGTAAAGATATCCATCATTTCCACTTACTATAGTTGTATCGATTGTGGATACTGTCTTTCTATCAATCCAAACCTTTGGCTCAGTAAAGGTGTTGAAATCTCTCGTCTTGCTATAGTAGATTCTCTGAAGTCCGTAGTTATCTGCTGTAGTCTTAGATGCCCAGAAAACTACATACTCTCCAGTAATCTCATCGTAATAAGCCTCTGGTGCCCATGTACAGCCTGCCTCAATGGTATCTGTAAGAGTAACCATTCGCTGATTGCCCCAGTGGATAAGATCCTTTGACTCCCATACCATGATTGCCTGGCTTCCAGACTTCTGAGCTCTTGTCCAGTCACCGTTGCGTCCAATACTAAGGTCTGTTGCAATAAGGTAGAACTTATCACCCTCATGGCTTCTCATAACAAATGGGTCTCTTAACCCCTTCTCGCCCTTTGTAGATGTAAGTACATCCTTGCCATCGTTTAGCTCGCTGTAATTAAGACCATCATTAGAAACAGCGAAGAAAATATTCTCGCCTTTTACTGTATTTCCTGTGAAGTATGCAAAAAGGTAATCTGTAGTCTTTTCCTGCTTCTTCTTAGCCTTAACAGTAACCTCAAATTCCTTTTCCTTCTCTTCACCATCCTTGGATACAGTAGCTGTAAGAATTACCTTTGTATCCTCAGACTGTCTTGTAACTACGCCTGCTGGTGTAGATGCGTAATCATCATTCTTTGTAGCCTTATCTGTGATTACATCTGTGTCGCTCGACTTCCATGTAATCTTTGAACCATATTTTCCTTCTGAAGGAAGAGTGATGTTTCCTCTTACATCATCAGCCTGGAAAATCTCAAGAGCATCATAATCTGCCTGAAGCTCATCCTCTACTACCTCTGGCTCCTCAGGCTTTTCTGCAATCTTCTCCTCAAACTGTGAGAATAAATCAGCAACCTCTGAGGCATTCATTGCACCTTCGTAAATACGATAGTCATCGATATAACCGCCGAAGTATTCACCACCATCCCAATTAGCTTTACCAATCTGGAGTATACTGTTATCCTTCAGCATTTTTGACATATCTGTGTCGAAGCTGTAATCATGCTTTGCTTCTTTTAGTTTTCCGTTTTCATATACTGCTGTATAGTCCTTTCCAAGAACCACAACAATATGATCCCATTCTTTCTTAATTCCATTTACAGAAAGCTGACCTGGGCGATCATTGTTATTTGAATTGTATCTTTCAACAGTAATATTGTTGCCTACATCAAGGACTCCAAGATACTTTTCACTTCTGTACACCTGGCTATTTTTATTTGGAGCCGCAAAGAATGTCCAACTTTTTCCACTTTTATCTGCCTGTCTTAGGTAAGAAATTGTAATTTCATTTTCCCCGGTTAACAGGCTGTCGCCATTGCTTTTCTCTACTTCAAGATAAGCATTCTCCCCATTGAAGTATGCTGCATTCTTAACAAGCTCAGTATCTGCCACCTTTACACCGTGGTTTACTGCCTTTGCTCCCGCTCCCTCAAAGCCTGACTCTTCATTGTCGAAATCAAAGGATGCAATAAGCTTGATTTCATCATCCTTATCTTCTTCAGAGTCTTCCTGCTTCTTCAGCTCTTTTTCATCTGACACTTCCTCAGATTCAGTTTCAGATTCTTCAGTCTCCTCGACCTCTGCTACATCTGTCTCTACTACATCTGTCTCTTCCGTCACTTCTGTCTCGTCTACTTCATCTTCAACCTTTGAATCAGCTTCCACCTTCTCCTCAACTAATTCATCGGTTTCGTCACGAGTCTCGGCTACAGTTTCCTCTGCATTTACAACCATGCCTATATCACTACCAATAGTTGTAATGGCCATAGCCGAGCAAAGAGCAACAGACATAACTTTGCTCTTAACCCCTTTCATACATGTCCTCCATTCTCTTCATATTTTTTAGGGATGAGTTGGGTGTAAATCTCATCCCCTTATTTATTCTCATAGAAAATGGTAAAGTCAAACCTAGATTAAGTAAATAGAATTTCTTTCACAGTTTCTTCACATATATCAAAAATTTTTCCCACTTGACATTTGCCCCTAATAAAAACGACTAAAAAAAGTGCAAAAAAAGACTCAGGCTTTTGTTTTAGCCTGAGTCTGATGAATCCAGATTATAATGTGAAGTTTTCTAATCCCTTGTCATCAGCCTTTGCAACCTCTGTATTGGTCTTTACCAAATACTGATAACGATGGATTGCTGTATCCTTTTCCATATCGCCGACTGCCTTAGCGATATTCTTTGCTGCAACCTTACCTGCCTCACTAATTGAAAGAGAAGCAGCTATGTCTCTGTCATTGCCAGCTACCTGAATTCCTTCTTCAACTTTGCTATCAGCAGCTGAAGAAATCATTCCTGATACAGCCTTATTTATATTCTTTTCATAAAACCCATCTGATGGGCGAATTCCCGAAATATTCATATAACATCTCCGTATTTATCTTTGTACCCTATATATCGGATGCAAGGATGAATACTTAACTCCCTTTTGCACTCTTCCCCAAAGGGGGCCGCTTGGTGCATTATTTATCTAATACGCGCTTTAACTCATCCATGAAGGTATTAACATCCTTGAACTCGCGGTATACCGATGCAAATCTAACGTATGCAACTGGATCCACATTCTCAAGATGCTCCATAACGATTTCACCGATGCGTGTACTAGGAATCTCCTTTTCCTCAAGAGAGAAAATCTCTGTCTCGATTTCGTCTACCACCTTAGAAATCTGTGTTGCAGAAACTGGACGCTTTCTACATGCAATAAGAACGCCTTTCTCGACCTTTGCTCTGTCGTATGGCTCTCTATTGTTATCCTTCTTGATAACAATAAGTGGAATAGTCTCTACCTTTTCATATGTAGTGAATCTCTTTCCACACTCTGGGCAAGAACGACGACGTCTAATACTTGTATTGTCATCTGCAGGTCTCGAATCAATAACGCTAGTGTCTTGGCTTCCGCAAAATGGGCACTTCATTGCTTTTCCTCCAAATATTGAAATTTTCGTACCACAATATCTAGTAATATTTTAGCAAAGTGACCACAAGAACGCAACAGAAAAAGCCCCATGCTTTAAAGCATGGGGCTTTGATTTAAGCTATCTAAATCTTATGAATAAAGATCTACTAACTTCTTAAGGTGAGCGTAACGCTCCTTAGCTGTCTCCTCGTTGAGAGCGAAGAGTCTATCAGCACGCTCTGGGAATGCCTTTGTAAGACGAGCATAACGTGTCTCGTTCTTGAGGAAGTCCTGATACTTGCTGTAGTCACCTTCCTTAGAAGTAAGAGTGAATGGATTCTTTCCTTCCTTCTTAAGGTCTGGGTTGAATGAGAAGAGGTTCCAGTAACCAGCCTCTACAGCCTTCTTCATCTCATCCTGGCAGTGGTTCATACCACCCTTAACACCGTGAAGCTCACATGGAGCGTATCCGATGATAAGTGAAGGACCGTTGTAAGCTTCTGCCTCAGCAAGAACCTTAACAGCCTGTGCCATATTTGCACCAAGTGCGATCTGAGCTACATATACATAACCGTAAGACATAGCGATCTCAGAAAGAGACTTCTTAGACATCTCCTTACCTGATGCAGCGAACTGGCAAACCTCACCGATGTTAGAAGCCTTAGAAGCCTGTCCACCAGTGTTAGAGTACATCTCTGTATCGAATACCATAACGTTAACGTTCTCACCAGAAGCAAGTACGTGATCAAGACCGCCGAATCCGATATCGTATGCCCAACCGTCACCACCGAAGATCCATACAGACTTCTTAGCGAGGTAATCCTTAAGAGCAAGTGCTGCCTTAGCGTCCTCAGAACCGTTCTTTGTAAGCTCTGCTACGAGTACGTCTGTTGCTGCACTGTTCTCACGTGTAGAGTTCATTGTCTCCTCGAACTTAGCAAATGCAGCCTTAAGCTCTGCAGAACCAGCCTCAGCTGCCTTCTTAGCAGACTCGATAGCGCGATCGCGGAGGTACTTCTGTCCAACTTCCATACCTAAACCGTGCTGTGCGTTATCCTCGAAGAGTGAGTTACACCATGCTGGACCCTTCTTAGAATCCTTGTTAACTGTGAATGGTGATGTAGCTGCAGGACCACCCCAAATTGAAGAACATCCTGTAGCGTTTGAAATATACATATGCTCACCGAAGAGCTGTGTAATAAGTCTTGCGTATGAAGTCTCTGCACAACCTGCACATGATCCTGAGAACTCAAGGAGTGGCTGATTGAACTGAGAACCCTTAACTGTAAGGTCAGAACCTGCTGCTTCCTTACGTCCAACGTTAGCAACTAAGTAGTTGAATACTGGCTGCTCGTCTGCCTCGTCTGCCTGTGGAACCATTGTGATAGCACCAACTGGACAAACTGTTGTACACTCGCCGCATCCCATACAATCAAGTGGAGATACTGACATTGTGTACTTGTACTCTGAAGCCTTTGGCTTTGTATCAGCAAGCTTAATGTTTGCTGGAGCTGCCTTAACCTCATCCTCTGAAAGCATGTAAGGACGGATTGTAGCGTGTGAACATACGAATGCACACTGGTTACACTGGATACACTTCTCTGGATCCCATGTAGGAACTGTTACAGCTGTACCACGCTTCTCGTAAGCAGCAGCACCAAGCTCGAACTGTCCGTTTGGATTTCCTGAGAATGCAGATACTGGAAGTGAATCTCCATCCATCTTAGAGATAGGCTCAAGGAGATCCTTAACCATCTTAACAACCTCTGGACGACCCTCAAGTGCTGGCTTAGCAGGATCAGCTGCTGGGTTCTTCCATGAATCTGGAACGTTAACCTTGTGTACAGCGTCAACACCAGCGTCGATAGCGTTGTAGTTCATGTTTACAACATCGTCACCCTTCTTACCGTATGACTTCTTAGCAGCCTGCTTCATGTAATCAACAGCCTCATCGATAGGCATTACATCAGCGAGCTTGAAGAATGCTGACTGAAGGATTGTGTTTGTTCTCTTACCCATACCAATCTCGATAGCCTTATCGATAGCATTGATTGTGTAGAGCTGGATGTTGTTATCAGCGATGTACTTCTTTGCCTCAGCGTTGAGCTTCTGCTCGAGCTCTTCGTCTGACCACTGGCAGTTGATCATGAATACTCCGCCTGGCTTAACGTCCTGAACCATCTTCATGCCCTGTGTAACGTAAGCTGGGTTGTGGCAAGCAACAAAGTCAGCCTGATTGATATAGTATGGAGACTTGATTGGGTTGTCACCAAATCTAAGGTGAGAAATAGTAACACCACCAGTCTTCTTTGAATCATACTGGAAGTATGCCTGGATAAACTTATCTGTGTGATCACCGATGATCTTTGTAGAGTTCTTGTTAGCACCTACAGTACCATCACCACCAAGACCCCAGAACTTGCACTCCTTTGTACCAGGAGCTGAAGTGATAGGAGCTGGCTTAACCTCTGGAAGTGAAAGGTTAGTAACATCGTCAACGATACCGATTGTGAAACGGCTCTTAGGAGCGTCCTTCTCTAACTCCTTGTATACAGCGAATACTGATGAAGGAGGAGTATCCTTAGAACCAAGACCGTATCTACCACCGCAGATAACGATGTCGTTAAGACCTGCTTCACGAAGTGTTGTAGCAACATCAAGGTAAAGAGGATCTGCAAGAGCACCTGGCTCCTTTGTTCTGTCAAGGATAGCGATCTTCTTAACTGTCTTAGGAAGTGCCTCAACGAATGCCTTTGAAGACCATGGTCTGTAAAGACGAACCTTAAGTACACCAACCTTCTCGCCGTGTGCGTTGAGGTAATCAATAACCTCTTCTGCAACGTCGTTGATAGAACCCATAGCAACGATGACTCTATCAGCATCAGCAGCACCATAGTAGTTGAAAAGCTTATAATCTGTACCAAGCTTAGCATTTACCTTGTCCATGTACTTCTGAACAACTGCTGGGAAGTTATCATAGTATGTATTGCATGCTTCTCTGTGCTGGAAGAAAACGTCACCGTTCTCATGAGAACCACGCATTGTAGGATGCTCTGGATTAAGTGCACGAGCACGGAACTCGTTGATAGCATCCATGTTAACCATCTCTTTAAGATCTGCATAATCCCACTTCTCGATCTTCTGGATTTCGTGTGATGTACGGAAACCATCGAAGAAGTTAAGTACAGGTACCTTACCCTCGATAGCTGCAAGGTGAGCTACTGGAGCAAGATCCATAACTTCCTGTGGATTTGTCTCGCATAACATAGCGAAACCTGTCTGACGACAAGCGTATACATCTGAGTGATCACCAAAGATGTTAAGTGACTGTGTAGCAACTGTACGAGCTGATACATCGAATACACAAGGAAGCTGCTCAGCAGCGATCTTGTACATATTAGGGATCATAAGAAGAAGACCCTGTGAAGCTGTGAATGTAGTTGTGAGTGCACCTGCACCAAGTGAACCGTGAACGGCACCTGCAGCACCTGCCTCAGACTCCATCTCTACAACCTTTACCTGATTTCCAAAAATATTCTCAAGGCCTGCTGCTGACCACTGGTCAACGAAATCGGCCATTGGGCTGGATGGTGTGATAGGGTAAATAGCAGCAACATCTGTAAACGCATAAGCAACGTGTGCTGCAGCCTGGTTACCATCCATAGACTGTTTTGCTCTTGGCATTTCTAAATCCTCCTTATTATATAGAGACATTTTTATAGTTACTGGGACGAACTAAATTTCTGCAACGAATGATTGACAAAAACAAACCGGCGCTCATCCCCATAATGTCGTGATTATATGATAGAACTATTGATAAAATTATTCAATAAGACAAAATCGATTTTCTGTTTATTTTGGGGTACAAAATTGTTAAATATCTTTGGTTTATCAATTATGTGTCAATTATTTTCATTAACTGTTTATTGTGCTTTCAAAAAAACGCAAAATAAATCAAAATCTCTCATTGACACTGTCAGTTTTGTAACCTATAATCTATAAAAATTTAATTCGTAGTTAAAGAAAGAGAGGTTCCCCCCTATGGCATCGATTATCGGTGATGGTATTACTTTCGACGACGTCTTACTGGTTCCACAGTATTCGGAAGTTACCCCAAATCTTATTGATCTTCACACAAATCTTACAAAGAAAATTAAGTTAAATATTCCTATGATGAGTGCCGCTATGGACACTGTTACAGAGTCACGCATGGCTATCGCTATGGCTCGTCAGGGTGGTATTGGTATCATCCACAAGAACATGTCTATCGAGCAGCAGGCAGAAGAGGTTGATAAAGTAAAGCGTTCTGAGAACGGTGTTATTACTGACCCATTCTTCTTAGGACCTGACAACACACTTGCAGAAGCTAATGAGCTTATGGGCAAGTTCAGAATTTCTGGTGTACCTATCACAAAGGAAGACGGCACACTTATCGGTATCATCACTAATCGTGACCTCAAATTCGAAACAGATTTCACAAAGAAAATCAGCGAGTCAATGACTTCTGAAGGTCTTGTTACAGCAAAGGAAGGTATTTCCCTCGAAGAAGCAAAGGAAATCCTTGGCAAGTCTCGTAAAGAGAAACTTCCTATTGTAGATGACAACTTCAAGCTCAAGGGACTCATTACAATTAAAGATATTGAAAAGCAGATTAAGTACCCTAACGCTGCAAAGGATGACCAGGGGCGTCTTCTCTGCGGTGCTGGTGTTGGTATTACAGGAAACATGATGGAGCGTGTTCAGGCTCTTGTTGATGCTCAGGTTGACGTTATCGTTATGGATTCAGCTCACGGTCACTCAAAGAACATCATTGAGGCTGTTAAGAAGGTTAAGGCTGCTTATCCAGACCTTCAGGTAGTTGCTGGTAACATCGCTACAGGCGAGGCTACAAAGGCTCTTATCGAGGCTGGCGCTGACGCAGTTAAGGTTGGTATCGGACCTGGTTCTATCTGTACAACACGTGTTGTTGCAGGTATCGGTGTTCCACAGATTTCAGCTATCATGGATTGCTACGCTGTTGCTAAGGAATACGGTGTTCCAATCATCGCTGATGGTGGTATCAAGTACTCTGGTGATATGACAAAGGCCCTTGCTGCTGGTGGTTCAGTATGTATGATGGGTTCAATGTTCGCAGGTTGCGACGAAGCTCCTGGTTCATTCGAGCTTTTCCAGGGTCGTAAATATAAGGTATACCGTGGTATGGGATCTCTTGCAGCTATGGAGAATGGTTCTAAGGACCGTTACTTCCAGGAAGGTGCTAAGAAGCTCGTTCCAGAGGGCGTTGAAGGACGTGTTGCTTACAAGGGAAGCCTTGAAGACGTTATCTTCCAGCTCATCGGTGGTATCCGTTCAGGTATGGGTTACTGCGGTTGCCCTACTATCCCAGAGCTTCAGGAGCGCGGCAAGTTCGTAAAGATTTCCGCTGCTTCACTTAAGGAGTCACATCCACATGACATCCACATCACAAAGGAAGCTCCTAACTACTCTGTAGAAGGATAATAAGAGAAATTATTAAAAGGTCCAGCCATTTTTGGCTGGACCTCTTTTTTATTTTCAACCTGCTGTTGCCAAATCATATCTTGAAAATGGGACTGTGGCAAGGCCACAAGTCACATTCATGCATCCCGATTGACTATAAGTGCCATATGGGATGCATACTTTTTCTAACTCATGCATCCCATATAGAAATAATTATTTCTGGGATGCATTTTTTTAGCAGTTAATGCATCCCAAAATCAAATAAACATCTTCAGGATGCATTTTTCATTTAAACTAATATAATTTTTGATATTTTTTCTATAAAAATAGTTAATTTATGCATCCCAAAATTTGGAACTGTAAATTGGGATGCATTACTCTTGAAATATTTATTTTTCATGCATCCCAAAATCATGAAACTGATATATGGGATGCTTTTAAAAACTATATCTCACTATATACCCGTAATTAGACATTTTGGCGCCGCCACAATCCCAGTTTCAAGCCTGCTTGACTACCATTTATATTGCAATTGGTGCAATGTCAAGAGGGCGAAGCCCCCGAAGGGCTTGCTCTTGATATAAGACAATGCAATATAAACTGTAGTGAGCAGGCTGAAACAAAATAAAAGGTCCAGCCATAGCAGCTGGACCTTTTGAGTATTATCAATCTATTCTTCATCCGCAACGCTTGTGAAGCGCGATACCTCTTCCTGAAGACGCTGAGAAATGTCTCGGTTGTTCTCGGAGTCATCGTGGATGGTGGTGATTGACTCAAGGATTCCTGAGGTGCTTTCTGTAGCTTCGTTAACACCCTGGGTACAGTCATTGATAACCTTAGAGATATGGTCAATCTCCTCTGTCATCTCACTGATGGTTGAGTTAAGCACTACAGTATTCTCATTTACGCTATCAAGGACTGCGTTGATATCTTCAGCATCCTGATAGTACTGCTTCGCAACATCCTCGAAGCCATCGTAATCTGCAAGTACTGTCTCACTTACATAGGTAAGCATCTCGTTAGAGTTATCAGCAAGAGCCTCAACGGCTGAAATAACCTGATTACTGATTTCCTGAATAGAATTAGCTGTCTCTTTACTGTGTTCAGCAAGCTGTCTGATTTCGTCAGCAACTACTGCGAAGCCCTTACCAGCTTCACCTGCACGGGCTGCCTCGATGGAAGCATTAAGAGCAAGAAGGTTTGTCTGTGCTGCAATTGAAAGGATGTCCTCAGTAAGGGTCTGAATCTGTTCAACATTCTTACTTTCTGCAATAGAATTCTCAAGTGTATCTTTAATAGAAGAAACCATTTCATTTGTGGACGCCTTCATCTTAACTGTCTTCTCACGAATAACCGTTGCATGCTCTTTGATTTCTGATACTCGGCTTGTTCCCTCATTAACCTGGTTAGATACATTACCTACCGCAGAATTTACATCACCTGCTTCATCGTTAAGTGAAAGGAGTGTATTGTTTGCTGTTTCCATGCTGGCTGAAAGCTCTTCCATAACTGCGGATACGTTACTTACATCATCCTTGGAAGCATTTACTATACCAACAGTATTTTCAACAGAAGTGTAAATATTTCCCGACTCATCCTTTATAGTGAAGATAATCTTCTCTAAGGTTTCTAAGAAGTTGTTGATACCTGATACAAGAACACCAACCTCATCCTTTGATTTATTATTGATTCTATGGGCAAGATTTGCATTTCCTGCATTCATTTCAGCAATCATACTATCAAGCTCCTTAGCTGAGCTTATAAGTGGATTGACTGATCTTCTTACTATGATTACAGCAAATGTGGTGGCAACAATCTGCATTATAATACCAAAGACTATAGACTGCTGTACTCTTGTTTCATATTTTATGAGGGCTTCCTCATTTTCCTGCACAAGAAGCTCCAGCTTTTCACGCATGAGTCCTACATTTTCCTCGTACACTGTCACATATTCATGTGCTCCGGCAAAATAAGTGGTCATAGCATCGCTAAATTTGCCTTCATAAAAGCTTGCTTCCATCTTTTTATATTCAGCAAGAAAGCTATTGGCTGCATTACTCATTGTCTGATACTGCTCTGTAAACTCAGGGTCATTTATAGCATCCACATGAGTCTTCAAATCAGCAACAGCCTCTGCAACAAGCTGATATTCTCCTTCGCCTACACCGATGATTGTGTCTCTTGTGGCAGTATCAGTCCAGTTGTCCTGGTACATATAATTCATGGTCTCAAGAATGAAAATTCTCTTAACCAGATTTTGTAAGTTAGTATTGGCATTACCAAAGTCTCGCTCTACCAACAAATATGTCTGGGACATCATGTTGGCAGTGGTAACAGCTGACCTGAAATTGAAGCCTATAAAGGCTATACCAAACACCATTACCAAATCAAGAAGAACAATGCTGGCCATAATCTTTGCTTTCATGCTACTTTTCATGCTAAACACTCCTTAAAAAAACAGCTTGTTTATTCTCCCATGCCTAAAGTAAGCTAGCATGATTTTAGCAAAAAAAATCTCCCAATGTGTGGGAGATTTTTTAACAAATTGCGAATATATTGTGAGCAATTATATTTTGCAACACTATAAATATTACATAGCTTAATTGACACCTGTTACTCTTCGCCCATACGTGCGAACATAAGACGGAACTCCTCTTCTCTTGACTTAACAAGTTCAAAGTGAATATCATTTATTTCCATTCCATCCTGAGCAAAGTGAAGTTTCAAAAAGAAGGTCATGGCACATCCGACGAATGGCACCTCGATTGTCTGCCACTCCTTATCCTCGCCTGTGAGGGTAACCATCTTCACAAGCTCCTTGTCCTTGAAGATACTGAATGGAATCTGTGCAAGGTCGCTGAGGCCTTGTGCAGCACGCACTGTCAGAACAAGCTTGTAATCGCCTCGTTCCTTAAATGAAACAGTAACCATGTTGGTGGTGTTTCTGGCTGTTTTGATTTCCTCTGGATTGATTTCAGCCACACCGCTTTCATCAATTCTAAGGTCAATCATCTTATCGAAATCAAGCTCATCATCATCTACCTCTGAGGCAAGCTGAACATCAAGTTCATTGTCTCTCTCAAGGTAGCGATTCATGACTGGCTTTTCCATAATCCACTTGCAGATATTAGCTGCACAACGCTGAAGCTCAGCTCTTGAAAGGCTGCCATCTGCAAGAGCTTCTGCAGTGTTATCCTTATTTGTATTATCTTCGGCACTGCTTGTAACCATGTATAAATCATTCTGAGCACGAACGATAGCTGCCATATCAGAATTATTTCCATTATATGATTTGCCGCCCTTTGCCCACCAGTCTGTCATTACGATTCCATCAAAGCCCCACTCCTCACGAAGGATTCTTGTAACCAAATCGTAGCTTGAAGATGTGTAGTATCCATTAACAGAGCCGTAAGTTGTCATGACAGCGTGAGCGCCTGCCTCTCTGACAGCCATTTCATAACCCTTAAGGTAAATCTCGCGGATAGCGCGCTGTGATGCAACATGTTCTACTGTATGTCTGCCCGTCTCCTGTGTATTCATGCAGAAGTGCTTGATGGTACCGGTAACACCGTATTTGTGCATGCCCTTAAGCATGGCAGCTGCGTTCTTTCCTGTAACGAATGGGTCCTCACTGAAATATTCGAAGTTACGTCCATTAAGAGGATGTCTGTGAATATTCATACCTGGTCCAAGTAAGCAGTCGATTTTATTCTTTCTAAGCTCAAGACCTTCCCAGTTATAAAGCTCTTCTACAAGCTCAAGATTCCATGCACATGCAAGACATGTACCGTTTGGCATAGCAAAGGCTCTCTTTCCTGAATCCATACGAATTCCTGAAGGGCCATCTGAACAGCATGCCACTGGAATACCCTTCTCTAAAAGTGAGTCAGTAACACCACCATATGCGCCACCACAGCCTGGTGTAACCTTAGGTGAGCTCATACCCTCGCCACGAACTATGCAGCAAAGGTCTTCATCAGAAAGCTGTGCCACAAAATCGTTCATGGTACACTTCTTATCTAATACATCAACAAGCTTGAATGTCTTTCCTTCCTTAGCCTTCATCTCGGTAGGAAGAGTTTCTTTTCTGAATTTTTCAGAGTCTACTGTTGCTGTAGGAACATCCTCGTATAATGTCTTGATGCTTCCATCAGCAAGCTTTACTGGCTTGATTCTTGTGTATTTAACCACTGGTGCCATAGCCTCAGAAAGCTGCTCGATTACCTTGAGCTCCTCAAGCTTAACAATTCCAGCTTCAACATTAGTACGGACATTCTCACCTACGTAAAACTCGTAGACACCTGCCTGCATAACGTATGCATTCTTATGGCTGGTAACGCCACTATCATCAAAGCTTGAAAGCTGATAGTTCGTAATTACGAACTCGAACTCCTGTGTCTCCCCTGGAGCAAGCTCCTTAGTCTTACAAAAGTCCACAAGCTCCATAGCTGGATTGCCAAGGACTCCCTGATCCTTTGAAACGTACACCTGAACTACCTGCTGACCTGCCAAATCACCTGTGTTTGTAACTGTAGCCTTGATTTTGACTTTCTCTCCGTCATAGAGGCAAGTACCTGCCTGAATATCAAATGTAGTGTAAGACAATCCATATCCAAATGGATAAAGTACCTTGTCCTGTGCAAAAGTCTCGAAATATCTGTAGCCTATGTAGATATCTTCACGCTGGATGTTAGTCTCTTTGCCACCAAAGTTTGGTGTAGAAGGATAATCTTCAATACTCTTAGCAATAGTATCAGTAAGACGGCCTGATGGATTAACATCTCCTGAAATTACGTCAAGAGCACCATATCCACCTTCCTGGCCACCCTGCCAGATATAAAGAACTGCTGATGGGTTGTACCTTTCCATCCAGCTCATATCGATGATGTTACCAACATTCAAAAGAACGATAGTCTTCTCGAAAGCTGCTGTTACATTCTTAAGCATTTCATGTTCGTCATCTGTAAGAAGGTAGCTTCCCTGAGAAAGACTGTTATCCTGATCCTCACCTGCTGTACGGCCAATAAGGACAATGGCAACATCTGAAGCCTGAGCTGCTTTTGCAGCAAGTTCTGCTGAAACTGGCATTTCCTTTTGGAACCATGGCTCAGAAGCCCAGCCTGTACCTGCATCAAATGGATTATCCTTAATCCACTCATCATAGGTAGCCTTCAAGTCTTCGTTCAGGTTGAAGCGCTCATCAACCTCTAATGCCTCTCGAACACCGATAACATATTTTGTATTAACCATTCCTCCTGAGCCAGTACCACTCTTGTAGTAATTGAACTGGCTTCGGCCAAACAGTGCTATATTACAACCAGCCTTAAGTGGAAGTACGCCATCATTCTTCAGAAGGACTGTACCCTCTGCAACAGCACGCCTAGCCACTTTGGCGAATTTTTCAGTATCAAATATCTTTGAACTCATTAAAATAAACCTCCAAAATATTCCATGCTGAAGATATTCTAGAATAAAAAAGAGGGTCTTTTATATCAAAAACCCTCCATTTTTATCATTATTATGATTAGCTAATTATTCTACAGAGTTAATCAGAGCGAAAATCTCATCCTTAATCTCTGCATTTACCTTCAGAGCATTCTCACGAGAATCCTGGTTTGAGTAGAAGTAGAACTTAATCTTAGGCTCTGTACCAGATGGTCTGATGGCAAACCATGAACCATTGTCTAAGAACAAGCGAATAGCATTCTGAGGTGGAATATCTTCATATCCATTTATATAATCAATTACCTTTTCAACCTTTGCGCCTGCAACTGTAGTAGGCATATTCTCACGGAACCACTTCATCATACGCTGAATACGCTGAGCTCCTGGAATACCCTCTAAGATGATGTTTGGCTCGTCCTCTGCAAAGAAACCATACTTAGCGTAGATTTCCTGAAGAACATCCCAAAGAGTCTTGCCCTGCTTACGATAATATGCAGCTGCCTCAGCAACCATCATACCTGCAGAGATACCGTCCTTATCGCGGATATCCTCGCAGATAGCATATCCAACTGACTCCTCATAACCGAAGAGATATGTATATCCGTTATCATGAAGATAAGGTATTTTTCCACAAATGTTCTTGAAACCAGTAAGAGTTTCAAACATTTCCACACCGTAAGCCTTAGCCATGATTGTGGATAAGGTAGATGTAACGATAGACTTAACCATAGCACCCTTTGCTGGAAGTGTGCCTGCATCCTTATGTCCCTCGAGAACATAATTTACAAGAAGGTAACCTGTCTGATTACCATTAAGAGGTACGTAGTTGCCCTCGCTATCGCGAATTTCAATAGCGAAACGGTCTGCATCTGGGTCTGTGGCCATAAGAAGCTCTGCACCAAACTTGCGACCATACTCCTCAGATAATCTGAAGGCCTTTGTATCCTCTGGATTTGGATAGCCTACAGTCTTGAAATCTGGGTCTGGATTCTCCTGCTCTGGAACGATTGTCCAGTTAGAGAAACCTCTATCATTAAGCATCTGACGGAATGGGATAGAACCACATCCGTTAAGTGGTGTATATACAAGTGGAATTGTAAGATCAAGCTCATCCCCCTCATGAATTGCAAGTGACTCAATCTTATCAAGGTACTCTCTGTCATATTCCTCGCCAAGGACGATAATCTTACCTTCCTTAACGCCCTGCTCAAAGTCAGACTTCTTGATACCATTCCACATATCAACAGCGTTGATGCACTCTGTCATGCCATCAGCAATCTCTGATGAAACCTGGCAGCCGTCATCCCAGTATGCCTTATATCCGTTATATTCCTTTGGATTGTGTGATGCTGTGATGTTGATACCTGAAACTGTTCCAAGTCTTCTAATCATAAAGGCAAGCTCTGGTGTAGGACGAAGATCAGGGAAACAATAAACCTTGATTCCGTTAGCTGCAAAAATACCAGCTGCAAGCTGTGAAAACTCCTTTGAGAAGTGACGTGGGTCGTGAGCGATAACTACACCCTTCTCACATGCTTCCTTACCCTTTGACACGATAAAATCAGCAACACCCTGTGTAGCCTTGCCAACTGTAAAGAAATTCATGCGGTTGGTTCCTGCACCAACTTTACCACGAAGTCCTGCTGTACCAAATGAAAGGTCCTGATAGAAACGGTCTTCCTTTTCCTTCTCGTCGCCAGCGATAGCCTGAAGCTCAGCCTTTAAAGGATCTGAATCTGCAAGCTTCTCCAACCACTCATTATATCTTGAATTGTAATCCATACGAATTCCTCCATTAATCTAAAAAATGCTATCAGGTTTTAACAAACCCAATAGCATTTTAACACATAATATTTGTTATGTCTGTGAAATGAAGAAGAAGTAATTACCAAATTCGGTAATTTCCGCTAAGCGCCAACATAGCGAAGAGATATAAGCAATTATCATAGTAGCGTCTCTCGCCTGTACGAAGAGGTGTATTCCAAAACTCTTCTACAGCCTTGAGAGCATACTCTCCATCCGCTGCAAGTGACGCCTGAGCGATTGTTGCAGTCAAGCCTACTGGATGAAGTGCCTTGCCTTCTAAGATAGTTCCATCAATCTCATAGATTCCTCTGCGGTCTTCGACTGGGAGGTTTGCGAAGAAAGCCTGAAGATTGTTGGCAGTAGCTTTACACCACTGACCAAATTCGGTGTCCTTATCGGCCCATTCATAGTCAAGGCCGATATTTGCTATAGTTCTATAAGCGTCGCTATAGAACCAGTCATGTCTTCCACCGAAATGTTCATGGTCGGGATAAGGTTTGCCATCGTAATAACTATATTCTGGGGAAAGACCTGTTACTGGATGGCATGCTTTCTTGAGATATTCGCGGCTGGCTTTAGCGCATTTTTTCCAAAGCTCTTTGTCTTCGTCAAAGCAATTCTCCGCAAATAAATCATAGAAGTGTGGAAGATGATAAGATGGATCTGTAAATTCAAGTCCTGGGACGAACTTAATAAGACCATCCTCGTTCCACATATTGTGGCCTCCATACATTTCTTCATGATGAAGAACCACTTTTAAAAGCTCTTTAGCTTTTAAACTATAGTTATAGATGCCCTCGCCATCTCCCCAACGGTGACTTGCAAAGATAAGTGCCATTGCAAAGAACTCCTCACCATCTGGAGCTGGTCCATAAGCATTTTTGCGACCACTAGGGTCTACTGACCAGGCAAAGTAACCTTTGTTTTCACCTTCATCAAGGTACATGTTTGTCATTGCCCAGTTCCAAAGCTGATCAAATTCCTTTTTCTTGTCCATCTGAACAGCCATCATCATACCGTATGAAATACCTTCAGTACGAGTATCAATATTTCCTGTATCTACAAGGTATCCCATGGTGCCATCTTCTGTAGTTTCATAAAACTTGTTGACACCATAGAATATCTCTTCAAAAGTCTCATTTACCCTGCGTTCTATTTCAGCTGGGGTTTTACCTATTTCTAAAAATAAATTTCTGTATGTCATAATCGTCTAGTCTAAAAAATCTTATTCCTTTACGCCACCAAGTGTAAGTCCAGTTACGAAATACTTCTGTAAGAATGGATAAATACAAATAATTGGAAGCATTGTAATAATTGTTGCTGCTGCTCTTACAGATGTAGGAGTTACTGAACCTTCACCAGCATTCTTCATGGCCTCAGCAGATGAGCTCTGGTTTGATACTGAAGAAAGGAGTTTCATTAACTCATACTGTAAGGTTGTGTACTGTGAGGCCATTCTGTTATAGAGCATTGCATCGAACCATGAGTTCCACTGTCCTACAGCTACGAAGAGAGCAACAGTAGCGTAAACTGGCTTACATAATGGAGAAATAATCTTTAGGAAAATAGTTGTGTAACCAGCTCCATCCAACTGTGCTGACTCCTCCAAACTGTCAGGAATACCCCTCATATAGGTTCTGATAACTAACATGTTAAAGGCGGAGATCATTCCAGGTATTACATAAACTGCAAAACTGTTTGTAAGTCCAAGGGATTTAAAAAGGAGGAATGTAGGAATCAATCCACCATTAACATACATTGTAATAACCCAAAACAGTGAAACCTGCTTTGAGAACATAAAGTTCTTACGGCTAACGATAAATGCAAGGATTGCATTTGTAACAAGGGCAAGAACTGTTCCAATAATTGTTCTCGCTACAGTAACAACAGCACCAGTGATAAGGTTGTCCTTAGCTAATACTGTCTCATAGTTTTTCCAAGTAAACACTCGAGGCATAAGATAAATACCGCCTCTAAGTGCATCAGTACCATCATTTAAAGATACTGCAAGTGTATTTAAAACTGGATAAAGTGTAATAATTACAAAACAAATCATGAAAATGCCATTGCAAATTCTAAATGCTAAATCAGCACCTGAAATTTTCTTATGTCTTCTGGCTTTTTCCATAGTTGCCTCCTTCTTCTTAGAAGATGTGGTTGTTAAATCTAATGTCTGATCCATGATGTCCACCTCCTAGAATAATCTTTCTTCACCATGCTTCTTAGCAATATGGTTGAAGAATACAATAAGAATGATTGATACTACACTCTTGAAGATACCAGCTGCTGTACCGATTGAGTAGTCACCCTGGCTGATACCCCATTTCAATACATAGATATCAATTGTCTGTGATACGTTCTGTACAAGACCATTTCCAAGTAAGTACTGAATTTCGAAACCTGCATTAAGTACGTTACCAACGTTCATAAGTAAAAGAATCATGATTGTAGGCTTGATACCTGGAAGTGTTACGTGCTTAATCTTTGCCCATCTGCCTGCGCCATCAATAGCTGCTGCTTCATAAAGTGATGGGTCAATTGATGTGATTGCTGCTAAATATATAATTGCATTCCAGCCTGTCTCCTTCCAAACATTAGCGAAGGCTACGATTGGCCAGAAGTATTTTTCATGTGCAAAGAAGTTGATTGTCTGATCAATAACTCCAAAGTGAAGTAAAAGTGTGTTAATAATACCTGTTCCTGAAAGTGCATCATGAAGGATACCAGTAACGATAATCCATGAAAGGAAGTGAGGAAGGTAAGAAATTGTCTGAACTACCTTCTTTCCACCCTTGAATGCCATTTCATTTAAAAGGATGGCGAATAAAATTGCCATAAAGAATGTAACTGCCAAGTTGATAACGCCCATTGCAAGTGTGTTACGAATAACTCTAAGGAATGTTACATCTGAAAATAAATACTGGAACTTTGCAAGTCCAACGAACTCTGAATGTAAAAGACCTGTTACTGGCTTATAATTCTGGAATGCCATAAGCCATCCAACAAGTGGTGCATAGTGGAATACTATACCGTAGATAACGATCGCTGCTGCCCAGATGATAAGAATTCTCTGGCGCTTAAAATCTGCCATGTTAAAAGCTTTTTTAGTCATAATTACCTCCCAAAAATACTATAAAAAGGTATAAAGATGGCGGGCATTGCGATAATGCCCGCCAAGGGTTTATCTTTTTACCTTAATTATTTTTTATTCGTACTTAGCAGCCTCTGCAACTCTTCTCTCGAGCTCTGTCTGCATCTCTGAAATGAAGTCCTCAGGCTTGCACTCTTCGTAAACCTTCATGTACTCAGCCCATCCCTCTTCGAAATTGTCAGCCATAACAACCTTTGGAAGATACTGGTGCTTAATCTCACCCATCTTTGCCCAAGCTGTACCACCTGGTGTAGAAGTTGTCATTGAGCTAGAGAATGTGTACATTGGATACCATGGACCTGGCTTCTCTGTTGTACCAAGCATCTCTACATATGTCTTAGCACCATAAGCCTCGAAGCACTTCTTGATTGGCTCTGAAAGACCATCGAAGAATTCCTGCTCCTGTCCATCAGACTTCATAGCATTCTTGCCATCACGGCTTGTTCCAGAATACTGTGGGAAGTATGAGTAAGAACATGTATGAGAAGCCTTGTAAGCTGTATCAGAAGCCTGCTTTCTCATCTCTGGTGTTCTGTAGTATAATCCATCATCACCTACGAGGTAATCTGTTCCTTCAACACCCCAGAATCTTAAATCGTGGATGTCCTGATCAAGAAGATCATTTACGAACTGAAGTGCGCCCTCAACATCCTTACATGATGTTGTGATAGCAAGACCTGAAGCTACGTTAAGAACTCCGCCTGAGTTGTGCCACTGGTTCTTCATTCCCTTCTCAATTGTGATTGGAAGTGGAACGTACTGGCAACCCTGCTCATCAAGACCTGCTGACTTGATTGCATCCTCGCCTGTGTATGCGAAATCCCACCACTGATCAATCATACCAAGTACACGACCAGAAGAAATCTTAGCGATGTACTCATCATATGTCTGTGTAAATGACTCAGGATCTACGATACCCTTGTGATACTCTTCGTTAAGTTTCTTGAAGTACTTAACAGCTGTATCTGTTGTATTGTAATCGATAATCTGAAGCTTCTCTGGATCAACGATAACTGAACCATCGTTTGGATATCCATCAAGGAACTCTGGTGCATTCTCTAAGCAGAAGTATCTCCAGTCATCGCAAAGAATTGTGTAAGGGATATTTGCTGTAGTACCATCAGCCATTGTTGGGTTAGCCTCGTTGTATGCCTCGATAAGATCGAAGTACTCATCCATTGTCTCAATCTTTGGATAACCAGCCCACTCAAGTACTCTTGCCTGAATCCAAAATGCCTCGTCGTTGTGTGTACAAGAACGCTCTTCACCGTAGATGTTAGAGAACTGTGGAATCCAGTAGATGTGTCCGTCGCTCTGACGAAGCTGATCCCATTCCTGCTCTGTAAAGTACTCTTTGATGTTTGGATACTTATCAATATAATCATCAAGTGCTACAAGAGCGCCTGCCTCATACATCTGAACTGAACCATTACCAGCTTCTACGAAGTCAGGATATTCCCCACCAGCGATAAGAGTACCAATTGCCTCTTCAGCTGTCTGACCTGTAAGCCATGTTTCCTTTACTTTGCAACCAGTCTTCTCAGCAATGATCTGCTGGATCTCGTTGTCATCATTGATTTCCGAACCAGGTACTGCAAAGAATGCTGTAAATTCTTTGATACCATCCTCGTTCACTGCTCCGCCGCTTGCTGCCTGCTTACCGCATCCAGCGAACATGCTTGAGAGCATTGCAGCGCAAAGCACAGCGCTTACAATTTTCTTTTTCATAAATAACCCTCCTATGTTTTCCCGGGACCATTGTCCCTTTGCTATGATATTATTCTATGTCAGAATTGTGAACAAAACATCTGATAAAGTATAGATAAAAGGGGGAGAAATTTTAAAATTTCTACCCCCTTTTTTATAGTTGTCTAAAAGTTCTTTTTATATTTTGTAGGTGTGCAACCCATTGCTTCTATAAACTTATTTACAAAGTAATCTGCGTCCTTATAGCCTACAGATTCTGCCACTTCGTATATTTTCATATCTGTTTTGCGAAGAAGCTTTGCTGCCTCCTCAATTCTCTTTTTATTTAGGTAATCCTTAAAGGAGCAACCGTACTTCTTTCTGAAAAGCTGACCCAAATAAGCTGAGTTAACATAGTACTTTTCGCTTAAATCCTTCAGTGTAAGATTTGAAGCGTAGTTCTTCTTAATCTCCTCTTCCACATCACCAAGAACACCTCTTGATACGTTTTTACGAAGCTGAGCAAGATACTCGCCATAAGCGTAAGACATACGGCAAAGGTGAGTTCTTCCACCACGTCTAATACCTTCCTCTGAGGTGGTCTCTGAAATGATACGCAGAATCTCTTCCTGATTAACCTCGCTGTCCAGCTCACTGGCAAGATGTATAAGCTGGAATAAGAGATAATTGATGTTTAGATTCATCGTAGAACCTGTCACACCTGTCTTTTGCATTTCCCCGTAGAAATCCTCTACGCATTTACGAATTTCCACATGCTCGCCTCTTTCGATGGCAGTTATCAACGCATCCAGCTGCTTTTTGCAAATAATCAGACCGGTCTCTCCAACCTTGTACTCTTCCTCGTAGAAGTAAATATTCTTCTTTTCACGGAAGCCCTGAAGAGAATGAAGCATGTTGGCAGTTCCATAGGACTTTGAAATATTTCTAATACCTGTAACCGGCTTTCCCACAAGAACTGTGATGGCAAGATTTGTATTTGCCTCCAGATATTCCAGAAAACTGATAAGATATTCCTTTGCTGTAAGCTGCAAGCGCTGTGCCATGCTCTCACTGTAAACAAAGCCTATATCATATACCTGCTCACTGTCAGAAATATCTCGAATACAGAATATGGAATCATCTTTCAAATAATCGCAGGCTGCCGTATACAGCTTAGCAAGCATTGCCTTTTTATCATCATCGGAAAATTCTTCTGCAGGATTCTGCTCATCCAGCTGAATCTCCACATAGCACTTTTCCTCATCTATATTTGTCTTCTGAGATACGTACTCTAAATCATTAACTTCATATTTACCACTGAGAAGATGCATAAGAGTACGTTCCATGTATGCCTTCTCTTTTCTTATACCGTCTTTGGTACGGGATGTCTTCGCCTGATTTAAAACAGATACCTTTCTAAGAATAGAAAGTAACTGATCACTTTCAACAGGCTTTAATATATAATCGGTGCAGTCAAAACGGAGCGCCTCCTGAGCATAGCTGAATTCTGCATAACCGCTAAGGATAACAAAATAAATATCCTTAGCAAGCTCAGTTCTGATAGCCTTTAAAAGCTCTACTCCTGTCATAACTGGCATTTTAATATCTGAAATAATCAGATCAACTGGATTGTTCGAAACGTAATCATATGCCTCCTTACCATTTGATGCGGTGGTGATATGATAGCCTTCCTTTTCCCAATCCACTAAAAGCTGCAAGCCCTGTAAAATAAATGGCTCGTCATCTACTAATAAAACCTCTAACATTACTACAATAACCCCTTTAGATATTTCACTGGAACCATAATCTGTACAAGTGTACCTGTACCTGGCTCCGAATCAAGGTCAAAGATTGCCTCATCCTCAGACATCATTTTCAGTCTAAGGCAGGCATTAACTATACCCACTCTACCTTTTTCCTTGAGCATTTCTATATTTGCAAAACGCATTCTGCGAAGAAGATTTTTTTCTTCCTCTTCTTCCATTCCGTTTCCAGTATCCTCAATTTCTAAAATCATAAATTCACCGTCGGTGGAAATCCTTACAAATATCCATCCTGGCGTGATTTTACTTTCGATTCCATGGATGCATGCGTTTTCTACGAACGTTACTATAGTAAGCTTTGGAATGAAATATTTCAAGCACTCAGTTTCCACATCGATGTCAAAAGACAGTCTGTCACCGAAGCGATATTTCTGTAATTCCAGATACGCATTTACGAATTCAATTTCTTTTTCAATGGTAACATTATCCTCATTCCACTCAGTATACTGACGCTGTAGCTTAGCAAGATGCTCCACCATTTTTGACGTCTCAGTTTCCTGTTTCAAAAGGGAATGCATACGGATACTTTCAAGTGCATTGAACAGGAAATGCGGATTAATCTGACTGTGAAGAGCAAGAAGCTCTGCATTCTTTCTTGCCACAAAGGATTCCTGTTCCTTCAACTTATTCTGATAAACAGTATTCAAAATACTGCTGACATAAATAGGTAAAACCATATTTACAATAATCAGAAGAAGGAGCTGATACCAGCGGCTCTTAAAAGCCTTCAGGAAAGAATCGTTTCCCGCTAAAACATCCACTGTAAGAATCTGATTGTAGCTCTGAAACTCCTGTGTATAAGCAATGTTTTTCAAATCACGTTTCAGACCATAATCTTTATTTATATTGCTATATTTGCTATTAGACAAGATTACTCTTGTGCTATCGCAAACATAAGCACGATTTTCAAAATTCAGATTGGCAATATTATCGGAAATCTTTCCGTAGTCTATAATAACAAGCAATATATTCTGAGAAACACTATTATAATAATTTAATTTTTGGAAATAATAGATAGTCTTTTGAATCTGTCTGTCGGCAGTTTTTCTCCTGCCAAAATAGAGGCCCTTATTTAATTCTGATTCCTCCACATAGGTATACCAGTCTGTTCCAACAGCTTGATCCAAGCGCTGAAACTCCGCACCATTTGTCACTGTGTCATTATCTATGTAAATGCAAAAATTAAGACCAGACTGGCCCTCTACAAGCTTAAGAAGAGTGTCATCAAAGAAATCGTGATATGCATTATAGTATTCAAGATTTGTTTTAAACTTTGTGTTTAAAAATCTATCAACATACAGGCTGCTATAAAGAGCATTGCCCAACTTAGCAGCCTGATCAATTTGATTTTCAAAGGTGTAGGTAATGGCATTAGCCTGATTCTCCATGGTATGCTCTCTTGCTGCCAGCTCTGCACGATATGCTCCTGAAACAACAAGACCATCAACCGCAAGGATAGGGATGATGACAAACACAATATAGAATGCCATCAGTCTTCTCTTTGAAGTTGTTTTAGAAATAAATCTCCCGAAATAAGAATCAAATTTTGTCATTAACATCACCCAATAAATTAATTTCTCTCTAAAGTAAGCCATGCGAAATCGCAGTGGTTGTCGCTTGGCTTACCATTTGAAGAAGTGTACATTCCCACTGTACATCCAACAAATCCGCCTGCTTCTTCTGTGGTGTATGGCAATAAATCGATACCCGCTTCAAGAAGAGTGTGCTTACCATTCTCCACAAGATAAGCATCTGCCTTCTGAGCCTTAGCCTGAAGCTCGATTGTAACAACTTCTGCACTAACCTCAGCTGATGCTGTAACAGTCTCTTCTCCCTTGATAGTCTTGCGAACCTGAAGAACCTTCTTACCACCCTTTAATACTATCTCAAGTGTAAGATGATTAGCATGATTCTGGAAAAGCACCAGACCACCACATTCATTTTCATTTGCAGGAGTAAAATCAACTCCAGTATTTACCTTAAATGAATAATCCTTCTGACGCAATCCTAAATATGATGGATAGCACATTTCCTCTGCACGCTCTGGACGAGTGAAAAGACGAAGGAAACCAGGACGCTCTGTAAGTGAGTATATGTCCTCGTTTCTCTTTTCGATACCAACGAGACGCTGGTCTAATTCCTTTGTCCAGAAATGAAGCTCATCACTCCACTCATTTTCTGCTGCAAATGGATGCTCCTCGAAAGGAAGCTCCACATCATCTTCAAGCTTTCCGATACCTGGATTAATTACTGGCCATCCCTCTTCCCAAACAACCTTTGCAAGGAAGGTCTCACGACCAATGCTACAGTGCTTTTCGCATGGACGAGAAGCAAGCATTACTATGTACCAGTTGCCATTTTTATCATCGATTAAATCACCGTGACCAGCATATATTATAGGATAATCCTTACCTAAATTTCTATGAGAAAAAATAGGATTTCTTGGGCAGCCCTCAAACCATGCAAATAATTCCTTTGAACGAGCTACTGAAATAGCGTGCTCTGGGCCTGTACCGCCTTCTGCGTGAAGAAGATAATAATAGCCATCCTTCTTGTAAAGGTGTGGACCCTCTGGCCAAATTACATCCTTAACGGCACCCTTCCAGATGGCCATTGATTTGCCTACAAGCTTCATTGTGTTAAGGTCTAATTCCTGTACCCAGATTTCCCAGTCGCCGTTATAGCGAACTCCCTCTGGATTTGGTCTTGTTCCTACATAATAGCATCTGTCATCGTCATCAAAGAAAAGTGATGGGTCGATACCAGGTGCATCCTCGCCAAGATAATATGGCTCAGACCATGGACCTGCTGGGTCCTTTGCTGTTACTACAAAGTTGCCACCGTGGCTTACATTTGTAGTAATCATGTAGAAGGTACCCTTGTGCTCTCTGATTGTAGGAGCAAAGATTCCCCTTGAGATTTCGCCGCTTACTGGAAGCTGGCTTTCTCTATCTAGGACATGTCCTATCTGCTCCCAGTGTGCCAAATCCTTGCTGTGGAAAATTGGAACGCCTGGTGCATAAACAAAGCTTGAACAAACAATATAGTAATCATCCCCTACGCGGCATGCTGAAGGGTCTGGATAAAAGCCTTTAAGTATTGGGTTGTGTGCAATAGTCATAGTTTACCTCCCGCCTGTTACAGTCTATTTTTACTTTACTAATCCGAATCCTAAAATAGTGAACTTATTTCTTACTTCATCTTTGTCAACTACTACTTTAACGTGATGTTTAGCAGTTTCGTTTTCGTCGATGATGATGAGCGGATTGCAGTGGCACCAACGGTTTACGTATGGATCAAGGTCACGTACGAATTTATCATCTACATAAACCTTTGCTGTGGCTGCATCAACCTCTCCTGAATCCTTCATTACGATTACAAGAGCCTTGCACTCTACATCCATCTCGAAAGGATCGCTACTGCCATTTGCGCCATCATACATCCAGTTGTATGGGAACTCTCCTGTGAGATTTAAATCTAAATCCATCTCCACTGACTGAAGGACTTCATCCGTATATACGAATCCGCCAGGTTGTACACTAACTAGGCCTGTGTTGTCTTTTTTATCCACAAGAATAACGTCATCAAATGTATTTCCAATTGCTGGTGCTTCATCCATGCGTGGATCATAGCTATCTGGTGTCTCGCCTGAGATTGCCTTTTCCATAATGTTGATAAGGCAGTCTGCCATGATAGTATGTCCAAGATTTGTAGGATGGAACATATCATAGAAATACTGATGCTTTGTGAGGATTCGCTTGTCTCTGTCATAGAACTGTGGAACAACTGCATCCTTAACGCTCGCCATTGGCAAATCATATCTGAAACCTACAGGAGAAAGTCTGTCCTGAAGGTTGTAATCATCTGAGAATACTGAGAACATAAGCATTACTGCAGGCTGGCTTGGAAGCTTAAGAGCACGTCTAACCAAGCTCTCGAAACAGTTGCCCTTTGTCTCGTCACCTTCATCATTTACTGCAAATTCAACAACTAATAAATCTGGCTCAACTGTGCCATCGCGAAGCACATCTCTGTCAAAACGAATCATACCAAGCTCTGAAGGTGTTCCGCCTACACCAGCCTTTACGAAGTGAATGTTGTCTCCTCCACCCATAAGCTTTTTGAAGCCAAGGAAAGACTTATATGCATAGCACTCTGTGTTGATAGGTGTAGCACCTGCACCCTGTGTGATAGAACCACCGATGTAGCAGATGTTGACATCCTCGCCAGCCTTTGCCTTATTTACAACATCAACAAGACGCTTTGTATTTCCAAGGTTGACAAGGGAACGGTCAATCATTTCCCTGTACTCTGGTGAAGCTGTATCAACGGGCTTTTCCTCAAGCTGAGGTGGTGCCTCAAAACCATCATTTAAGAAGAATCTTACAGAAAGGAAAGCCTTCTCCTCTGGTGCATCTGTGTGAACACGAATCTGTCCTGGTACATCATCATCCTCTGTCCAGTCTATATCAGAAAGGTAAATTCTCTCCTCCTTTGAATTCGTATTTACGTTAGCAATAAGATTGGCACCGCCACCATATAAATCCTTCTTGCCATACATCTGGAAAACGAACTCTGCCTGTTTATCCTTATCTTCCATCTCTACAGAAACACCTACAGAATGAACAAGCTTCTTGAAGCCGTCTACTGTCTCCATAAGCTTTAAAATGTGCTCGTCAGTAACGTTTCCTGTGAAGGTAGCGCTGCTGATAAGACGTCCATCACTCTGGTAGAGGAAGGAAACACCCTTACCTTCCTCGTCAGACTGTGTAAAAAGCTCTTTGTCCTTTATAATGTAAAAAAATGGTCGATTCTTTTCTGGGTCTGTTGGTGCCTTTGCAATTTGCATTTCCATTACATTATCCTCCTAATACTCTACTTCAGTTACTTCTCCCTTTAACACCACATCAAAAACATCTACAGGCTTTCCTGTAAGCTCTGCACTTCTTGCATCTGGCTGCTGACCGCCGATAGATACCTTAAATGCACCTGGCTCAACAACACATCTGCCCTTTTCATCAATAAGTGCAAAATCACGGGCTGAAAGCTCAAGGCTTACTTCCTTTGATTCCCCAGGAAGAAGCTCAACCTTTGCAATCTTACGAAGCATGCAATTGGCAACTCTTGTAGATGCCTCTACATCCTTCACATATACCTGAACAGTCTCGTGTGCTTTGTATTCCCCTGCATTCTTAACTGTTACCTTAACTGTAAATTTTTCTCCAATAGCACCCTCAGTCTTATCGATAGCAGCGTTAGTGTACTGAATATCTGAGTAGCTGAGACCATATCCAAATGGATAAAGTGGTGTGCCCTTGAAATATCTGTAGGTGCGTCCCTCCATTGAGTAATCCTCGAATGGTGGTAAATCAGCATCTGACTTATAGAAAGTAAGTGGAAGCTTTCCTGATGGGCTGTCCTCTCCAAAGAGAACCTCTGCGATTGCACGTCCACCTCTTGCTCCTGGATACCAGCACTGGATTATCGCATTTACGTTATCGTTAGCCCAGCTTAAATCCATGGCGGAACCAGCTAAAACAAGAAGTACTACAGGCTTTCCGATAGCTGTAATCTTCTCAACAAGCTCCTGCTGCAAGCCTGGAAGCTTAAGTCCCTTCTTATCTCCACTACCGAACTCGTTTCCAGCATCGCCTTCCTCTCCTTCGATTGTAGAATCAAGACCCATTGCAAGTACTACAACATCTGAGTGCTCAGCTACTGCCATCGCCTCAGCAAAGGTATCTCTTGCCTCAGAAAGCACATGCATTCTATCCTTCCAAAGTGGAGTTCCATCTGAGTGGAATACTCTCACATCATCTCCAACGTAACGCTGGATACCTTCAAGTACAGTAATATATTCAGATGAAATACCCTCATAGTTTCCTACAAGTGCAATTCTTGAATTTGAGTTTGGTCCGATGACACCGATTGTCTTGATAGCATCCTTCTTAAGTGGAAGAAGTCCGTCATTCTTAAGAAGTACCATAGCACGCTTAGCAGCCTCATTTGCAAGCTCCTTGTGCTCCTTGCACTCTACCATTTCATAAGGGATGTCATCATACTTGCTGCCTCTCTCTGGAAGAGTTCCAAGACGAAGGCGAAGCTCAATAAGACGCTCAACTGACTCTGTGATTGTCTCCTCAGAAACAAGGTTTGCTTTGTAAGCGTAGAGAAGCTTCTCATATACACAACCGCAGTTCAAATCACAGCCGTTATTAACAGCAAGTGCTGCTGATTCCACTTCACAGGTAGTTACCTTGTGATTCTCGTGGAAATCTCTGATTGCCCAGCAATCTGAAACCACGTGACCTTCGAAGCCCCAATCACCTCTTAATATATCTTTAAGTAATCTCTTGCTACCGCAGGCTGGCTCACCATTTACTCTGTTGTAAGCGCCCATAACAGCCTCTACCTTTGCATCCTTAACAAGACGCTTGAAGGCATAAAGATATGTATCGTATAAATCCTGATCACTTACCTTTGCATCGAAGTGATGTCTGTCTGCCTCAGGACCTGAGTGAACAGCGAAATGCTTAGCGCAGGCTGCTGATTTTGGATTGTCCAAATCATCACCCTGAAGACCTCTTACATAAGCCATACCAAGCTGACCAGTAAGATATGGGTCCTCGCCGTAGGTCTCATGGCCACGTCCCCATCTTGGGTCACGGAAGATATTTACGTTTGGAGCCCAGTAAGTAAGGCCCTTGTAGATATCTCTGTCGCCGTGCTTTGAAAACTCATTGAACTTTGCTCGTCCCTCTGTAGATGTGGCATCTGCCACCTTCTGAACAAGCTCCTCATCAAAGGTAGCACCAAGGCCAATTGCCTGTGGGAAAACTGTGGCATCTCCTGCTCTTGCCACTCCGTGAAGTGCCTCGTTCCACCAGCAGTACTTTGGAATACCAAGTCTGTCGATGGCCTCAGCATGATGAAGCATCTGAGAGCACTTTTCCTCTATTGTCATCTGCGATACTAATTCCTTAGCACGCTTCATTGTTTCCTGATTCAACTGTTTCTTCCTCCTTGTTTAGCATTTCTAACTGTTTATTGAATTCCTTACTTATGTAATAAAGTGTGACTGTGGTGCAGAGCAGCCAAATTGCAAGCCCCCACTCTATGTACCACGCACAGATTATGTAAGGTAAAAATGTCACTATAAAAATCAAAATCATTCTTGGGAAATTAAGAAGCGCCATTACCATGGATGCCTTAAAAAGCTCCTTTAAGGTCACCTTATATCTTGCTTCAAAAGGAAACATGCAGTATGCAACTGACCATACAACAAAAGAAAGCACACCAAGTACTGCCTTTAAAATAATAGGCATGCTGGCCGCTCTTCCATAGAGCACATTATACCAGTCAAAGGCAAGTATCAGCCCTATCAAAAGGATAATGAGCCACGCTACTGTAACCTGAGAAAAGTTTTCTTTAAAAGATTTAAAATAGCTTTTTGTTACGCTAGGCTCCTCACCTCTGACAATCTTCATAGATGTATAAAATTTTGCAGTGTGAGCTGCACCTATAGTGATAATTGGAATTGAGCAAAGAAGTGTAAGTAGATTTAAAATGATATAATCTGTAACCTTGCTAAGAAACTCCATTACTTCGCTGTCTGGACTAAATATTTGCATAACATTACTACCTCCGAGTACTATCTTGGATGATAATATTGTATTAAAAAATCCCCACCAACATCTACTGACAAAGTTCAGATGTTAGTGGGGAAAAGTTTTAATTATTTAATTAATCAACAGATGTTGAAGAGCCATACTTAGCTTCAAACTTCTCTGTTCTCTCATCCATGATAGCCTGGCAGCCTGATGCAAGGTAATCAGCGATTGCATCATCCCAAACCTTATCAAAATCAGCTTCCTTAGTTGCAAGAGCTGTATCATAAACAACATCTCTCTTTGAACCAAGAGCCTCGCCCATACCGTTCTCAGCTACGATTTCTGGAACCTTTACGTTCTTTGCAATCTTGTTGTCTGTAGCTGCAACGTCGAGTGCCTTCTGTACATCCTCTGGGTCACATGCTGGATAGCTGTGTGCCATAGAAAGAAGTGTGAGGTCCTCATCACCAAGGTGGAGACCATTACATGTAATTGTGTAGTCAATGTTGTTACCAGAGTTCATGATTGGATCGCCTGTAGCTGGGATAAGCTCGATAGCGCCATCCTCAAGAACGTTGTGTGTAACACCCTCATCACCAATCTGTAAGTACTTGATGTGCTCTGGAGCAGAAATCCAATCAAGGTAAAGAAGTGATGCAAGTGGCTCATCATTTGTAGTTGGGAAGAAGATCTTTCTATCACCAGCTGTTGAGTCAACATACTTAAGGTGCTTGCCCTCTGAGTTCTCGAAGCAATCAACTGCTACATACTTAGCATCATCGCCAACGATTCTCTTAAGGTTAGCCTGGATTGAATCATCACCGCCACGGAAAGGATAATCCCAGTTGTGCTGGAATGCACCAACATAACCAGCCTTCATCATATCATCCTCTGTAGAATCACCTGCTGTATAAAGAGCGAAATCCTTCCAAAGAAGACCTTCGTTGTACCACTTGTTAAGTGTCTTCATAGCAGTCTTTGTACCGTTCTGTGTAAGCTTTCTATCATCAAATCCGTTGATGTAGAATTCCTTATCTGTAATCTTTGGATCCATCTCTGACTCGATAAGAAGTGCTGCTCTCCAGCCTACATCAAATGATACTGAGAATGGAACCATCTTATCTGCATCCTTGCCAAGGAGCTCCTTAGCGTTGTCGCGGAATGCACAAATTACATCATAGAACTCAGCCTTTGTTGTTGGCTCCTCAAGACCAAGCTTGTCTAACCAGTCTTTTCTGATAAATGTATTGATACGTCTGTTGTTAGCACGCTTTCCTTCGATTGCCCAAAGTGTACCCTTCTCATCATCTAAATCCCAGTAGATGTTTGTGTCGCCAAGCCAATCCTGAAGGTTTGTAAGCTCGCTACCATATTGATCCATAAGTGGCTTTAAGTCTGTAACACCGCCCATGTTAGCGTATGTCTGAATTGTTGGATAAGAGTATGTAAGGCAGATATCTGGAGCTCCGCCTGAAGCAAGAAGGTTGTTAATTTCTTCTGTCTCTGTCCAACGTGGAACTGCTACGAACTCAACCTCAACGTTGTGATCCTCAAGCATCCCCTTCTTGATGTACTCTGTGTACATGTTGTCTGTTGGGTCTGTACCGCCATCGTTTCCTCTGTCGTAAACCTCAACTGTGATGTGTTTTGTCTCAGCAAATTTTCCATCAACAAGCTCTGAAACCTCAGAACCTTCTTCGATGGAAGTAGAGCCCTCTTTTGTTGCATCTGAGCTGCTTGAACCACAAGCTACCATGCTAAGACCCATAGTGCATGCAAGCACTAATGATACGATTCTTTTTTTCATCGTAATCCTCCCAATAATGTTTTGTAGTGATTTTAGTTTATGAATTAACGGCCGCAGCCATTTATTCCTGTATTATTCTTTCACAGCTCCAAGTGTTACACCGTGGATGAAATACTTCTGTAAGAATGGGTAGATACAAAGGATTGGAATCGTTGAGAACATAACGATTGCAGCCTTAAGTGATTCAGAAAGACCAGGTGTTGAGAAGCCTTCCTGTGTAGCTACCTCCACTGAATTCATGTTGTTCAAAATGTTGTAAAGCAATAACTGAAGAGGATAGAAATCCTTGTTCTTCATATACATCAAAGCATCTGAATAACCATTCCATCTACCTACCGCATAAAATAGTGCAAGCGTTGCAATAACTGGCTTTGAAAGTGGAAGGTAGATGCTCCAAAGTATTCTAAAGAAGCTTGCACCATCGATTTCAGCTGACTCTCTAAGGGAATCTGGAATTCCATAGAAGAAGCTTCGCATGATAATCATGTTGTAAACACTTAAGCATCCAGGAACAATAAGTACCAAAGGATTATCAAGAAGGTTTAACTCCTTCATGAGTAAGTAGTTTGGAATTGTACCTGCGTTGAAGAACATTGTTATCGTAATTACGATATTAAAAATTGAACGACCTTTAAGCTTATTAAAGATAAGTGGATAAGCACAAAGTACTGTCATTGTCAGTGAAAGGAATGTACAAATCACTGTTAAAATTACGGTCCAAACAAATGACTTAATGTACTTTGGATCTCCAAGTACTGTCGAATAAGCTGATATGTTGAGGCCCTTTGGAATAAGGTAAACCTCTCTTCTAACCAAAAAGTCAGATGCTGAAAGCGAACGAGCTAAAAGGTTAATCATAGGGATGATACAAATCAAACTGATGATTACGCAGATTGTTATGAATACAATGTCACCTGCTTTTGTGCTGTCCGATTTAACCATACGGCTTGTTTCTGTCTCATCATCTTTGTCTCTTCTTTTAGAACGTGCAAAGCCTTTTGTATTAATTTTTCCTGTCATTACTAATTCTTTTGCCATACTTCACACCTCCTACCAAATACCGCGCTCGCCAAGCTTACGTGAAAGCCAGTTTGCAAATAGTAGGAATATAACTCCTACAACCGACTGGAACAAACCAACTGCAGTTGTAAGTGAGAACTGAAGTCCCTTAATACCGTTTTTATATACGAATGTCGAAATAACCTCAGCGTTCTGCATAACCAGGTTGTTCTGTAAAGCGAACGGTCTATCGAAGGCTGAACCTAAGATGTTACCAAGTGCCATAATCAAAAGTACTACGATAGTGCTCTTGATTCCTGGAAGTGTGATGTGCCACATCTTACGGAAGCGTCCGGCTCCATCAACTGAGGCTGCTTCGTAAAGCTCAGGTGAAATTCCTGCAATAGCTGCAAGATATATAATTGAGTTCCAACCAAAGCTCTGCCAAATTCCAAGGAAGATGTATGTTCCTACCCACTTGTGTGGATCATTCAAGAATGGAACTGCCTCACCACCAAGGTTTGTAATGAACATATTTACGAGACCATTACTTGGTGCAAAAAGCTGAATTGCCAAACCGTAAATGATAACCCATGAAAGGAAGTGTGGCATGTAAGCAATTGTCTGTACTGTCTTCTTAAACCACTTAACATTAAGCTCGTTAAGAATTAATGCGAAGATGATTGGAATTGGGAAACCAATAACCAAATCTAATAAGTTCAATCCAACTGTATTTCTCAAAGCATTTAAGAAATCTCTGTTGTGAAAAGCCTGAATAAAATACTGAAATCCGTGATTATCTGCCCAAGGCATTTCCCCAACTTTTTGTACGATACTGTACTTCTTAAAAGCAATTAATACGTACTTCATTGGAACATACTTGAAAACCAGTAAATAAAGCATTGGCAAAAGTAATAAAACATATAGCTGCCAATATCTCTTTAGATAGGCTTTCCAGTTTGTTTTCTCAGCCACTGCTACTGCTGAGTTTCCCGCTGTCATAACTTTCATTTCTATCCTCCACTTCTTTTTTAATAACTTGTATACAAGTATATTAGTGTTTTAGTTTCGATAAGTCTATATTAAAAAAACAACCAAAATGGCATATGCATTTTGGTTGTTTTACACTAATTTATAAAATTGTTGTGAATTATTGTTGTGTTGTTTCGAAATATTGCGGAAAGGCCTTTATAAGTTCTTCTTGATCCAGCCTATATCTGTTCAAATGTTTCTCTACGATTTCTTTAGCCTTCTCCTTGTCCTTTGTAGTGATGGCATCAAGCATCACTCTATGATCATTCACGATTTTTTTATCCTTTACAGTAAGCATTGAAAGAGTTCTTACTCTGTCAAAATGAATCATAATCATCTGACTCATATGATGAATGGTTTCTTTCTTTGCTGCCACATAAATCATACGATGAAATTCATTATCAAGCTCAAAGATTTTTTCTGTATTATCCTTTTCAAGATAAAACTCCTGCAGTGCTACATTTTCCTCAAGGAGCTTAATATCCTCTTCAGTAGCCATATCACAGGCTTCCTCAATAACAGCTATATCCAAAACCTTTCGAAGAAATACAGCCTCCTCCACATACTGTGAATTAATGAGAGAAACATAACTTCCCTTTTGAGGGTATATTTCGATAAGAGCTGCCTTATGTAGTTCTTGGATGGATTCTCTGACAGGAGTGCGACTAACACCTAAGAATGCAGATATTTCATTTTCACTAATTGCCTGACCTGGCTCCAGATCAGCAGACTTTATGTTCTCAGTAATTGCTCTAAGGGCATATTCCCTTGCAGTCTCTGAGTTTATCCTCTCAATTTTTTTCATAGTTCTCCTCATTGTAAGGTTAGAATGAAAGTTTGTTATTATTCTAACAAAAAGGATTCGACTTGTATACAAGCCAAATCCTTTTTGTTAAAACTGTTTAGTTTAAGTTCATTTAAATTGTCACTTATTTTATTTATAGATGGCAAAATACTTTTCAAGCCATGCTGCTGCAAGGTCGATCCAAACCTTTGCCTCTCTATTAGTCTGAATATCATAAGCATCCTGACAAGAAGTGCTCTGATCGCAAAGAGCCATTCCGTGACCTCCATCCTGGAAGATATGAATCTCAAAAGGAATGCCCTTTTCTGCAAGAGATGTAGCATACAATGTTGAATGAGCAACTGGAACAAGCTCATCCTTTGAGGTTGACCAAATAAAGGTTGGTGGAACATCCTCATCAACAAGACGTGCTGGGCTCATATCAAGAAGCTTCGCTTCATCTTCCCAATCCTCACCCATCATAAGGCGGTTGGATACCGAGAAAAATTCAAAGGCTCCTGCTCCATCCTTCTTTGTAGCCTCGTACATATAGATATAATCTGTAAGTGGGTATCCTAAGATGCAGGCTGCTGGTCTAAGTACTTCCTTATCAACTCCAACGAAATCTGTGATTACAGGCTTTGACCAGTGTGTAGAATACATGGCACAGTTGTGTGCTCCTGCTGAAAATCCGCAGATTGCAATACGCTTTGCATCCACCTGCCAGTCCTTGCTGTGCTCATGGATATATGCAAATGCCAAACCTATTTCACGCATTGGCTGTGGATGGAGCTTGTCAGGGTTGATAGCCTGATGCGCAAAATCAGTCTCCCAGTAAGGCTTTGAGCCATCATATGCAATTGAATATCTAAGTACAAAGGCGTTGTAGCCCTGACGAAGGAATGCCATTGCAATAGGCTCACCTTCACGATCACTGCAGCAAAGATATGCGCCACCTGGACAAATAAGTACAGCTGGTCTTGCCTTTCCCTGAGTCATCTCAGGAGAATCATCTAAAATATAAGTAGTGAGAGTAACGTCCTCTCTTCCCTCAATAAGCTTGATTACTTCGCTTTTCATAATAAAACCTCCCAATTTCTAGTAGTCTTAGAATACTATACTAGAATCTTGGGAGGTTGAAAACCGATTAATTTTAGTTTTATACCGCTAAATTTTATTTTTTATTCTTTACCTTCTTAACATAATCAACGACTTCTGCTTTAGTCTTCTTGTTAAGCTTCTCCAGCTTTTTAACAACTTCATACTCTCCTGTACCCTTGCTGGCGATGACAAAGTCGACATCTCCGGCACCCTTTCCAGGAATAGTGTCCTGCAGGATTTCAAAAGGTGAAACATCAAGAACGTCGCAGATTGCCATTATCTTTTCAGCTGAAGGATTAGTCTTCTTTCTTTTCCAATCACTAATCGTACTTTGGGCGATTCCTGTGCCAGCAGAGAACTCAAGCTGAGTCATGCCCTTCTCTTCCATAATCTTGAAAATTCTTTCGCTAATTATCATCCTTGGTACCTCCCCACCACATTAACCTCATTATCGTTTATACGATAATTATACTCTATTGGAATAATACTCACAATAAGTTTTCTGTTAATTTACATCCCGTGATGCAATTGTTTTTGCTCATACATGTGATTATCAATGTTATCTGTAAATTCTTCTCTCGATAATCCACTGGTATAGCTATATATCTCATAGCCACAGCTTATATCCACATCGGGATGCCATTTTCGTTTATCCCTGATGTTTGCTAGCTTTTCTCTTGCCTGAAGTATCAAGTCTTCCAGCTCTGCTTGTGAGACATTATCTGTGATTACACAGAACTCATCGCCACCAAATCTTGCTATGGTAGATTCTCTTCCAAAAAGATTCAACAGAATATCTGCCATATATTTTATTGCCCTGTCGCCTTCATCATGACCAAAGGTATCATTTATAGTCTTGAAATTATCAATGTCCATCATGATTGCTGCAAAATTTCTTTTATTCTGTTGACTAGATTTTATTTTCTCTTCCATTCGTATATCCAGACCACGTCGATTCAAAACACCTGTAAGATAATCAACGTTAACGTCATTACTTTGGAAGAAGAAAAACAGAATAAGACATCCCAGCGAAATACCTGCGTAAGTTGTATCTATACTTGAAAAGAAAACCTGCGACAGCGCTCCTATAAGTGAGAATATAGGAAGGAATAGGATCATATTCTTATATTCACTCATAAAATCACTTCTAAATACAACGGTATACACCAAGAGCAATATGATAAAGACCATTATCAACACTGCTCTTATCATGAAAAACTGTCCACGGAAATATAATCCGTCTTTGAAATAGAAAAACCATCCCAACTGTAAAACAGAAGACATTGTAACCAACACGATATTAATAAAAGCAAAAGCTTGGAAAGCTGTTTTAAAGCTGGTTCGTGCTTCGTTGCTTTCCTTATCCATCCAGCAGTCGATATAGTTAACAGCAAACAAAATATCTACTGGATCCAATATGAAAATTATGAAATAGCCCACTCTGGCGAGGATCAAAAGTGAATCCGGATTGTTCTCACCGACACGACCAATAGACTCTGATAATAGTAAAACGAGCGTACAAATAAGAATTGCAGAGTAACTTTTACCCTTCTGCAACCTAGAGGTTTTGTTCTGAAAAATCAAAAGAAGAATCAGAAGAAACGATGTGAAAAAGTTTAGTATCACCCAACCAGGTACTTCAATCATTTTGCCCCCACATGGTTATAGTACTGCTAGTTTCCCATTATTTCTCTCTGATTCTAACACCATATTTTTATGAAATTGTGACTTATTTAAGGATAATATCGTAATTTACCGAGAAGGTCTCTCCAGCTGATAACGTATTTCCGTATTCTCTTTCCTCAAGCTTCTGATTAAAGCCTACTCTGTCGCAACGACCATACCATGGCTCAATGCATACAAATGGAGCATGCTTGCCAACTGGTGACCATACGCCAAAAAGTGGTGCTGTGAAGGCTACTGTAAGAACATCCTTGCCCTCTGGATTTACAAGTGTCACTGCATCCGACTGCTGGTCCTCGATAATAAGAGCATCTCTACTGAAAAGCTCATCTGACATTTTTAAGATGCCGTTATCAAGTGCGAATGTACTTATTTCAGTTCCAAGGCAACCACTGCCATCTCCTGCGATGATGTTTGCAGTAATTTTAGAATTCGTATTTCCGTTTTTCTCAAATCTAAGTGTGTAGGTATCAAGGTCACAGTTGAAGGCTGGGTGACCACCGATAGAGAAATACATTGTCTCTTTATTTGTGTTTTCTACCTTCCAGCCAACCTTTACGGTTGAATCTATGATTCTGTAGCTAAGTGTAAGTATAAATGCAAAAGGATACTTGATTTTGCTGGCTTCTGAGTCCTTTAACTGAAATTCCAGCTCGTCAGTTGATTCTTTTATCAACTCAAAATCCATATCTCTTGCAAAGCCATGCTGTCCCATTTCATAGGTCTTTCCAGAATAAACTGACTTCTTATCATAATAATTTCCTACAAGTGGAAAAAGCACTGGTGATGTACGTCCCCAAAAGGCACTGTCAGCCTGCCACATAATCTCTGTGTTATCTGACTTTCTAATAAGTGACTTGATTTCTGCTCCGTGGTCAGAGACTGTAAGTTTGATTTTGTCGTTTTCGATTGTGTAATTCATTTTATGTCCTTTCTATTTCATCACCAGGATTATCCCTCATGATGTAATCTATATCATCATCTATCATTTTGAGCATGATGTCTGCAAACTGGGGATCCCACTGGCTTCCCTTGCCCTTTTCTATCTCAGCCCTGACTATTTCCTGAGGAAGTGCTCCTCTATAACTTCGGTTGCTGGTCATGGCATCGTAGGCATCTGCCACTGCTATGATTCTGGCTTCTTCAGGAATTTCCTCTCCAGAAAGTCCCTCTGGGTAGCCCTTTCCATCATATCTTTCATGGTGCCATTTAGCTCCTGCTGCAAGCTCTGGCATTTCTTTTATATTGTTAAGTATCTTGGCACCAATACCCGGATGCTTTTTTATTTTGGCAAACTCTTCATCTGTAAGCATTCCAGGCTTGTTTATTACTTCATCAGGAACACCAATCTTTCCAACATCATGAAGAAGTCCCATCATAAAGATTTTCTCCTGATGTTTTTCATCATAACCGTATCTGTTGGCTATCTCTTTTGAATAATCTGCCACTCTTCCGGAATGTCCATTTGTGTAGTTGTCTTTTGCGTCAATTGCATCTGCCAGGCTCTCAACAACGTGCAAGAAGAGGTTCTCATTTTCTCTGGTCTTCTCCTCCACCATGCCCTCAAGATCTCTTTGAAGCCTTACCAGCTCCACTGCATGTATAACTCTGAGCACAAGAACACTTTCAACAAATGGCTTTCTGATAAAATCCATAGCGCCAAGAGATAGTCCCTTAGTCTCAGCAGCCTCATCCTCATTGGCTGTCAAAAAGATTACTGGGGTGTTTCGCCACTCAGTCTCACATTTTTTGAGCTGTTTGATAGCCTCATATCCATCCATTTCAGGCATACTTATATCCATCAGGATGAGATCCGGAGCAGGATTATCCTTTATGTATTCAAAAAGAGCCTTTCCGGATTTGAGCGCAACTACCTTAAGCCCAACACGGGTGAGGGTGTTCCATGCGTTTTTTAAAATTATAGGGTCATCATCAACAACTATAATATGTGGAATCATTTTCACCTCCAGAAGAACAATTCCTATCCATAAATCATATCGTAAAACCGTTTATGCTTCAACTTAACAGTGGTATACTCAAAATGAACACGACATTGAAACAGCCCACGGAGGAACCTTTCAATGAACATTAATATTCCAGGTGTTGAAACAGAAACAGCTATTAAAAACTCTGGCTCTGAAGCACTTTTCACAGAGCTTCTTGGTGATGTCTATAAGCTCATGGATGAAAAATGTGACATGGTAGAAGCTTACCTTGCTAGGAAGGATGTACATAATTACACCATCCAAGTTCACTCTCTCAAGACCACCTGTCGCATGATTGGAGCCATGGAGCTTGGAGAGGAATTTTTTACCCTTGAAAAACTTGGCAAAGATAACAATCTGGAGCAAATCGAAAAGCTTACTCCAGATGTTTTAAAATCTTTTAGGGCTTTAAAGCCATATCTTGAGCCATTTGCTTCAAGGGTTGCAGGCAAAAAAACCGACTTTGACAGGGTTGCCATTTCTAATATTTTAGAAAAGCTTATTTCAGCTTTAGATGAGTTTGACCTTGGTGCTGCTGAAGAAGCCACAAAACAACTTTTCACCTATGATTGCGATGAGGCGCTGTCTAGCAAACTTGAAGATTTAGATAAGCTGGTTTCTAATCTTGATTATGATGAGGCAAAATCACTGTCAAAGCAGATACTTGATAGCCTATAGGCTGATTTATTTTGTCTCTATAGTTCCGTAGGCTGCTACTGCCTCATCTACGGTCATTTCCCCGTTAACAACAGCATAGGCTGCTGCCCTAAACTGTTTTACCGCTGTATCTAGGATTTCCGTATCTCTAAAACTGATAGTCCTTTCTTCTGGAAATTCAGAAAGTGAAGCATAGACTTCATCCAGCGAGTAATCTTTGGTAGGTGTTATCAGTCTCTTTTCTTGAGCCATCAATCCCAGTTCCTTTTCACTTGTAAGGAATCTGATAAATTCGTTAGTCATATCAATGTTTGCACCGTTCTTATTAACACAGAATAAAAGGGACATGGAATCCATATAATATCCGCCTTCATCACCAGAAGGTGCTACATAGAAGTCATACTTGAAAGGATTTGCCTCGAAAGCCTCTGATTTGCTCTCACGCTTTTTTGTTCCAGAGACAACATCTCCAGAGCAGAGCATCATAGGTACATCACCCTCAAAAAATCTCAGAATTACTGCATTATAATCATCTTCAATCTCTGCTGTACATTTATCCACATCTATACAACCCGACTTCACAAGCTCATTTAATCTGGTAAGGGCAGCTCGCATTGTTTCACCTGCAGAAGGTACAAGATTATTTAAATCATCCTCTACGCTTCTGTCATCCTTTACAGTCTTTGCGAACATTGGGTAAGCAAAGGCATAGCCTATTCCTGGTGTAGTTGAAGTATTGGCTCCCATAACAGGTGATTCGTAGCCTGCGGCCTTCAGCTTTTCACAGGTTGCCTTCAACTCATCAAAGGTCTTTGGTACCTCAAGTCCCTCTTTTTCAAATATATCTGTGTTTACAAGCATTCCGTAGGATGTAGCAAAAATAGGGAGTGTTTTGATTTCACCATTATTCATTTCCCATCTGAGGTCTGTGCGAATGCACTCCAAGTCGATTTCCAGCTCTGATGCAGAGAGAACCTCTGCGCTATCGAATAAACAATCATAGCGCTCATCCCCATACATCCATGGCTGAACCACGTATATGTCCGGCTGCTCCTGACCTACAATGGCTTGCCTTATGGTGTTGCTGTAATCATCCAGATAGGTATACTGGATTTCACCTTCTGGATAATGACTGTAGAATCGTTCAAAGGCACTTTCCAAGGATTCAAAATTAGAGTAGGTTCCTGCTACAGACAGCTTATACTCTGTATCGGACGGATATTTTGGAGAAAACTCTTTGGTGACTTCCTCGCTCTGGTTTTCGCTTTGATTTTGATCCTGGCTCTCATTCTGGCCTGTTGTCTCTCCCTGATTTTGATTCTGAGTCTGGCCACAGCCTGTCATTCCAAATATCAGTGCTGTAATAAGTGTCATCGAAAGAATTGTTTTAATGTGTTTATTCATGTTCGCTCCTTTCACTATCGATAGCCTCCTGCTTCTGTAAATAAGCTAAAGCTTGCTCTTCTGATTTAACTACCACCACTTTATAACGGTCAGTCAGCCGTTCTTTAATTCGCTTTAAAAATCCCACATCTTCGCTCACCACAAGGATACTTTGCACGGTATTAGATGGTGGCTTTTCTTCTTCCACATCCGCCTGACCAATCAGGTCCTTTGGCAAATATGTGAGAAGCATGTTCTCAAGTCTGTTTGTATCAATAGGCTTTGTGAGATAGTCGTCAAAGCCAGCATTTATGTAGGTTTCACGCATGCCTGATATGGCATTTGCGGTAAGACAGATAACTGGAGTTTTCTGATTTGGTGTGTAGGTACACTCCTTCATTTCCTTTATGGTTTCGATACCATCCTTTTCCGGCATCATATGGTCCAGGAAAATCACGTCGTAGGAATTGCGCTTAAAAAGTGCTATACAGGCATCTCCACTATCTGCCGTATCAATCTGTATTTTCGTTTCGTTAAGGAGATTTACAAATACCTTCAGGTTAATCTCATTGTCATCCACCACCAGTATTCGTGCCTTCGGAGCCACAAACTGTACCTGATACTGTTTCCTCTCGCTGAGGAAGTGTTTGTATGCCAAATCGAATTCTCCCAATGGCTCCCATTCCACTACTTTCTGCTTTAGGTCAAAAGAAAACTCGGAGCCCGTCCCGTATTCACTTTCCACCTGAAGCCTGCTGCCCATCATGTTAAGAAAGCTTTGGGCTATGGCCATTCCAAGTCCAGTGCCTTCGATGTTACGATTTTTCTTCTCATCGATTCTCTCAAAGGCTGCAAACAGCTTGTCCCGGTCTTCTTTCTTAATTCCTATACCTGTGTCCTTTACGCTTATATGCAAAGTAATTTGGTCTGGCTCATCCTCGCATTTACTGCTGGCTACAGAAAAAATAACGCTTCCCTCTTTTGTATATTTCACGGCATTTGAAAGGATATTTGTGATAACCTGCTTGATTCTGATTTCATCACCATGAAGAAGCCTTGGGATGTCCTTATCCACATTAAGCTCGAAGGTAAGTCCTTTTTCCTCTGCCCTTCGCTGAACCATGTTCACTAGATCATTTAAGAGAGACGCAATGTTATAGTCCACATTTATGATTTCCATCCTGCCAGCTTCAATCTTGGAGAAATCAAGAATATCGTTTATGATTCCAAGAAGTGTATTTCCGGCAGCCCTTATATTTTCTGAGTAACCAAGGACCTTCTCATCCTTGCTGTCTCTTAAAATCATTTCATTCATGCCGATTATGGCATTCATAGGAGTTCTGATGTCATGGGACATTGTGGAAAGGAAGTAGGATTTCGCTTCATTTGCCTGATTTGCAGCCTCCGCAGCCACCGATAACTTTCTATTGAATTTAAGGAGTATTGCCAGGTTAAAGTGCAAGAGAACTACCAATCCAAAAGATACAATTCCTAAAAGAATCCAATCAATAGACCTGTTTGCTGTCAGCTCTTTCGCAGGTATGTAAGCTACAAGAAACCAGGAATCAAGGCCCGTCAAAGGACTATATGCAATGACGCTATCCTCATTCTTGGAGTTGCGGATATGCATAGAACCAATGCTGGTGCGAATTATATCCACTACATTTTTATATTCCTGAGTCGTCATTGGATTGTAAGATTTGAAGTATTCAAAAAAGTTGCTGTTTTTCAGGGATTTACCGTGAATCATGTAGTCGCCATCCCAGTCGATAAGGGATATTTCCACCTTTTCATATTCACCCTTCAAGAAAACAAGCTTCTGCTCAAGACGGCTTACAGGTACAACACGAAGAAGCAGTCCCTCTCGCATGTCGCCTGTTTCCTCATCCACAACCCTCACATTATTCAAAAATGCGATAGACTGAACGCCATTTAAAGGGTTTGTATATGCCCTGGTCAGGTTAACAACACCATCCACATTACTAATTTCCAGATTATCAAAAATATTAATATGGGAATATTTTACAGAGTAATCAGACGAGTCTGTAGAGCTGGCGGTGGTAGAAATGCCCGCCATTGACCCGTCATCAATATAAATAAGATGTCCTGAGATTTCAGGAGATGTTTTTGCTTTTCTAATATAGGAAATAGCCTCTTCAACAGTCATAGGAGTGCCAGCCTCCGCAGAGCCGTTGATATAGTTTGACCAGATGTCGCACAGATGCTGCTCATCCTCCAGATAGTTGGCGATGATTTGCTCTGTGGTGGTTGTCATTTTCTCAAAAGACGCAATAGAAGCACGGTTTGACTCTTCTGCCCTGTCGTTGGCATACTTCAGGATAATGAAAAGAATCAAACCTACTATCAATATATTAATGATGAAAATATATCGTTTCTTCAATCTGCGTCCTCTGTAAACTCCAAATCGTTATACAAACTAACACAGATTAATTCTATCATTTAGTTATTTTTATATTGTTAAAAAAGTATGATGGGAGTGTAGTTATTAAAGCCCTTTGGTTTTTAAGTACTTATACCTCCATAACCATAATAATTTTTGTTTCTACCAGCGGTTCATGTTCTTCTCACACTTCCCCAAACATCCACCGCACCTTATTTTTGCCAACCTTTGACGGAATATTCTTCCCTCTATATTTTTAAAACTGCTATAAGCTCTTCCCCATCCATATCCCCAGTCTCAACAAATCCATAGGATGCATACAGCTCTTTTGCGATTTGATTCTCTGGTTCATAGGATAACCAACAATATTCGGCTGGTCCACATGGACAAGTCTTAATGAAATTCAATGCGAGCTTTACTGCTTGCCTGCCATATCCTTTATGCTGATATTTTTTATCTATCATCAGTCGCCACAAATTGTAATTTCCTATGGCAATATCAGGTGCATCTTCCCAATAATCATCCTTATCAAATCCAATCATCAAAAATCCTATTGGGGTATCCCCCTCATAGATTCCAAATGGATAGGCATACCCATGCGCTGTTATAGCTGTGTATGCTTCAATGATACTTATCTCATTACTTGCTACAAAAGTCTTTTGAGAATCATCTACTGATAGTTTTAATATATCCCAAACATTTTTTCCGTTAATTTTCTCAAGTCTTAGCATTTTTCCCTCCAAACGCATCTAATACAAGGCATTCTTCTAAGTTCGCATTTTGAATTAGTATACTAAATCTTAAGTTTGTTGCATAGGCGACCTATAGTAAAAATTCCTTTATTTTCCGTTCTACAAGCTTTACATCAATAGGAATATCCTCTGATTCCATTGTAGTAATCAAGTTTTTGCCTAAAAGGTATCCATGCTTCTCGTAATTCTGTATCTTTTTAAAATTCTTTGTTGCATATTCTATGTCAGAAACAATACCCAAATGCTCCCAATACAAGGTCTTTCTTGTTCTAACATTTAAAGCCACAAAATCAGGATATACTGTGTTGTACCCCAACTCTAGCATTGGTTCATACTGATATGGTATCTTATATTTCTCCAATGTATCTGCAATTATCTTTTCGGATTTAGATCTAACCATATCGCCGCGATTGGTTTGATATATTCCATCTTCATGATATGTATTCTGTTGGCCTGGATGTGCTTCATACCATCTTTTGATAAAACAATCATCTGGTTCTATTACAGGAATTACCATACTCTTTCTAGCATCTGGCAATTTTTCATACAAAGCTTCAACTTCACATATATCATAATTTGAAATAAATCTATCGAGTCTATTTCTTAAATCTACTAACTTTTTATCTGTTGCAACTGCATAATCTCTTTGGATTAGTTTCTTTACAAGCTTAAGCTTCTCTTTACCAGCGTATTTACGCTTGCCAGTGTCCTTATCTATCAAATAATACTGATGACAACCTCGTACTGTTGAAGCTTTCACACCGAACTCAGGCAGATTCTTTAATCTAGCTAGATTCTTATTGTTAAGTGTTATCAATGATTCAATCTCTTTTAGTTGTGCCTCTAATTCACTCTTATAATTTCTCAACTCGTCCTCCATTTTCATTCATAACTCATCCCAAATAGTTATTTAACACATTTGGGATGCATAAAATAATTTTGATTTTTTGACTATGCATCCCAGCAATCAATTCTTCCTATTTAGGATGCATAAATTACGGCTTTTCGCCCTAATTTCATCATTATTCCCGGCTACTCTGATTGAAAATGCATCCCATAAGTCTTTTTATCTATTTAGGATGCATCAAATCTGATAGTCATGCATCCTGAATCATATTTTGTCTTCTTTGGGATGCATGGCCTAAATTTAGTATGCATCCCGAAATGCAACGTATCCCTTACAGGATGCATAACACATCAAAATCCTCAAATAAATCTAAAAAGTTCATCTTGGAATAATTGGCGAAATGAAAAGCTTTGCCATGATAGTGATAAATCTATATCACTTTTCAAACGATAGATAGTAATATAACGCGCATGAAATAAAATGTCAAGTCATATGATGACTGCATCCCCACAAAACAAAAAAGAGAGCCGAAATATTCGGCTCTCCTGAAGATATCTATTCAAATTGATTCATATTTACTTTATTTCCTTTGAATACAAGAAATCATCATCGCCACCGTAATTAGTAATCTCTTTTACGAAGGAATATCCAAAGTGTTCGTATAATCCAGCGTTTTCCCAAGGTGTAGGAATATAACTTCTTGTGAATCCCTGCTCCTTCAGATACTCATTGGCATAATCTATCAGCTTTCCACTTATTCTGTGTCCACGGAATTCTTCTGTCACAAACACACAGGATACCCAAGGATATAGTTCTGGCAAAGGATAATAATCCTCTTTCATGACAGAGGTCATTCCGATTATATTGCCTTTGACCTTTGCTACAAACATTGTCTCCCAATCAGAAAACTCCCAGTTTCTCACAAGGTTCGCGATATGCTCCTTTACTTCAATCCATGAACATCCCTCAATAAACTTCAATAAATCTTCTGCCAGCGGTGTACCTTTATCAACCTTTTGTATCTCAAAGTCCTCAGGTAAACACCATCCGAAATGCTTAGCAACAAGATTCGCTGTTTCCTCAACAGTTCTGTTTTCGTCACGCTCAAGCCAGAAGTAATCGCTGTTTTTGATGGAATTATAAGGACTGGCATTCAAAGAACATAGGGTTTCATTACAGTTTGCTTTTGCCGCGTCAGTATCAGTAGTACTTTCTAAAAATTCCTTAAAGCCCTGATGGTCTGGTCTATTGCAATACTCATCAACTATATCAACAGGCTCTCGAAGCATAAATGCTATCCTTGATGGATCAGTTAATTTCTTTGCCTGATCTAGTGTCAAATGGCAATCACAAATAACAGGCCCATTCTGAGATAATCTTATAAGATCCAATAGAACAAAATCCAACTGCTCCCTTGTGTTATCAAGTAACCACTGCCTGTACTCCTCTGGCTTCCTGCCAAAGAACTCATCTGCACTTCCAAATCTTTTATTCATGTTTGGCTGATGCTCTTTATCTGATAAAGCCTGATGAACTGGAAAATGCTCATCAATATCATAAACTGGAATACCAAACTTCTCGCCAAGTGCTTTTGAAACTGTTGTCTTGCCTCCGCAAGGTGTACCTGTAATAAAGTAAACGTTTCTTAAATACTCTTTTATTATATTGTCCTGAAATATCATTTCGATTCTCCTTATATAAATAGTTTTTTAGTTTCGAGTTGATCGAAGCATGAAACTATTCAATAAGTTTCATGCTGTTAGATATTTCTTAATCTTAAAAACATAACCATTTCATTTTCCTCCAATTTGTTATTTCATTAAAAAAGCCGTGCTACGAACTATACATTCATAGCACGACTATTTATTTGTACCACAAAACTAAATAATTGTCACGTTTTTCTCAGTATAAAGTTTATTGGTTATTCTAATTCGCAAATTTCAGATTGCTACCAACTGAAAAATGGCGATTTTGCATTAAAAATCAGTTCACTTCTGAACGGTTTGAATCAATCCAATACCTTTCCACAAGTTTTTATTGTCATTCTATTGTCACTCTGACAATGTGATTGTACCATAGCATACTTATTTTTCCCACAGTATTTTGGATAAATAATCACCAGCGGTTCATATTCTTCTCAAACTTGGTTGTATAAGATTCTTTCAGCTCTTCTGCCGTTATTCCATAGCAAAGAAGAACGTCATTATAGTACATAAGGACATCTGCCATCTCTTCAATAAGATGATTACGCTCAGGATTGTCTATATCAGCTGCTTGAGGGCCATGCTTCTTAACTATATCAATAACCTCTCCAACTTCTCCAATCATCCAAAGAAGCTTATTTTTACCGACTTCTGGAGAAATATGCTCCCATTTATCTTTGTACTTTTCCTGAAGTGCTTTCTGCATCTCAAGCATTTCATTTATTCCAAAATCTGACATTAATCTCCCTCCAGAAAACCTTATTATTTCTTTCTTCGATAAATCGTTCTAGTATATTTGATGGCATCTCCAAGAGTTTCACCAATTTCCTTTTCAAATTCTTCTGCGTTAAATTCAGGAAAAAACACATCTCCATTTTCAACTTCCAAATCAACCTCTGTGATATACATAACGTCAACAAAAGTCATCGCCTCTTTATACAATCCACAGCCTCCAGCAATATAAACATCCTTTCCCTTTGCCAGCTTTATTGCCTCTTTTACAGAATTTGCTGTTAGAACATTATCGCCATCAAACTTTTTTGTCCTAGACACAACTAGGGTCTCTCGATTTGGTAGAGGACCACCTATCTCTTCATAAGAACGCCTACCCATTACAACAACATTACCTGTAGTAAGCTCCTTAAACTGCATCTGCTCACCCTTTATTTTCCAAGGAATGGTGCCGTCTTTTCCAATAACATTATTTCTTGACCGTGCTACAATTAAGCCAACCATTTATCTGCGCCTTTCATATCTTTTTTTGCAATTACAGTAAACTCTCCCGGAAGTTTCTCGTTCTCCCATGAAGGATGCTCATCAAAACGCTTCAAAGTAAATCCGCTCCCGATGATAGAATTGATAATCTCGCTGATTGTGTACTTCCTGTAATGGCATTTAGGAATCTGCTTACGGATCTCCTCATCGTAAAATCTTGCGTGCGCCATCTCACCTTCAAAGATATCTGTTGAGAAATAACTCATGGTTGGCTGCTGCAGCCCAAGTACATCGGAAATCTTAGTAAATGGATGGAAGTCACTGCAGATCATCTTTCCACCGGGTTTAAGCAATCCGTTCATAACATTCATAAAAACATCTATATCGTGGAAATAATGAAGGATTCCACCCTCCATAAAGACAACATCAAAAAAGCCGGCATACTTGTCCATATCGATTTCCATGATATCACAAACTTCATAGCCAATGTTTACACCTGCAGCCTCAGCTGTTTCCATGGCATATTTCTTATTGGCTTCGGATATATCAAATACTGTAACCTCTGCTCCCAAAAGAGCCAGCGGAATTGCTTTCTTGCCGCAGGATCCGCAGATATTAGCTACCTTGACGCCTTCAAAAGAATCAAAGTAGTTCGCATACTGCTTTAGCATCTTCCTGGGGTTTTCTTTATCCTTTGATGCTCTTTCCTCCGGAGTCCCGGCGGTTCTTACCCAAAAATCATATGCATCAAACTCCCACGCCTTTTTATGTTGTAGACTATATTCGTTCAAAACGACCTTCCTCCTGCGGTTTATTCCTTCTACCAGCGGTTCATGTTCTTCTCACACTTCTCCAAACATCCACCGCACCTTATTTTTGCCAACCTTTGACGGAATATTCTTCCCTCTATATTTTTAAAACTGCTATAAGCTCTTCCCCATCCATATCCCCAGTCTCAACAAATCCATAGGATGCATACAGCTCTTTTGCGATTTGATTCTCTGGTTCATAGGATAGCCAGCAATATTCGGCTGGTCCACATGGATAGGTCTTAATGAAATTCAATGCGAGCTTTACTGCTTGCCTGCCATATCCTTTATGCTGATATTTTTTATCTATCATCAGTCGCCACAAATTGTAATTTCCTATGGCAATATCAGGTGCATCTTCCCAATAATCATCCTTATCAAATCCAATCATCAAAAATCCTACCGGAATATCACCATCATAGATTCCAAAGGGATAAGCATACCCATTGGCTGTAATAGCTGTGTATGCTTCAATGATACTTATCTCGTTACTAGCTACAAACTCCCTTTGTGAATTATTGACAGATAGTTTTAAAATGTTCCATACATTTTTACCATTTATTTTTTCTAGCCTTAACATTTCTTCCTCCCAATATTTCCCTAATTATTCTTCGTTTCCAGCTAAATTATGAACACGTTATGAAATGCAAAGCACCTGAAAAACATTCTAACAAATAGCACATACCTAAACAACAAAAACTGTAATACTGTCGCATATAAAGCAGGAGCTAAACCCATCTTTTTCCTCTGATATAAAATAACGGAAGCGTGACACGCTCCCGTTATAATAATCAACGAATAATGCTATTTAATTTAAAACCCCCGAATTCGGTGTTTTTAGAAATAGTGTTATTTCTTATATCTGGTTATCTTTTCCCAATTACTAGGGAATCCCATATAATTAAACAAATCTTTTTGTGTTAGATGTGGACATCCCTTATTGACCTTATCAATCAATGCTACAAGCTTTCTTTTAAATTCCTTGAATTCATCATCGGGAATTAAATATTTTAGTGCTATAACAACAGCAAATAAATCATGTTTACCATTAACATACGCCCCCTTTTTCCTAGCTATTCCCATCTTTTTATGGACATCAGTATCTGGTCCAGATAGCTTAGAATGGAACGTATACAATCTCTCACCATGAGCACAAACATTTCGACAACTTGCAATTATTCTTATAAACTGATGCAGTTCTGCCTCTGACACTTTCTCATAATTCTGACTTACCTTTGCTCTTACATCTGTAGTAACATATTGATACATAGCTGCCACATTACCGAATGTAATCGCATTCATTGCAACCCACAGAGGGACATTTCCATAGTTTTTCACATGATGAACAATATATGGATAATTGCTTGGTAAAGTTATAGCATTCTGCAGACAGTTCACAAGTTTATTAACACCAAGTGTATTATTTGGGGTATTGTTATAATTATTTGCATTCAAATACTGGATTTGATTATTGCCGTATTTTTCGCAAAAATGATAAGAGAGTAACGATTTAATCTGCCGTTCCACATGAAGAATGTATTTAAGGAATAATGACCTCATTTCTTCATCAAAATAATACAGATTTACTATCTCTTCAAAAGTAACCCCACGAAGATACTTTCCTGATGGCAAGTGTTTAAATGGCTGCTTGTATCCACCGATCAAGGAATAATAGCTTATTTCTTTTAATTTGTTTTCAGCATAAACCCTATCTTGGATTAACAAGTCTTTTTCTTTTTCAAGTTTATCCAATTGCTGCTGATATGTGTAAAACTCTTTAGCCACAAAAAGTTCCTCCGATACAAAAAAAAAGAGAGCTCACGCATGAACTCTCTGGGCTGTGGGCATCTCGAGTTTCCACAGCGCATCCACTACCTATAATATACAGGCATTCAGTTCATTTTTCAATATATTTTTTATCTTTCCTGCCCGTGTTCCTTATGCTTTCTCCTACGCTGAGCGTTCTGCTCATCAGCAATCCTTTGAGCTTCCATTAGTCTCTCCATAATACTAGTCTTCGTTTTATCGACCACTTTGGGACCGCGAGATTTAACCCACCAATCTTTAAACTTTTTAAAGGCTTCTGAAACCATTTTCCCAATCACTGACTTCGGATTATCATCTGAAGCAAGATTCAGGAACTCTTTCTGCATTTCAGACTCAGCCACCTTATCCACAGCTTCATTAACTATTTTTTCTGTCTCAGCTGAAATCTCATTCTTAACTTGTATTAGGCTGTCCTTTTCTTCTTCCAGCCTATCTATATCCTCCGATATTGCCTCATATTGCTGTTGTTTGGTACGAATATAAAACTCTTTGAACATATCATTATTACGTCCTTTTTCAATCGGCTTTAGGCATTCATCGCCAAAGATTTCTGGATGATTGCTGATTATACGCTCTGCATCTGCATGCATTATAGCTTGAAGATAATAATCTTATTCTTCCTCTACCCGAAGATGAAAAACCAACAGAATAAATAACCATACAAAAAAGCCGTAGCAAATGTATTGAATACATTCACTACGGCTCATTTTATGAACTGATTTATAGTTTGCTATTTACTCTAAAATAACACCAAATTTTCAAAGTGTATTGTCATTTTATTGTCACTACACTTCCATACACCTCTCAAAGCCTTGTAAATACTAGCTTTGCAAGAATGCTAGTATTATTCCATCTCGCAAATTTCAGATTGTTACCAACTGAAAAACAGCGATTTAACATTATAAATCAGTTCACTTCTGAACGGTTTGAATCAATCCAATACCTTTTCACAAGTTTTTATTGTCATTCTATTGTCACGTTGACAATGTGATTGTATCATAGTACGACAACTATTCAAATATCATTCTTCTATATTTGAAATAACTATAAATGCTATCTGTTTCCCACTTACCTTTTTATGGTAAACTAGCCTTTCCATTCTCTATATCACACTTGTATTCCTAACTATAGTATCCCTATATTTTTCTAGCAAATCGTGAGAATACTCCTTTTTCATATCAGACTCTCTAACAATTTTCCACAATGCCGCCGCTGCTTTTAAACGCTCACTAAATATCTTTGTCTCCTCATCTTCACAGAAATCTTTAACAAACTTGTTCCATTGTAAAGCGGATTTATCATAGGTAGCGTAAGTCTTCTTACCATTGTAAATATCTAGCAAATCTCCAAGAGTAAAGCTTTCATCACCACTTTCCTTAACAACCTTAGCCGTTTGAACCATATCAACATTGAACTTGAAGTTCTCTTCTCCTGTCTGCTGCTTAAAAAAATCTCTAAACCTATTTCCAAAAGTGAATCCACACGCAATCAATCCAGTATTTAATGTAAGTTCAGTCACAGTTGGCTTCCGTAATTTTATCGGCTTCTTCTTTTCAGGTAAAATGTTCTCCCCAGAAAAATATGCCTCTACCACTTTATTCAGTTCTATCTTACTGCCAGTAGCTTTTAATCCATGTGCCTTACAGATTTTAATAAGCTCGTCCCTATACCAATAATATTTACAAAATTCTGCATAGTCTTTAATGTCATCAAATTCCGGTCTCTTCATTCTTAACGTCCCTTTCAAGTATAAATATTATGCTTTTCTTATAGGATGCCTAATAACAGTTTTCCATTTTTCTGGAGCAACCTTTCTTGCATCCGACATATAAATTTCATGATGAAGTCTTTTATCAGTGAAATCATTAACATAGCCATTTTCATTTAAGTATGCATCCATAAGAGCAACCGTTGCTGGCTCATCATCGAATGGACCTAAATGCATAATCTGAACACACAATCCCTCATCAATTGTCAAGTACTCAGCAGCAGAACAATCTAACTTCTTCTTTTTCGTTGCAGTTTCAACAGCCCAAGTAAAGTCTTTCTCTGCAACGAAATCCGGTAATCTAATAACAGATATCCAATTGAAGGTTGATTTGTCAGTATAATCGACACCTTCTACTTCGTCCTGCCACCAAAAACCTTCTAGTGGCGGAACAACATATTCAAAGAAACCCTCAATCTTATAATCAGTTTTATAACTCATTTTTAACGTATATGCGATAGCATACAATACACTGATTGCTTTCTGATAGTCGCCATCCTCTTCATTAGGATTTCCTTTACCTCTAACCGCTATATAATTTGCCTTAGGCACATTAACAATCTCCGGTTTATTTTTAGGCATATAAAACTCTTTATATTCTTTTTTGAAATCAAATGCCATAATTATCCCCCTAACTTATTCTAGTTTCTTTCACTTTACACTTGAGAAACATTCTAACAAATAGCATGAGTCTAAACAACAAAAACAGTATATCTGTCGCGTATAAAGCACCTTGCACTCTATTACTTCTCCTTTGACTATGAAATAACGGAAGCGTGACACGCTCCCGTTAAATACAATCAAAAAAGCTTATTCATTTTCTGTATCAAGTAATCTCTTTAATTCTTCTATATCAGGAAGGGCTTTTCTAAGGTCCTCTGACATATCTCTAGATGTTTTATATGTTGCGACTCCCATTGGCTTTGAATAATCTTGTATTACGTAATCAACAAAAGACTTATTCATATCCTTACACAAAATCAGTCCAATAGCAGGATTCTCATGTGGCTTCTTTTCAAATCCATCAAGTACACTCAAATATCCCTGTAGTTGCCCTAGATATGAAGATTTAAACTTGCCTCTCTTGAGTTCCACTGCAACCAAACAGTTTAATTCCCTGTTAAAGAAAAGCAAATCAATATATTGATCTTCTCCAAACGCATCCAGATGATACTGGTTACCTATAAATGCAAAGTCTCTTCCAAATGTTAAAATGAAATTCTTAACATTATTTACTATTGCATTTTCTACAACTTTTTCGTCTATATCAGCTGAATCACGAATATCAATTTCTTCAACATTTATGTAATCAAGTAGATATTCATCTTTAAATGTATTAATTGCTTTAAACGCTTTTACTGCTGGACTTAATGTACTTGAAAAATTGTTAGACAAATTTCCTTGATGCTCAAAATCATTAGCTGCTATACTCCGCTTTAATTGTTCAAGTGAATACTTTTCGCTAGCACTTCTTTTAATATAAAATATTCGTTCATCATAACTTTTTACTTTTGAAATTATTAGCAAATGATTACTAAAACTAATTCCTAAAAAAGCTTCTACTGAAAATGATTCTAAATTTGGCAGACGGTTCTGCCAAATTTGAACATCAAAACCATAACTACTTTTGGCAGAAGCTTCTGCCAAATTATAGTTTTCGTTATTCGATGTATCTAGAGTTGACCATTCCTCATAGAAAACACGCATATTTCTGAGGTTTCGAGAAGAAAATCCTCGTAGTCCTGGTAATTCTCTTGTTAACTGTTCACTAATAGTATCAATAGCTCCCTGACCCCAAAATCCATTTCTTGAATTAAGTGATATATATTTTCCAATGCTAAAATAAAGCATTAACTGTTTTTCATTTGCAGATTTCGCAGCTTCATACTGACTTTGAAGTATTGCCGTCTTAATAAGCTGTACCGCATCTCTATATTTCTGATCCATACCAGTCCTCCAACGTATAAATCTTTCGCTAAAAACAAGCTGCAGAGCTTGTTTTACGGACTCTACAGCTATACTATCACAAGAACATTTGTTTGTCTATGTTTTTATCTTTCCTGCCCATGTTCCTTTGATTTGCTTCTTCGTTGAGCATTGTGCTCATCAGCAATTCTTTTTGCTTCCCTAAGACTGTCCATAATACTTGTTCTTGTTTTCTCAAACACTTTAGCACCGCGAGATTTAACCCACGGGTCTTTAAACATTTTAAAAACGTCTGAAATCATTTTCCCAATTGCTGATTTAGGGTTCTCATCTAAAGCAAGATGTAAAAATTCTTTCTGCATTTCAGATTCAGTCACCTTCTCTATTGCATCATTGACTATTTTTTCGGTCTCAACAGTAATCTCATTCTTTACTCTAATTAGACTATCTTTTTCATCTTCTAGCCTGCTTATATCTTCCGATATAGCCTCATACTGCTGTTGTTTGGTACGAATATAAAACTCTTTGGACATATCATTATTACGTCCTTTTTCAATCGGCTTTAGGCATTCATCGCCAAAGATTTCTGGATGATTGCTGATTATACGCTCTGCATCTGCATGCATTATAGCTTGAATATCAACCATTCTTTCTTTAGTAAACACTTTTGACTTAGCCACTTGTTTTCTCATGCCACGCTTATACCCAGTTGCTACAGGAACACCTACAACCTGCATATGTGGTGATGATTCGTCCAAGTGTATTACTGCTGATGCAACCTTAAATTCTGGAACAGCTTTCTTAAACGCTTCTAACTGTTCCGTTAAAAGAGGCGACATTTCTTTCCATTGCTCAATACTTTTCTGGCTCCAAAACTCCTTATCACCAATTTGTAAAATCACCTCAGCTGCCACATCAGATTTCTTGTTATCAGAAACGTACTTTAAATAATCTTTTATTTGTCTATCAGCTCTTTTGCCTTCGTTGTATTCCCTAAGTGGTTCTGAGAATTCTTCTTTATAAATGCGCTTAACATCATCAAGGATGCTTGTACCACTACCTTCTACAATTTCGATTAATGCTACATTGTATTCCTGCTGCTCTTTGTATAAGCGGAGATTATGCTTACTAACAGAGGAAACAGAATGAGTAGTGGTCAAAGCATGCTTTTGATTCGACAAATGACATGAACAAGATATCATGTAAATACTCCTTTCATTTGGCGAGCAAGCCGTCGGCAGACCCCTCGGAGAGCCCCCGGATAATGATACAACGTGTCATTATCCATAGGGGGTTACTCATAACGACACGTTATGAGGTAAGCTCGCTACGCTCGCCGAATCAATTTGTTTTTTCTTTTGCTTTTCATCACCGGAGCGTGCACGCTCCCGTCATACTCATCAAAGGAAATCACCATCTGAAGTTCTCAAATACTCCACGCTTATCTAAATACTCCTGACGTGCTTTTTCACGCTCTTCTTCTGTAGGAGCAGTCTTATATTTTTCATATAATTCGTGCATGATAATTTTGTCGATTTTCTTATTTAACCCATCAACAATCTTCTCGTGCGTATCTTCATCTGGAATCTCCAAAACGAATAAATAAACTAAATCCATGAATAGCTCATAAGGGATTTGAACTTGTTTTCCCATTGCTTCTATCCAGTTCCTTTCTATATTGAGTGACGGTAATGACGATAATGACGATATTCTATAGTGTAGAAAATACCGTCATAACCGTCATAATCGTCACAAGAAAACACTATTCTGATTCCACTAACTTCAGTGAAAATGGCTTTCTATCGCTGGTTCGCTGCATAGGTTCATAACAAACACCATATTCTTTATATAAATTGGTTCTATTCACATTAAGCCTTCGCGTCAGAACATTAGCTGGTATTAAATCTCCAAGTATAGGGACTGCTTCCATAAGTTCTGATGCTATCCCTTCCCAGTGCTTTTCATTCTTCAAGAAAATTGCAATAGCTTCCAATACTGGGTCTGCCTTGGGTTTAAAGATTTCATTTTCAGCTTTTGTCAACTTCCAAATACAAGTCTCTAAATCACGCTCTAATGTGAGCTGCTGGTCCTGCTGATCACGACCTGTAATGTCCAATATAGCTTCATTATCAGTGCGCTTTTTCTTATATAGGAAGAATGCTCCATCAGCTGCTCCTAATAATCCATTGGTACCTGAAATCATTTCAAAGCTATCTGAGGATTCAAGCTTTCTAGTGTGATGAACTATGAGAATACATAGACCGTTCTTATCACTAAACTCTTTAAACTTTGTTATGTTCTCATAATCATTAGCGTAGCTGTATTTTTCCTCACCTACTTCACGCACCTTTTGTAATGTGTCTACTATGATTAGCCTTGCATCGGGATACTCTCTGACAAATGCTTCTATTTGATTATCAAGTCCCTCTTTAATTGTTGCTGCACGAGTGGCAAGGAACAACTTATCTGTTTCCTCATCACCAAACATCATTGATAATCTCTGCTGTAACCTTGCATAATCGTCCTCTAATGCCAGATAAAGAACTGAACCTTGTCTTGTTGGATATTCCCACAATGGAGTTCCTGTAGCCACATGAAATGCAAGCTGCGCCATAAAGAATGATTTACCGACCTTAGGTGCCCCAACAAAAAGGTATGTTCCACAATTAAGCAATCCATCAATAATTGGCACTCTAGGTGGAAATGAGCTGTCATAAAGCTCTGTCATCGACATTACCTCTAAGCCTGCCAATCTAGTTCTAGAATCCTCCTCTATTCCGAGAATTTCCGGTGGCTTTGTATTGCCCACCACCATTTCATTTGTTATACTTTCCTTGAATTCTTTTTGGATTTGCTGCTCTTCAGTTGCGCCAACAACTGGGTTAAGAGCAGCTTTTTCTTTTGTTTCTTTTTTCAATTCTTATCCTCCTTCTCGTTTTTATTATCTATATCAATATGCCTTTTTATCCTGGCATCTGATACCCTTGGAACCTCTCTGTTTTCCCTTATTTTTTCTTCAAGTGCGATTTTCCTTTGAACTATTCTACTCTGGTCTATTGAGACTCCTTTTTCAAAAGCTTCCATAATCTGAAGAATCGTTCTTATCGGGGTAAGCAATTCTTCATCCATATCACTTGCCACACTTATCCTGGATAGTTCACTTTCTATATGTGTAAGTGACCTCCTAAATTGCAGTAACATCAATGGATTTCCCACAGCATAGACTTCATTATGAAGAACAGCTTCAACAATATAATCTTGCTTTATCTGATAGCCCATCAACTTAACCCTTTCATTAAGCTCTGCTTCTTCCTCCGGTGACAACCGAAAAGCGATTGTACGGTTTCGCCATCTGTTCTTTTCGTCTTTCTTTTTCTCTGACATCGATAATATCCGCCTTTCCACGCTTTACATCAGGCTCGAATCCTACCATTGAAGCACGCTCCCTATTAAGGTCGACTGCCATATCACTTTGTATAGATGGAAATAAATGAGCATATCGATAGGTGATGGCAATTGCTTCATGTCCAACTCTATCGCCAATAGCCAGCGCCGAATATCCCATATTGATAAGCAAACTAACATGACTATGACGAAGATCATGAATTCTTATTCTCTTTACACCGGTGAGTCGCACTCCCCGGTCCATTTCATGATGAAGGAAGCTCTTTGATATTTCGAAAATCCTATCATTGTCCTCAATGCCGTAAAGCCTTGTCAGATAGTCTTTAACTTCCTCTGCTAAAAACTCTGGCATATAAATCACTCTGTTACTTTTTGGCGTTTTGGGGCTCGTAATAACATTCTTCCCCTGAAGCCTTTGAAATGATTTATTAATGCGAAGCTTACAATTTTCAAAATCAAAATCTGCAGGAGTTAATGCCAGAAGCTCCCCCAGGCGAATACCGCACCAATACAAAATCTCAAACGCTATATATGACTCTTCCTTATCTGCAACTGCTTCGATAAATGTTTGATACTCCTCCTGCGTCCAAAACAACATCTCCTTATGTTCTTCAATTCCCATATTGCCAGCTCTTCGTGCCATATTCACCTTTAGTCCATACATATTACATGCATGATTAAGAATCGCACTAAGCTGATTATGAATAGTCTTTAAGTAGGTCTTAGAATACTTCTTGCCTGTTTTTGTTTGCTGGTTCATAATCTCATTCTGCCACTGTAAAACATCTGAAGTCTTTATTTCCGAAACCTTCTTGTTCCCAAAATATGGCAGTATCTTATTCTCGATGATGTACTCTTTTGTAAGCCAGGTATTATACTTAACCCTTGGCTTCTTATCCCTGATGTATATTTCAACAAAATCCTTGAAATACATATCTAGATTTTCATCTTGCTGAAGATGGAATGAACGTTCCCAGGCAATGGCATCCGACTTCTTCTCAAATCCTCGTTTCGTCTTTTGTTTACGAACACCAGTGAAGTCTTTATAGTACGTCCTTACCTCCCACTTCCCTGATTTCTCATTCTTACTTACAGACAACTAAACCACCTCTTTCTCATGAGTGACACCGTAGTAGCTTTCTTCAAAGTATTTACGGCTAACCCTACCATGAACTGTATGAAATCCTTTGGCTTCCAGTTCACGATTAAGTTCTCTGATGATTCTGTAAGCCATTCCATCAGACACTCCTAAAACTTCCATGATTTCTGCTGCTCTCATAAATGATTTCTGTTCCATTTCTTATCCTCCTTTTCTGCACCGTTCACTTTTGAACTGTTTTGTTATTTTGAATTCTAACCGTTCATTTCTGAACTGTCAATACTTTCTCAGAAAAACATTTCATTTCTGAACGGTTAGTGATATACTCATTTCAGAAACGAACGGAAGGGAGCCATAGAAAAATGAAATACCACGACGAATTCAACAGCAGCCGAATGAGAAACACTCTAGGCGGAAACATTCGCAAATATAGAATGCTTCGCGGTTGGACACAAAAAGAGCTTGCTGAACAAACGAATAAAAGTGAATCCGCTATTCGTAACTATGAATTAGGAAACAGAGTACCAGATCAAGAAACTGTAGAATCAATATCTCAGGCACTTTCTTTAAAATCCGATTACCTTTATGCTCCGAATCCTGAAAATTGCAGTTCAGCCTTCAATATACTGCAGCGATTCGAATCGTTATACGGTTTAGTTCCTAAAATGGTTGATGGTGATTTACACCTAGTCTTTGTACCACCATCTGAAGATTCCAATGTGGCTAATCCTATTGATAAATATGTACTGAAGCAAAATCTTTTACGTTGGTGTCAAATAAGGGACTCTTTCAAATCCGGGGAATATTCCGAAGATGATTATTACACCTGGTTACTATCTGACGGCGTCGTTAAGAATGCATTTTCTGATTTTAAAGGCTATCCTCTACCACTCGAAGATAAAATTGAAAATGAGAAAACACGACGCGGTTGGGGACTCTATCCATCACCTGTATATGATGAAGATAATAATCTTATTCTTCCTCTACCCGAAGATGAAAAACCAACAGAATAAATAACCATACAAAAAAGCCGTAGCAAATGTATTGAATACATTCACTACGGCTCATTTTATGAACTGATTTATAGTTTGCTATTTACTCTAAAATAACACCATATTTTCAAAGTGTATTGTCATTTTATTGTCACTACACTTCCATACAACTCTCAAAGCCTTGTAAATACTGGCTTTGCAAGAATGCTGGTATTATTCAAGCTCTATACCGACTACTATATATTGAGTCTATAGAGTCTAATTTTCAGCACATATGGTATATCTTTTCTAATTATTCCATGTCGTCCACAACTTTTTTGAAGTTTTGGTAGACATTTTATAGACGTAAATTCTCTACTTTTAATCTTTCTTAAGTAGTTTGTCCAGTAGTGTTTCAAGTTTATCAAACTTGGAACTTCTCTTTACAAGATTATGATTTTTGTCTGGATGATTCACAACCATATCGTATACCTTGTTGGCACGATTCTCAATTGTGTCAATATGACTTCTGCACCACTTTATCTGCTTTTGCATAAGTCGCTTTTTAGCTGCAATATCCGGTTTATCATTGCTTAGAACTGCAAGATTCACCTTCTTGATATAACGATCATCGACTGGAATCATATTGTTGATATTAAGAACGCCAATCAGTTTGAACTGGCCATTTTCATCTCTTCGCTCTTCATCAAATACTTTGATAAAATCCACTTGGCTCTTCTTATTCTTAAATTTATCCTTTGGAGATGTGATGGGAATACAATATTTGCGACCATTCATAAGTACTACAACGCCTACAAACGGACGATTTTGCTTTCCTCTCTGTGGTGAAATAGACATCACATTATCATCGGTATGTGACAAATCTCTTATGTATTTTAAATCAATATAATATAAATCTAGCTTCTTCATAATAATCCTTAAACATAACAACGGGCTGCGTCAGAAGATGCAGCCCGTAATATTCCTTCTTTGCCGGTAGGGTTCCCGTCTTTTATAGTTCCCATTTATTTTATATGGTAGGGCTCCCATCTGATAAAGCTCCCATTTATTTTATATGGTAGGGTTCCCATCTGATAAAGTTCCCATTTCGCTTGGCAAGGAAACCAATCACATCTTATAGATGTACTTAAATAATAAACTGGACCGTCTAAAATGTCAAGATATTCGTGTTTTTTCAAGGGCTCCACATATGCTCATCTACCCTCACAGCGCTTACCGTAAAGCGCACATCTGAATCATAGGAACAAGTAGACAATGTAACAATATGAGTCTCATCTTCAATATCTATATCCGCATCTACATAGCTTCCTTGGCATATAGTATTCTCAACAAAATCCTTAAAGTCATCATCCACGTAATTCCATGTGGTATAGATTCCACCGGTAAGAGTCCCGACATCCTTATAGGCAAAGATTTCATAGCGATAAGCACCTGACTCTGTAATCAGCTGGAAATATCTGTGATTCTCGAAATAGTCCTCTTCTGTCTTATAGAATTTCAATTTCCCGAACATGGAGAGATTTCGCATATTATGACCGTAGATTAGCGTGTGCGCATCTGATAAATCAGGGCTATTATTTCCGTCAATATAAATGGAACCTGCTGTCTCCTCTTCCTTCAGATAATTTCTCCGCAGATAATAATCATCACCGGAATACAAAAGCGGATAACTGATACTTTCCTCATCCTCAAAATAAATCCAGCCAACAATGTCCTCGTTCTGCTCCTTTAAGCCTGCAAAATCCACATCTATGTCATGATACCAGGCATTAGGGTCATCCTCAAGCTCAGTCTCCACATCACCGTCTGTCTTTGTAACCATTTCTGATTCATCCGACATACTTGCAGTATCTGCTGACCCTGATGTATATTCTTCCTGCAACGCCTGTATTTCCTGCTCTTGCTTAATCTCTTCACTATGAAGATTAACTATCTTTACGATACTGACTACAGCCACTATTACAAGAACAACGCACACAAGAGCAATTGCTGCATCCTTTTTATTAAGAGCAATTACTTCTGTCAGCTTCCAAAATTTCTTTCCTATCTGCTTTATATTGTTTTTTAACAATTTCAATCTGTCTTTTTTCATGCCGCCTATATAACAAATGGCCATGCCGTTTTGGGGCACAGCCATTTGAGTGATTACCATTTATTTTTTCTTAATTAATTAGTTTTCCTTCTTCTTTGAAAGCCCCAAAAATCCAAGTCCGCCAAAAGAAGCTATAAGAAGCAGATACCATACTCTGATATCATTTGGATCTCCGGTCTTTGGTGCAGTAGACTGTGTGCTATTGCTACTATTCGACGAACTACTATTTGAAGTTGTGCCGCTATTACTTGATGAAGCCGGATCTTTGTATGCTAAAGCATATGTTGAAAACTTATCTGTTTCAAATGTAAATACATGTGTATTTTCATCGTAAGTGCCTGCGATAGCTGTAGCCACACCATCATGTACACGTATGATTTCAAAGGTTCTTCCACTCTTCCACAAGCTTTCAGGTATAACGATACTTGCCTTTACTTTTCCGTTGGTCTCGGTCACTTTTGTAGCATCGTTACCTCCAACCTTCTTAAACAGGTTAATATCAAGATAAAGCCCAACTGTATAATCACCAGATTTATCTTGAATTAAGCTTTTATCCGTTTTGGATACAGAAGCACTCATATCCTGAATATCAAGCCACACATTCACGCCCTGTGCTACTTCTGCATCTGTAAGGGATAAAAGGGTGGTCAGGTTACTATTATTTTCAATCTTTGTTCCGAAAGGATTGCTTTCTGCTGTTGCAGCAGCTGTACCTGTAATATCGTTTACAGAGCCTGTGCTGATAGCAACATCATCATATGGAACCTTTGCACTTGTATCCGTGTTTGTATTCGTATTATCAGAAGAACCGCTTGAAGTTCCTCCACTAGTATTTCCGCTATCAGATGATCCTCCAGATGAATCTGCCACATATGTATAAGTATAGGTTACGTTACTTGAAATTGCTGTGTCGGTACTCGGAGTCACATCCCAACTACCGGCCTTATAACCATCATTAGGCTTTGTTCCTACAGCCGGAATCTGTTCTGTAGTAAGTTTTAGTGTATCTCCCTCATTTCCAGTGAGAGTTACAATCTTGTCTGCTGTGGTTCCATCATCCCAAGAACCATTTACAACCTTAAAGGTAACTGTCTGAGAGATAGATTGTTGTTCTGTAAATGTATAAGTAAAGGTTGTGTCTGCACTTATTGTTGCAGTTGAAGGGTCAGTATCCCATGAACCTCCTGTATAGCCTGAATTTGCCTCCATGCCTGTAGGTACTCTTGCAGGTTTTCCTCCACTTGCAACAGTCTCTGTCTTGTCTGCTGTCGAAGTGCCATCCCAAGTGCCGTTTACCACCTTATAAGTTACCGTGTAATTCGTTACACTTTTCTCAAAAGGATTCGTACTTTTTCCGGTAAACGTAATCGTATTACCTTCACTATCAGTTCCCACAAAAGATGTAATATAATTGTCATTGTCTAATACTAAATAATAAGTAGGAGTCCACCCGTTAAAAGCTACGTAATATTTGCCTTCGCTTGAGTCGTATGTAAGACTTGCGGCATTATAAGTTTGATATTGTCCATTATTGTTTGGATCCGCATAATCAAGTCTCAGCACTCCAGAAAGAACAGAAATATAAGTGCCGCTTGAAGAAGTACGAAAAACGGTACGATTCCCAACTGCTCTTACAAGATCATCCAGCGTTAAATCAGTATCCACTGCATACGCTGTTAAACTTGTCCACGGCATCAATCCCAGCACCAATACCAGGCTGAGTATAATGCCCAATACTTTTTTCATCTTATTTTTCATAAGCTTTGCTCTCCTTTGTTTTTCATTTGAATAATCAAACTTGTTGATGGGGAACCTTCTTGATGGTTTTAATTGATGGGCGTGATTGATGGGTAGATATTTAGTGCGTTTTATATCGCATTTTCGTTTAATTAACACAAAAAGTAAAAAAGACCCCCTGCTCGATTTTGGGAATCAAAGCAGAGGGTGTTTTTTGTGTAGTTAAGAGCTTAACTTAATAGCATTGCTTTTTTATGTTGTAATATCAGTCCTTGAAGAACTCCATCTCCTTATTGAGCTGTTCTGCGATAAGTTTAAGGTCATTTGCGGAACCTGCAAGGGTTGTTACCGTTGCTGAGAGTTCTTCCATGGATGCGCCGGTTTCTTCGCTTGATGCGGCGTTTTCCTCAGAGATAGCACTTAGAGCTGCCATGACATCTACTACTGCGTTCTTAGATGTATCGCACTGCTCTGCTCCTGCTGATATATCCCCTACGCCTGTCACGGTGTTGTTGATATCATCTATCATGTTGTCAATAGACTGGATCGTCTCGCCAAGGCTGGTCTGCTGTTCAAGGTTGGCTTCTTTAACGTGATGTGCTGCTTCAACGGCGGCTTTTGCTTCGTCAAGGAGCTGTTCCATCTCCTGCCTTATATCATCAGCCATATGCTTAGAGTCTTCAGCAAGCTTTCCGATCTCCTCTGCAACAACTGCAAAGCCCTTTCCTGCTTCGCCTGCTCTTGCAGCTTCGATTGAAGCATTAAGCGAAAGAAGGTTTGTCTGTGTGGCGATTGAGGTAATGCCTTCCACTTTGCCCGATATATTATCTACCGCATCCTGTGTTCTCTGAATAGTGTCTGATATCTCATCTATCTTTGTTGTCATCTCGGAGGACGAACTCTGAAGCTCTGACAGCGACCTTGATGAAATTTCTGAACCTTCCTTCATCTTGCCCGCAAGACCTTCGAGGGTCTGAGTGGAGTTCTGTACATTACCTACTGCGTCGCCGATCTGCCCGACGTTCTCAGAAGCACTCTGTATCTCATCTGCCTGCTGGGTGGCTCCTGATGCTATCTCCTGCACTGCATTTGCAACGTCAACTGCGGTCTGCGAGATCTGCTCTGCCATGTCGGAAAGCTCTGTTGACGAGCTTCCAACAGATGCTGCGCTGCTCCTTATGCCTTCCACGATTCCAGATAATGTATCGATAAGAGCGTTGGTGCTTACGATTGCTTCTCCTATCTCGTCGCCCCTATCTGTGTACTTATCCGTCTTCCTAAATTCACCATTGGCAAGGTGATTAACCGAGTTATTAAGGGCTCTTACTGCTTTTGACATCTTTGACGAGGCAAGGTATGCAACAATGACCGCTATTGCCATAAGAAGGAGCGTTATAACGAGCATTGTCACGATGGACTTATTTATCTGTGACTGCACGGCTTCTCTTGATACTCCCGTAAATGCCATAGCCGTTACCTTGCCATTGGTCTCAACGGGGACATATGCTACGAAATAAGGCTTTCCTGCAACCTGAGTATTCGTGGACGTATAAGTATTACCGTTATCAATAACTTCCCTGATCACTGCATCTACCGCTGTCGTCCCGATAACTGATGCCCCAAGGGATGAGTTCTTTCTGGTGTCATTGTCAAACCATGTGAAGTCATAGCCAGTGTTTGATTTAAGGGCCGACTCGATATCGTTATCACCTGCCTGTCTGTAGGTTACGCTTGACCCTATATCCCTATAAGTATATGCTGAAGATAAAAGACCTTTAAGGACTTCTTCTTCCATTCCGCTCTTCATGAACGTAACGCCCATAATAAGGAGTATTGCTCCTATAAGGAGCGAGGGGATTACCGCTATCGCAAGGATTTTTTGTTTGATTGAGATTTTCATTGTTAGATACCTTCCTTTCGTGTTATGGTTTCTATTTTTCACCGTTGAACGCCATGAGAAATGTCATGTGATGCAACTTTTGAATACTGATTTGTGCTAAGAGAGCGGTGGACTTCATTTAATATCGTTCCATCTGCAACGTTTTTGTCATCAAACTGCCTTAGTATGAGGTCTTTATACAGATGGTCGCCATTCTTTGTTGCCTGGAGCCGCGCCGTATTATATACCTCTTTCAGTTCTTTTAATTCTTCGTGTTTTTGGGCGGCCTGCCCTAAGATATATTTATCTTCTTTAGGGCTTTTGGCACCGTGCCACTTAAACTTATACTCAAAGAAGTTTTTTAAGTCCTGCTCTTCTTTGTGTTCAGCCGATTTTATATGTACAAGCTGTTGCCCCCATGTCTTTGCAAGTTTCGTGGTCTTTTCGAAGTCTTTGGCGCTCTGTATGGGCGCGTGCTGCGTATAATCGCAAAGTCTTTTAATATCGGATAATCGAAGTTATTGAGGGTTTACCTTCGTGAGGGTCGTGATTGAAGGTTTTAATTAAGGGGCAGATATTTAGTAAGGTATTTTAGTTTAAGTGCTTCATCACGAAAGAAAGGGTTGTTGCCACAAACCCTAAATAATGTTCATTCCTTTTAACATTTTTACGTGCATTCCGCAACCAGGACAATGACTGCTTGTAATATAACATCCCCACTGATTTACAGGTGGCTCATATCCACACTCGCTACACGATACCTTTCCAGTTTGTTTATTCCTAATCCATAATGAAAATGGCTCTTCTGGAGGCCCATCGACTGTTTTTGTCGGATGCTTAAGTGGTTTAATATTCATTATCTTTTCAGAAGCCATTTCAAACAGTTTATCATCGACTACTCCTTGGGAGTGTAGATCCTGTAGTAAAAGCATCTGTAGCATTTTGCTGCTTTCCTCGTTGTTTTTAGACACAATCTGGTCTTTATAATTTTTATTCATAAGTGTGTATTCCTCATATTGTCCTTGTCTTAATTTTATTGAAACATTTGTCCCTCAAGCCAAACCCTCAACAAGTGTGGATGCCCAATCTTTATTCGCTTTTGCCTAACCATCAAACCAGCCCATCAACAAGTCGGGCCATTTTTGGCTCAGACCATCAAGTTAGCCCATCAAACTACTCGTCAGACCATCAGCAAGTTTGATTAGCCTTTCATTTACAGCTGTTATGGTCGCTGCATCACCTTTGAAAACACATAAAAACCGCCGAACTTAACAGGGCATATCTGCCCATCAAGTTCGACGGCTAACCATCATCATATATAATTTCATCCGAAAAAAAGCCGCAATCAGCCCATGCTCTGCTCTGCTCTGCTCTGCTCTGCTCTGCTCTGCTCTGCTCTGCTCTGCTCTGCTCTGCTCTGCTCTGCTCTGCTCTGCAAGATTGTAACATTGTTTGCATGGCTGTCAACTCCCCTTTCATCCAACTTTAACAAAATATATATCGGCTATTCTTACAATAAGCTTTAGTTTTTTCTCACAGGCCTTTACTCTTTGTCTATTTATTAAATTGTATCACAATACACGTTTTTTCATAAGAGTATATTCACAATTCAGCGATTATGTTTTATCATTCATGTCAAATACTTTAACCCTTAAGTATAAACAGACCTGCAAACGGTAATGCAAGAATTACCCATCCACCAATCATGTGAATCAACAGCGCAGTTACTCCAACTCCAATAAAACTAACAATAACACCAGATACTAACTTATATTGAGCATCCTTATCCTTCATTTCAATGACACCACGTAGTGCAGAATAAATGCAAAATATTACGATTCCTATAATTACTATATTTACCGGAATAATTGTCTTTATTAGCTTATCTGCAAAAACCATAAGTGCCAAATCCATTAAACACACAAACACTGTCAATTCATCCTTTTGATATTCGACAAAAAAGCTATAATATTTTCTTCCTACAATAAATAAACCTATTCCCACTATCCCTAGCATAGCCACAGATAAAAACACAATTATTACCCAGTAAACAACTATAGACAAAAATTCATTAGGGATATAACTTGTAATACCTGCAATCGCTTTAATTGCTTCATACATCGTAGTAACAAGCATCTCCGTTCCCTGTCCAAGCATTTGAACTGCTCTTATAAGATCCGTTTGTATCGTTTCAGACTGTATCGCTGTTATTAACGTTGTAATAATCCCATACAAAAGCGAAGCATACATCACACTCTTATATTTAATTGTCATAGCATCATACTTCTTAGATAATTGCTTTTGCTTCTCCTCATGCTTCTTCCATAACTTCTGTTCAAACTCACGAACGATTTTTCCAGCACGTTGCCCTACTTCCCACTCTATTTTTGCTTCGCGAATAGAGACTTTTGATTCTCTATCCGCTAAATCTCCAATTGCCTTTTGAGCTCTGGTCTCTGCGTCTGCTATAGCTTTTTGCGCATTAGCTTTAGCGGCTTTGACCTCGGCTTCTGCTTTTTCTTTTGTTCTTTTCTCGCTCAGCTTCAAGCTCTCGTTCTCGCTCTTTAATTCTTCGTTCTTCTTCAATACGAGATCGCTCTCGGAGTATTTCTCTATTTTCTCGTTTAGAAATACTATCGTCTCGCTTTTCTTCTGAAGTTCTTTCTTTAGCATCGAGACTTCTGATGAAAGATTCAATATCATCTGCTGTGCTTCTGAGTTCTGATTTTGAAGTAGTTCTGCCTTGTCCATCGTCTCCTCCAGCATTAAGAGAAGCTCTTCGTCTTTTAAGTTTTCTAAGTCGCTCATTACGTTCATCCTCCTTTTCTTTTTTTATTTTTGTAAGTTCTTCAATTTGTCTATCTGTTTCTGCAATTTCTGATTCTGTGAAGTCAGCTGCTCGCTTAACTCCATGGATTCTTCCAGTTGTTCCTTCAAGCTCCGATTCTCCATTTGCAATTTTCCTATTTCGCACTGCTGGCTTTCCAAGATGTTCATCATTTCTTCCTGTGCCTTTAACATTTCCATAATGTCCTGTAAATTCTTTAAATCGTCCATATATTCCCCTCGCTTTCTCCAACAATAATTGCGTTAACTCTGATGCCAAATTTTTCATCTGCTCCATCAAAGAATTTCTCGCTTTAATCTCACGGTTCTGCTGACAACGATCTGATATCTTTCCATCCTTCTCCATCAATCTAGCTGTAACCCCTTCATGAATTGTCGGCTCCTTGTCTATTCCCTGACGTTTATAACTACGATGATCTATCTGATGCTCTGCATCCAAATATTTATTGCAATGCTTTGCCCAAGACTCCCTCCAGATTTCTGCATTTGCTCTGTCATTCCAGTCATTTGCAGGTATAGAAATCTTACACCAAAGGTATTCCGTCCCCTTACCTTCACGTACTCTTGTTTTCTGATTTCCATTTTCATCAAGCTGCGGAATTCTATACTTAGATGTTGCTTCACGATTTTTAGAATCATAGCTTGGTAAGTCTGGATTATAAATTGCCCTGCCCTTCTCATCCAAAGCATTGGCAAAAACTGTCTTTTGCTTTTGCATCCACTTTGCATTTTCATCCATTCCACGAATCGTCAACATAATATGAGCATGCGGATTCCCATCATTTTTATCATGCAGCGCCCAATCAGCAATCATACCTTGTGATACAAAGTTCTCCATAATAAACCCACGCACACACTCTATTTGCTCTTCACGTGACATCTCAGTTGGAAGCGCTACTTCTACTTCTCTTGCAAACTGCGCATCTGAACGTTTCTCAATTTGTTGTACTTCATTCCATAAAACTTCACGATTCAAAAATCTCTCTGGAGCATTTGGGGGCAATAAAATCTCATTCATAAATACTCCACCTTTTCTTGTAAAATCGTGTGTAAGTCCGGTTTCATCGTTATACAGTTTTTCGCCGGAGCGGTAAGCTGCAGATGCTACTGCAGATCTACCACCTGCTCGACTTATTATTTTTATGGAGCAATGATAAATTGCCATGTCATCACCTTCCTTTCTGCTTAACGGATAATCCAAAAAGGCAGCGCCTTGTTGGTGGGTAGCCACCTGCGGCTAGGGCAAAGCCCTATGAGCATAGTAGCGAATGCACAAAACAAAAATCATTTCTGACAACGTCAGCAATATGATTTGCAGTTTTGTAAATGAACTACGGGTCCAGCGTCAAGAGGGTGAAACCCTTTTGTGCCGGCTGCATAAGCCCCCTCGGAGAGCGCGCTGTAATGTGGGCTACGCCCACATATAAGTGCGCCCTTAGTACCTAAGGGAATACCCAAAGCTTATAGGTTACTCCTTCACTTCACCTTCCGTAGTGATGCCTATGTTCATCGCCTTTGTAAAATAATTTCCATTAGCTTCCTGCTTTTTTAAGAAGTTAAGAAATCGCATCTTATCCTCATCCTCTGTTTCTCTACCTAATACAGACTCAACAATTCCACCAAGCTCAATCAATCTTCTGGTGCGTTTCTTTCGCATTTCTTCCGACTGTCTTTTCTTTAATGCCTTTTCCTGAACTTTCAGTTGCTCCTGACGCTTTTGAATGTCTGCAATTCTTTCATCATATGATTTTGTTGTTGCCATAAGCTATTTCTCCTTTCCAAATCTACTATCTAAAATTTCCAAAATTGTTTTTAAGAGCATTGCCTTTTCATCATCCAAATCTTCTAATTTAGGATTTCTATCTATATCTGCCGCAATCTCTTCCATCCTATTTTTTATTTCTGTAAATGTTCTTATATTGCCATGCACTAGGATTTTCTGATACATACAGCTCTCAATAAAGAAATCTGATTTTGGTAGCCCTGTCATTGCTATACGAGCATCTATCGCTTCCTTTTCCGCAGCTGATACCCTAAAATTCATGATTACATTTCGTTTCCGATTCTTTTCATTTTTCTTCTTTTTAGGTGTTCCACCAAGCTGAGTTTCTCTTCGATAAATCTTATCCATTGTTTTCCTCGCTTTCTGCCTTAAATGCTTTGTCTAAGGTATCCGCCATATTTCTCTGCACTGATGGATATAGATGTGAATAGCGCTCCGTGATTGTCACACTTTCATGTCCTAAGCGTTCTGCAATCTGCACCGGAGAATAGCCAAGATTAATAAGAAGTGCACAACTTGAATGTCTTAAATCATGAACTCTAATCCTCTTTACTCCCGTTTCTTTGCAACCACGATCCATCTCATGATGAAGATAGCTTTTTGTTATTTCAAATAGCCTGGTATCATCATCGACCTTATAAAGTGAATCAATATAATCCTTCATTTCCTCACACAAGAAATCCGGTAAATCAATCTGTCTAATACTTTTCTCAGTCTTTGGAGTTGTGATTAGAGCTTGTCCTTTAACTACTTGATAATTTTTAGTTACCTTCATAACCTTTCTTTCAAAATCAAAATCTGCTTTTGTTAATGCAAGAAGTTCACCACATCTGATTCCCGTCCAATAAAGAATTTGAAAAGCGTAGTAAGAAACCGGCTTTTTCTTCATTGCCTCAGAAAATTGTGTATACTCGTCTAATGTCCAGAAAAGCATTTCCTTTGTTTTTGACTTTCCCATCTTCTTATTTGAAAAGCATGGATTCTTTGGTAAATCGTAGTATCTGTATGCATGGTTAAATATGGCATTTAATTGGTTATTTACAGATCTAAGATAAGTCTGCGAGTAACCTTTACCATTATCATCTCGCTTGCTAAGAAGCTCATTTTGCCATTGTAAAATGTCTGTAGAACTAATACCTGATAAGCTCTTATTCTCGAAGTATTTTCTGATATGCGTCTCTATGATATGTTCCTTATTTGCCATAGTACTTTCTTTTAGCTGTGGTCTCATATCCGATAGATAAATATCAATAAATGTCCCAAAACCCATATTGATATCCTTTGTCTTCTTAGCTAGATATTCATGTTCATATGCTTGTGCCTCTTTCTTGGTAGCAAACCCTCTTTTTTCATGCTTCACACGTTTTCCTTGCCAATCTTTGTAGTAGCAGGCGACACGCCATGTGTCACCGTTATAACCATTCCATTTATCCTTATAAACTGCCATTAAGCTGCTCCTCCTCTGTATAATCTGTAATTCAATTCCTTACCGGTAAAAACAACAATATAGCCGGTACACATTTCTATGAGCCTGCTGGCAATCGCCTCGTCAAAATTGATAAGTTCATCCAATGTCTTCTCTGTACTTATAATCACCGGAAGCTTGTTGTTATATCTGTAATTCACAATTTCATAAATTACATTTACGTCTGACTCCGTAATCTTTCCCTTAAGAAAATCATCAATGAATAGCACCGGAGCATTCTTGAACTTATTAATCTCTTTGGAATAAGCATCCTCATCTAATATCTTTGATTTAATAGATGTCATTTCCTCACGATAACCCATATAGATTACCGCGATTCCTTTATTAATCAGCGACATACTACATGCTGTTCCAAGATGCGTTTTGCCGGCTCCTACCTGTCCACAAAGAAGCAGTGAATGTGATTCATTTACATTTCCTTCATCAATAGAATTTGCAAATCTTTCTGCCGTTTTCTTAGCATCTATAAGCTGTGCATTGTCTCCGGTTACATAATTTTCAAAGGACTTATCCGTAAACTCTTTTGCCAGGCCACTGCGTTTCAGTCTGTCCTTTGCTATTTTGATTTCACGACATTTACATGGAGTTGCATACTCATAGCCATCTTCCATAACCTTCATTACAAATCCACTATCTTTACAGATGTGACATTCATATATTTTCTCAGCCATCTAATCACCCACCCTTTCTTTTGCTAATTTAGATAATTGTTCTGAATGCTTTGATACTGCTTCAAATTTCAATCTATTTGTGGTTGTTCCCTGCTGTTCTTTACACCACTCAGAAATCTTTGAAACATTTAAGCATCCGTGATACGGTTTTCCTAATATCCTTCTAATAACTCCATCAACATTGTTTTTCCCATATTTGCCAACAAGCTTTTCGTAATCAAAAACAGTTAGGACTTCATTATCTAACTGGTATTTCATTGCGTGTGTGTCTGCCGGTTCTACACTATACTCTCCTCTACTATCCTTACCTTTACTAACCTCAACTACACTACACTGTGCTGACATATGTCCGTCCATGGACGGTCCAGATTTCTTTACTAAATCAGAACGTTCTCTACGTTCTAACAATTCAACCTCCGGTTCCATTTGTAAGAGAAGATTGGTATATATACTGTCTTTCTTACGGTCAGGTCTAATTCTGTTTTGTTCTCTCCAATCTGCAATATAAGTCACAAGATCTTCATTTAGAATTCTTACAAAGCCCTTACTGTATAACACTCTTAAATCATCCTCATTGGCTTTTATAAGATTGATTACCGAATACCCTTCTACAATTCCATCATCATCTGCATTCATTCCAAGATGGAAATACAAATTCTGTGAGGATACTGGCATTTTTAAGAACCTTGCACTTTCCACTACAGACTTAGCAAACATTCTTCGTTCCGCCATTAAAATATGCTCCTTTCTCTGAATTTTCTTGAAAAGAAGCACCTGCCATGCTAATATGAATTTACGAGATAACATGTTTGCAATGACATGTGCAGCCCCTTTGCAGAGGGGCTTTTTTCTTTTCTATCATCTTTCATTAGTGTGTTCCTGCCTTTAGGCATGCTTCTTCATACCAGATTCGATTCACTTTCCCAGCTACAACAATTGCACGTGGATTTTCCTTCTTTAATTCCTTATTCAGCTGTTTAATCACGTCATATGCTTTAGCTCTGGATACTCCCAAATCAAAAATCACGGTATCTACCCCAACAAATAGTGGCTGACGTTCCTCTGCCATAGGTCACTCCTCCTTTCCTTGTATTCTGCCTATTTTGTTTCTACACCGACATTTATATATGTCGGTTGTAATTATAATACATCCGGAATATATGCTTGTCAATATCAATAGTCATATTTTTATGTCTATTGATTATTTTATATCTTCCTTTTTTGTGTCTATCGTGTTAATATATAGGAAGAAATCTATGTTTATTATGAGGTGAAACTTATGACTCTAGGAGATAAAATCAAAAAATATCGTACATTGCAGGATATGACCCAAAAGGATCTAGGATTAAAAGCTGGCTTTTCTGCGGCAACAGCTGATTCAAGAATACGAAAATACGAAAAAGATATTATGGCACCTAAGGATGATATCCGTCAGAAGCTTATTGAAGCTCTGGATGTAGATCCTTCTGCACTATCTGATATCAATATTGAATCTTATGAAGATATCATGCAGGTATTCTTTTTATTAGAAGATGAACTAGGATTAGAAATCGAAAGAAATGATGAAACTACGAGCCTAATTTTAAAAAATGATAATCCTGGCCATGCGATTTTATTAAGCTATTTATATGCCTGGTACGTTCAAAAGAAGAATCTTCCAGATGAGGATAACGAAGCAAGTTTTAGTGCACACACCCAATATGAAAAGTGGCAGGCTCGCTTTCCAAGAGATTTAAAAGAGTTTTGGAATGAACAAAGAACTGCTGTAGATAATTTCTACAATCCACTAGTCCATGATGCTGCTAACGAGCCTAATGTTAGTAGACTTTCAGAGTTTTTAGTTGATATTCGCGCTTTAATACAATCTGGAATTAGTATCAATGCAGATACAAAATATTATGGTGTTGGAGATATTGGATTGATTTTAAGTTTTACGGTGTCAGAGATATTAAACGAGGACAATAAGGCTTGTCATAAAGCATTTACTAAATTTCTTTGTGACATCAAGACAATGAATGAATATGGCATGCCATACTACATAGATATGTATTCTAATGAATCAGGAACAAAAATATCCTACACATTAAGATGGTCTGCTCTTCCTGCATTCAAAAATACCATTTATAAAATGCAAGAACACGAGATTCAAAAAGAAACATTACCGGATTTTGAAATTGATTTATTCGAAAAGACATTATCATCTGACTTAAAGATGTATGACTTAGATTTGAAAGAAGAGATTAAAATCAGTTGTAATAAGAATTGAAAAATAAAAACACTGATTTTAATAGACGAAATGTAGACGTAAAAAACGGGAGTCCGCTATTTATGCGGGCTCCCGTAGTTTTTCTGCTATTCCATCTCCACAGTTCCTGGTGGCTTAGAAGTAAGGTCGTACATTACGCGGTTAACGCCCTTAACCTCGTTGATGATGCGGCTCATAACACGCTGAAGTACTTCGAATGGAATCTCAGAAGCCTCGGCCGTCATGAAGTCTACTGTTTCAACAGCGCGAAGGACTACTGCGTAGTCATATGTACGCTCGTCACCCATAACACCTACGGAGCGCATGTTTGAAAGGGCTGCGAAGTACTGATCTGGAAGTTTCTCAAGGCCAGCCTCAGCAAGCTCTGTTCTGTAAATATAATCAGCATCCTGAACGATGCGAACCTTTTCTGCTGTAACCTCTCCGATGATACGGATACCAAGGCCTGGGCCTGGGAATGGCTGACGGAATACAAGGTATTCTGGAAGCCCAAGCTCAAGACCAACCTTACGAACCTCATCCTTGAAAAGGTTTCTAAGTGGCTCGATGATTTCTTTGAAGTCAACATAATCAGGAAGACCACCTACATTGTGGTGAGACTTGATAACTACTGACTCGCCGCCAAGACCTGACTCTACAACGTCCGGGTAAATAGTTCCCTGTGCAAGGAAATCTACTGTGCCAATCTTCTTAGCTTCTTCCTCAAATACACGGATGAATTCCTCACCGATAATCTTACGCTTCTGCTCTGGCTCCTCTACGCCAGCAAGCTTTGCATAGTAGCGGTCTGCAGCATTTACGCGAATAAAGTTGATATCGAAAGAACCCTTAGGTCCGAATACGCCCTCAACCTCATCGCCTTCGTTTTTACGAAGAAGACCGTGGTCTACAAATACGCATGTAAGCTGCTTTCCGATAGCCTTAGCAAGAAGGGCTGCAAGTACAGATGAATCAACACCACCTGAAAGTGCAAGAAGTACCTTTCCTGAACCAACGCGCTCACGTATTTCACCGATTGTCTGCTCAACAAAGGAATCCATACGCCATGTACCTGCTGTACCGCAGATATTGCGAACGAAATTAAATAAAATGTCCTTACCCTGAACAGTGTGAAGCACCTCTGGGTGGAACTGAATTGCATAAAGCTTCTTTGCCTCACATGCTGATGCTGCAACTGGGCAATCTGCTGTGTGGGCAATTATCTCAAAACCAGGAGCAACCTTGCTGATGTAATCGAAATGACTCATCCAAACAATAGTTGATTTTTCAACGCCTGCGAATAAAGTATCGCCTGCTCCATCAATAAATGTCTCTGTCTTACCATATTCACGAACTGGGGCCTTTTCAACCTTTCCTCCGAGAACATGCATCATAAGCTGTGCGCCATAGCAAAGGCCAAGCACAGGTATTCCTAATTCGAAAAGCTCCTTAGTGTAAGTAGGGGCACCTTCCTCATAGCAGGAATTTGGACCACCTGTAAGGATAATTCCCTTAAGATTCATTTCTTTGATTTGTTCAAGCGGGGTACGATAAGAATAGATTTCACAATAGACGTTACATTCTCTGACACGGCGGGCTACAAGCTGATTGTACTGACCGCCAAAGTCAATAACAATGACTTTTTCCTGGTTCATTAGTCGCTCCTTTGAAATTAAAATTGATATTTAAATTTCCTATATAATATATGCTTTTACCTTTTTCTTCAACAGTTAATATTAATAATTTATTTTTATTATCCGATAACGTATATAGAAATATGTAACTATGTTAGGTTTTGGAGTTTCATATGAATATTAGCCTTACCAATTCTCTTTCACTAAGAATATATTATGGACAGTATTCAGCACTTGCAAAAAACTCGACCCGAAAGGATGCCACAAAAGGTACTCTTTCTTTTGCCGATGCAAGTGCGCTTCGTAATGCTGTCAGAAGACTCCAGGACTACAAGTTCGAAGATGGTACTGAGGCTGAGATTCAGGAAAAGCTTAAAGCTTTCACTGATACTGTTAATAGCACCTTGGAATCAGGGGCTGAATATTCCAGCAACAGTTCTTCAGTTAAGAACGCTGTATCAAAGATAAGGAATCTTAATAAAGAATATGCTTCAGACCTAAAAAAGATTGGTATCTCGGTGGCAAAAGATGGCACCCTTTCTTTATACGAGTCAGCCTCAAAGCTTTATAAGAAAGAAAAGTTCTCCAAGTTTTTTGATAAAGATTCCAAATACCTTAATGATTTATATAGCGCAGCACAAAGGATTACACGCCGCGTAGACGTTAGGATTTAACTTGAACTTTTGCCCCATATGGATTAAATTATCATATGGGAGATTTTGTAATCTCCTAATATTATTTTGGAGGCAATTTTTAAATGCTGTTTAGTTCGTCTCAAAAAAGAGGACTGAAAATAATTATTGTAGGATGCGGTAAAGTTGGACGCACCCTTGTTGACAGACTATCCAAGGAAGGTCATGACATCGTCGTCATCGACCAGAAACAAGATCGAATAGATAATCTTACAAATCTTTACGATATCATGGGCATTCAGGGAAATGGTGCCAGCTACAGCACTCAGCTGGAAGCAGGTATCAAGGATGCCGATCTTATCATCGCTGTTACTAACTCAGATGAGCTCAATCTTCTCTGCTGTACAATCGCAAAGCAGGTAGGTGATTGCGCTTCTATCGCACGAGTTAGAAACCCAGACTATTCAAAGGAAATTTCATACCTTCAGGAAAAGCTTGGTCTTGTAATGATCATTAACCCTGAGTTGGAGGCTGCAAAGGAGATTTCATCAATTCTCTCTCTTCCTTCTACTCTTGAGGTTTCATCCTTCGCTCACGGTCAGGCTGAAATGGTTGAGTTTAAAATCGAAGAAGGAAATGTTCTTGATGGGCTTAAAGTTAAAGACTTAAGTTCTAATATTTCAAGCAAGGTGCTGGTTACTGCTGTTAAGCGCGGTTCCGAAATTATCATTCCAACTGGTGATTTCACTCTTCAGGCTAACGATATCGTCAGTGCCGTAGGTGCACGTCGTTTTGCCCGTACCTTCTTAAATGAAATCGGCTTCAAGACACGTCAGGTTAAAGACTGCCTTATCGTTGGTGGTGGTAAATCTTCTTACTACCTTGCAAATCTTCTACTTCAGGCTCGTATTAATGTACGTATTATCGAGCGAAACAAGGAGCGCTGCGAGGAGCTTTCTGTAGCACTTCCAAAGGCTACTATCATCAATGGTGACGGTGGCGACGAGGCGTTACTTCGCGAAGAAGGCATCGAATATGTTGAGAGCTTCGTTCCTCTTACAGGAATCGATGAAGAGAATGTTCTTCTTACACTTTATGCTAATCAGGTTAGCAATGCTAAGGTTGTAACAAAAGTCAACCGTATTAATTTTGATAATGTATTATCTCAGCTTAACCTTGGTTCTGTGGTTTATCCACGCCATATCACAGCTGAATCTATCATCGCCTATGTACGTGCCAAGAGCGCTTCTGGAGATGGAAATGATATCCTTACTCTCTACCACATGTTTGATAGAAAGGTTGAGGCTATCGAGTTCAACATTACTGAGAAATCAAATGCTACAGGCGTTCCATTCTCAGTTTTACAGTTTAAAGACAATGTCTTAATTGCCTTTATCAATCGTAACGGTAAAATCATTATTCCAAGTGGTTCTGATACTATCGAGGTCGGGGACACAGTCATGGTTGTTACCACACACACTGGCTTTGCAACTATATTAGATACATTGAGGTAAATAATGCATGAATAATTCCGTCATTCGTTTTATCCTGCTTTACGTAGTGGGATTCATGGGAATATTTTTGATGCTACCGATTTTCGTAGCACTTATATATCACGAGGATGTTTGGATTGATTACGCAGTAGTTGCGGTTCCTTGTCTTATCCTCGGCATACTTAACAGTCGAGTAAAGCCTAAAGAGGTCTCCTTCTATTTGAAGGAAGGTTTCTTCTGCACAGGCGCTTCGTGGGTTATCTTATCAGTCATCGGTGCCATTCCACTTTGGCTTACAAATGAGATTCCACATTTTGTTGATGCTGTTTTCGAGACTGTTTCCGGCTTCACTACAACCGGAGCTTCTATATTAGATAATGTTGAAGCGCTTTCACACGCTTCACTCTTCTGGCGAAGCTTCACTCACCTTGTTGGTGGTATGGGAGTTTTAGTATTCCTTCTTACTATAATTCCTCTTGCCGGTGGTGAGGGCTCACAGTTCAACCTTATGAAGGCTGAGTCACCTGGACCATCAGTTGGAAAGCTTGTTCCAAAGCTTAAAAACACAGCCCAGATGCTTTATTTAATCTATTTAGGATTATGTGCTTTGGAGATTATCCTTCTTCTTATAGCAGGAATGACTCCATTTGAAGCTATCAATACAGGTATCGCAACAGCCGGTACCGGAGGCTTTGGTATTTACTCAAGCAGTATCGGAGGCTTTAATGTAGCCTGTCAGTGGATAGTTGCTATTTTCATGTTTGTATTCGGTGTAAATTTCAACTTCTACTACTATGTACTGTTCCATCACGCAAGAGATGCCTTCCGTATGGAGGAAGTTAGAATGTACGCTCTCCTTACTGGTGTCTCAATAGCTATCATTACTGCAAACACTATAAGCTGTAGTGCCGGACTTTTCGATGCACTTACCAAGGCAGCCTTTCAGGTTACCTCAATCCAGTCATCAACAGGTTTCTCTACTGCAGACTTTGATTTATGGCCACAGACAAGCCGTTGTGTTTTAGTACTTCTCATGTTTATCGGTGCCTGCGCAGGTTCCACAGGTGGTGGTATTAAGGTTTCACGTTTCGTGCTTATGGGAAAAGCTGTACACAAAGAGCTTATCAGCTACATTCATCCACGTAGCGTAAGAAAGACTCTTATGGATGGCAAGCCTGTTACTCACGATACAGTTCGATCAAACAACGTTTTCTTTGGTACATTTATGCTAGTATTCTTCGTAAGTGTATTTGTTTTATCCTTTGAAAACCTGGACTTTTCAACTGTATTTACATCTGTAATCGCCTGCCTCAGTAACATAGGACCTGGTCTCAGCATGGTAGGTCCTACACGTAACTTTGCGTTCTACACAGATTTATCTAAGATTGTTCTTATTCTTGATATGCTGGCAGGACGACTTGAGCTCTTCCCTATTTTGATGCTCTTCCATCCAAATATCTGGCAGGACTTATTTACAAAACGCAAGCACAAAGAATTAAAACATGCCGGAAAGGTACTTAACGACGATTTCAAATAATATATGAATACAGTACTAATGAAGATGACTGAAGCCTACGACTATCAGTCATTCTACGAGAAAATTGAAGATTGTTGCATTTTAGATTGCAAATCAATAGAAGGCACACGCTGCTATCTGGACGACCTTGCCAAGGAAGTCCTGATAGATAGGCTTGTGCCTTTTGGCGCTGACGGAATCCATTTTATAGATTCTGGCAACTATCATTATCTAAGCCTGCTTTGGCTCACAAAAGTTCAGGAGGATTTCAACCTTGTTCTTTTTGATCATCATCCTGACAACCAGCCTCCTAGCTTTGGTATGATTACCTCCTGCGGAGGATGGGTTTTAGAGGCACAGGAGACCCTTCCACATCTTAAAGGCGTCTACACCTATGGCGTAGGTGAAGAAGTACCTATAGATACGCTTCCAAGGGATTTACCTATATATATTTCTATAGATAAGGATGTTATGCGCACAGACGATTCCATCACAGATTGGGATCAGGGAGATATGACTCTTTCAACCATGTTAGAAATGCTCTCAGAATTGTGTATGAACCACAAAATAATTGGCGTAGATATATGCGGCGACTCAGGCGAAAACGCCGCAGCTGGTGGAAAAATTAATAATCTGACAAATACAACTCTTTTTGACTTTTTATCCGAAAATATCATATAATAAGGGTAAGAAAATAGATTGGAGGGAACCACTATGTATCCAGTAATTACTATATCCAGAGAATTCGGCAGCGGTGGTCATAGCATTGGGGAAGCTGTTGCTAAGCAATTAAATATTCCTTTTTATGATGGGGAAATTGTAAATCGAGTTGCTGTAGAAAGCGGCTATGCCAAGGAACTTATCGAAACTCAGGGCGAATATACTTCCTCAACAGCAATGTGGTTTGATATTTCAGCTGCTGGGACAATGTATTTCCAGAGCCCACAGGATGAGATTTTTATCGCACAGAAAAAGGTTATCCTCGATTGTGCAAGTAAGGGACCTTGCGTAATCGTTGGTCGTTGTGCTGACTATATCCTTCGCAAAGAAGGCATTCGTTGCATGAACGTAATGATTCACGCTGACATGGAGCATCGTAAGAAACGTGTATTAGAACGCTACGAGAACATAGAGAATGTCAGCATCGAAAAGCGCTTAGCCAAGAAGGATAAACAACGTAAGACCTACTACAAATACTATACAGATAAAAACTGGGGTGATTTCCGAGAATATGATGTTATTCTAGACAGCGGAGCCTTTGGAGAAGAAATTTGCGTCGACACAATCTGTAAATTAGCAGAAAAATTCCCAGAATAAATATGGATTTAGTTGAAGACCTTAGTCGTATTGGCTAAGGTCTTTTTTCTTCATCCAGCTTGTTACATTGTGTATGGCACAAAAATATCAACTATGCATCCCTAGATAGACAAAATCATTTTGGGGATGTATTAAAATTGATTCCATTTCAGAAAAATGCATCCCAAATCTGAATATCTAGCTTTTAGGATGCATTATTTAATTATAAATGCATCCCAAATAGGAGAACTATACATTTAGGATGTATTAGCATTCATCCCAAAATCATAAAACATACTTATAGGATGCATAATACAAAAATTATATTAAAAATTATGCATCCCAAAGTGCTGACACTAACATTTGGGATGCATAGTCTCAAAAAGAGACTCAGTCATAAGCTAAGTCTCTTCGAATAATTCCCTATTTATTTCATATTATGCAATCTGCCTTGAATTGGTATAAGGAGTAGTGCGAATAACACACCATAGAAAAGTGACAATACTGCTACTGCCATGTTAGGACCAAGTACGTCATATGCTTTGCGCCATACAATGGCAAATACTGTAACAAATCCTATGATGCTAGAAATTGCACCTCCTAGGAGTGCAGATTTTTGTGCGATTTTTATAGCATACTCACATTTAGCCACATCTTCAGCAAGCTCACTCTCAACCAAAGTTTTCTTTCTAAACACATACTTAAATGCCTTGATAAAACATCCAATCTGGCCACTGGCTGCAAGTATAATTAACTGGATTGCCAGCACCATAATAAATGATGGTGGATCAATAAAATATACTACCTCACTGCCACCCACTATCATTATTCCAAATAAACCTATTAACAAGAGCAGCAATCCCAGTATCAAACCTAATAATTCTAGTTTTCTAGCTTTATTGTTATTCTGAACATCTTTCACTAAATCAACCATAATCTCTTCCGCCTTTCCGCTATAAGCCTCTGCGTTCAGGCGCTCACCGGATAACAGTTCATTTACATTAATATCAAGAGCCTTACATAGTTCTGGCATTATGCTAGTGTCTGGTAATCCTTTACCTGTCTCCCATCTAGAGACAGCTTTGTCACTAACACCTACCAAATCAGCAAGCTGTTTTTGTGTTAGCCCCTTGTCCTTCCTCATTTCTGAGATAAATGAACCAGTCTTTAGTAAATCTAACATGTGACCTCCTGACGCTCTATCTGTTACATCTTAATGCTATATGAAAAAACGTAAGAATTGTACCTATGTAAACTAGAATCCCCTAAAACTCAAACTCTATGAAAAATAGAATCTCTATATAACAGCTTCCCAAAACGAAACCGCTTCTTCGAGCCACGCGTGCGCCTTGGTACGTTTGCCAAGTCCGATGCCATGTGGTATTCCAAAATACTTCTTATACTCGTGTTCTACACCATGCTCAGTCAATGCAGCATCGAATACATCTGCATGGCGGCTGGCTGGCACAAGCACATCCCAACTACCTGAATACATGAAAGTCTTTGGATAATCCTCTTCTATATATCTTCCAACATCAAGCTTTTCTCTTCCACTCTTTATATGTCTAAGACCAAACATATAATAGCTTCCTCTGTTTGAAAGCCATACTCCAAGTAATCCAATCCAAATATTCCAATAAGGATGATGCAGGAAGTCGTTCACGCATGTCCATGGATATCCAAGAATAAGTGCTCCTGGCTTTGGTAAATCATAATCTAAATAGCCATGACTTTTACTTCCAAATATTCCTGCAAGATTTCCTCCAGCAGAAAAACCTATAAGTGCATAATCCTCTATTGTCACATCGAATTTCTCAGGATTATCCTGAATAAGGCGAAGCGCCTCTCCTAAATCTTCCATGGGAGCAAATGGGGCACAATCACGACCTGCTCTGTAATCAAGCACAAAGGCGTTGATTCCCATCTTATTAAGCTCAGCTGCCACTGGATAGCCTTCTTCCTTGAGGCATACATGAGCATAGCCACCTCCTGGAAGGACCATTGCAAACCTGTTATCCCTTGGCTCATCAGCAGGAAAATACATAAGTCTTACATCTCTTTTATGCTTATCCGCAGCCATATCCTGCATAGAATATACTGGCATCTGGATATATCTTCCGCTGGCTGACAGCTCCTTAACTCTTGCTCTGCCGCCCTTAACATCATTTGCAATATGTTCAAAATAATACATTCGCGCCACGGAATAAACCGTAAATACGAATGTGAGAATAAGATAAACTAATATTATGGTGCGCACTGCTTCGCCGAAGCCTTCATTAAATAAGTAAAAATTCATTCTAGTCCTCCAATAAAACAAGCCTACCAAGTTACGCTCTCAAGCCTTAGATATTACTCCGCTCAGCTGAAGAAAGCTTCGCTTGAGTAACACTAAGAGCTTGATAGCTACTTGATAGGCTTTATTTTACCACACCTAAGTGTAGTTTGTTATATTTTACTTACGTCCACCCTTGAAAGTAACCTTTACGGCCTGCTTTAATCCGTATGGAAGGATGTGCTTAAGCTTCTCCTCTGAAGGAGTCATCTTTGAGCACTCTGGATGCTCGCGGTAAAGCTTGATTGCGTCGAATTCGCACTTAGTTGTGCAAACACCACAACCGATACACTTATTCTCATCAACAACAGAAGCACCGCACTTGAGACATCTAGCTGTCTCAATCTTAATCTGCTCCTCTGTAAGCTCTACAGTCTTATCACGGAATGTAAGCTCACCATCAACAGTTGTCTTAGAAACACCTGGAATCTGACGTGGGCTGTGATCGTAATCACCAATCATGAGATTTTCCTTATCAAGCTCGATGAAATCACGACGGTTACGTCCGATTGTAAGTGAGCTGTTAGGCTGTACAAATCTGTGGATTGAGATAGCACCCTCGCGACCTGCTGCGATAGCATCGATAGCAAATCTTGGGCCAGTGTACATATCACCACCAACGAAGATATCTGGCTCATCTGTCTGGTATGTAAGAGCATCAGCCTTAGGGCCTCTCTCGATAACTACATTAGAATCCTTGAAGAGATCTCCGTAAACGCTACGCTGTCCTACTGAGAAGATAACGTGCTTACACTCTACTGTCATTGTATCATTCTCATCGTACTGTGGAGAGAAACGGCCTGTTTCATCCTTAACACGTGTACACTTCTTAAGAACGATACCCTTTACAGCGCCTGCCTCGTCAACGAGAACTTCCTTAGGACCCCAACCACAGTTGAGCTCTACGCCCTCTGACTCTACGATTTCGATTTCCTCTGGTGAAGCTGGCATGATGTCTCTGCTCTCAAGACAGAACATAGAAACCTTCTCATCACCAACACGTCTAGCAGAACGAGCAACGTCGATAGCAACATTACCGCCACCGATAACAACAAGGTCGCCCTTGATATCGTACTTCTCGTTCTCTGAACATTCGTGAAGGAAATCAACAGCTGTAGCTGTACCGATAGCCTTATCACCAGGAACGTTTGGAAGGTTACCACCCTGGCAACCGATAGCTACATAGAATGCCTTGTAGCCCTGTGAACGAAGCTCTGCAAGTGAAATATCCTTACCTACTTCAACGCCACACTTAATCTCTACACCAAGCTCCTTGATGATTTCGATTTCAGCATCGATAACGTTGTTCTCAAGTACGAATGAAGGAATACCATAGCGGAGCATACCACCTGGATACTTGCTCTTCTCGAAGATTGTTGGCTTGTAGCCCTTAAGTGCTAAGTAGTAAGCACATGAAAGACCTGCAGGACCTGCACCAATGATAGCAATCTTCTCGTTGAACTCGCCCTTCTGTGAAGGAACAATCTTCTTTGGAATATATCTTGTCTCAGCCTTGAGATCCATCTCAGCTAAGAAACGCTTAACCTCATCAATTGCGATAGCCTCATCAACTGTACCTCTTGTACAAGCTGCCTCACAACGTCTGTTACATACACGACCGCAGATAGCTGGAAGTGGATTGTCCTGCTTAATAAGAGCAAGAGCTTCCTTGTAACGTCCCTGAGCAGCCATACGAAGGTAACCCTGGATAGCAATATGAGCTGGGCAAGCTGTCTTACATGGAGCTGTACCTGTCTCATAGCAGTTAATTCTATTGTTGTCTCTGTAATCGTCATCCCACTCGTCTGTAGACCACTTCTTCTCTGTTGGAAGAACGTGCTTTGGATACTCAACCTGCTTTCCATCAGCTGTGCAAAGCTTCTGACCAAGCTTAACAGCACCTGCTGGACAATTCTCAACACACTTACCACAAGCAACACAATCCTCGGCTGTAACGTGAGCAACATATGCTGAACGTGACATGTTAGGAGTATTGAAAAGCTGTGATGTACGAAGTGCGTAACATACATTTACATTACAGTTACAGATAGCGAAAATCTTGTTCTCGCCATCGATATTAGTAATCTGGTGAACAAAACCGTTCTCCTCAGCCTGCTTGAAAATATCAAGAGCCTCTTCTCTAGTGATATAAACGCCACCCTTGTTTGTCTCAACAACATAGTCAGCCATATCACCAACGGCGATACACCAACCCTCTGGATCATCTGCACAACCTTCATTATATGTCTGTCTCGAAAGACGGCATGAACATGGAGACTTTGCATACTTTCCTTCGTACTTATCGAGCCAGTAAGAAATCTTCTCGAGTCCAATTGCTTCCTGATCCATGCCGATAGCTTCCTCTACAGGGATAACATGCATACCTACACCAGCGCCTCCTGGTGGTACCATATGTGTAAGCCCTTCAAGTGGAAGACGGCTCATACGTTCAAAGAAGCGTCCCATCTCTGGGTGCTCCTTAAGAACATCTCTGTTCATATTAGAGAACTCAGCAGAACCTGGAACAAACATTGGAAGAACCCACTGCTTCTCATGAGCTTCATTCTCATAGTTCCACTCTAAAAGACCTGTGTAGCTAGCCTGCTCTAATCTCTCCTCAAGAGTCTTCTCATCAAGACCTGTGATTTCAAGCATCTGCTTGAATGTCTTAGGCTTTCTGATGCCACCCATCTGAAGTGCAAGCTCAGCGATCTCCTTTGTAGGTGCAAGGTTTGCTACAGCCCAGTACTCTGGATCGTACTTTGTAATCTTCTGAAGACCAAGCTTAATCTTTGCACGGTCTGTGATTACCTTACCAAGCTGAAGAATCTCTGGACGGAGATCCTCATCTTTTAACTCATTTACCCAATCTGGATAAAAATCTCCTAAACGGTCTGGTCCCATACCCATATTATTTATTTCCTCCTTTTAACTAAAACCTTACTAAACTATTTATACTCAACCTCAAAAAGACTAATCATTAACGAAAGAATTCACTTGGCCCCTCAACCAGTCAACCCATTCATCAAAGCCATCGCCAGTTTTTGCCGAAACAAATATGACTTTTGCATTTGGATTTAACTTGTGAATTCTTTCTTTTACAGCCTCTTTTGAGAACTCCGTGAACACCGGCAGGGTGTCACATTTGTTGATAAGCACCACATCACATACTGAAAACATCAGTGGGTACTTAAGTGGCTTGTCGTCTCCCTCTGGAACTGAGAGAATCATAGCATTCTTCAATGAACCTGTATCGAATTCCGCTGGACAAACCAAATTTCCAACGTTTTCCAGAAAGACAAGATCTAAATCTTCTGTGCCAAACTCCTTAAGTCCCTGACGGGTCATATCGGCATCCAAATGGCACATGCCTCCTGTGTGTATCTGAATTGCGCGAGCGCCAGCTTTTTGAATAGTGGCAGCATCCACATCAGAATCAATATCAGCCTCCATTACGCCGATTTGCATCTCGTCCTTAAGACGTGAGATTGTCTGGCATAAAGTGGTGGTCTTTCCTGAGCCTGGAGCAGACATAAGATTAACTAAAAATGTCTTCTGAGCTTTAAGCTCGCCCCTAAGCTTCTCAGCATCTGCATCGTTATCTTCAAAGATGCTCTGCTTTACTTCTATTACTTTATAGTCTTCCATTTATTCCTCCACGCAATTAAATGAGTGTGTAATAAACCTCGTTTAAGTAAACTCCAACGACTAATTAGAGTTTCCTCTGAATATAAATATAACCTAATTGATAAAAAAATGTCAATTAGGTTTCGTGTCTTAAGTCCGTATAAATTCTAGTACAAAACGCCATTAATACACAGGTGTGTATTATCTTTTGGAATGCACCTATTCAATATAGGAATAGTATACAACAACTGTATGAAAAATCTGTGGAAAGTGTCAAACGGGATCTGCAATGATAACAAGTCGATGTGTTGCTACATAAATTGGAGTGCATGTGTATAAAGTAAGTTGCTCCTCATCAGTCGACTCCAAAACAGAAACATCCTCTGGCTCAACAACCTTTATTTCTTTAACAATATACTTACGTGTACCTGTTTTGGTATCAACGTAAATCTCGTCTCCCACCTGAACCTCATCCAGACGATTGAAAAACTTTCCGAAGGTGTAATTTCTGTGGCCGGCAATGACACAGTTGCCCTTTTCACCAATATAAGCTGTCCCCGGTTCGTGTCCGAGAGAATCAGCAAGTACACCCTTGCTGATTCCCTCGCGGACCGGATTTTCAGATTCTATTGATGGAATCCTTAAATTATATAGAACATCTCCTTCGATGGCTGGATTATTCAACGTAGGTTCTGTAAAGGCTTCTTCCTGAGTCTCTGAGGCTTCAATTGCCTCCTTGAACTCAACTATAAGCTTATCCTGCTCAATATGCTGTTTTACATTCACAAGCACTGAGCTTAGGATAAGCCCAAACCCTATTGAAATCAGAGTAATCCCAACTACTAATTTTATAATTGATTTATTTTTCATTACCTGCTTTTTTTCTTCCGCCAAAAGCAATTATGCATCCACCTACAATGAGAAGGATACCTGCAAGATAACCTGCAACTGTACCAATGAAACCGCCTGTTTTAGCCAAGCTACTACCAGCATTTATTGTATCAGTATCAGTTCCTCCGATAGCAGCCCCAGGAACCATATCTGAACCAATTGAAATAACAGTCTCGCCGTAGCCTACTACTTTATTTGGATCATCTGATGACGAGCTGGATGAACCTGATGAAGACGATGAACCACTTCCACTTCCATTAGAAGAATTAGAGGATGGCTGTGGTGTTGGTGTAGGTGTTACAACTGGTGTTGGTGTAGGTTCTGTCTTAGATGGCTTCTTTGGATCCTCAGCCCAGCCTCCGCCAAAATTCTTATAAGCTATAGTCTCCTCAACTCTCTGAATTTCTTCCTCACCGTAACCTAAAAGCTGAATGCTGTTGGTGTAATCACCATCTTTAACAATTTCCTTAGGAGTAACAGTGTAAGTAAGAACATAAGTATAATTGTTCTCCTTAAACTCTGGAGCAATTAAGGTAAGTACCTGATTATCCCCTTCGATGGAGAACTGTTTTGTGTAGCCACTGGCGATAAGCTCACCTGGCTCTACTTCCTTGGTGGAAGAATTAACCTGTCCGAAATAAAGCTTCACTGAATCCTGATCAAATGTAAGGCTCTTTCCTAGTGTATCCTTAAGCTCTAATCTATCAGGAAGAGTCTGTCCTGCTGCATTAATTACTACTTTATACTCAATGCTGTTATTTGCTTCGTTTACTTTTCCACTCTTCTGTAAAATCTTAGTGTTCCATTTGCACCTTGTACTTGCAGCAAAGGTCAGTCCACTGTGTTGATCAGAATCCAAAATTGCATAATTCTTATATATCTTTTCACGATTTGAAGCCTCCCATGCAGGAGCCTCTTCGTCGGTAATCTCAGTAACCACATTGATAACGGCCATATTACCATTTAGCAAATCACCGAAATCAAATCTGTATTCATTATCAGAAACCTTTACAGGCTGAATATTTCTAGCCAACACCTTCCATTTACTGTCGTTAACTCTAACAGATGTAACCTCTACAAGCCTTTGGCCTTCACCGATTTTTTCTGTCAGTGATGCGTTGGTAAGCTCTCTAAAGTTTCTATTTGCAACTATTTGCCATGAAATTTGACGCTTACCAGGGTCTGAAGACAAAGCATATTTATTAAGTACAGAATTGCCTACAATATTCTTTCCAGTACCCTTTTTTTCAACTGTTATGCCCTTTATAAATACAGGCTCTTCCCCATCAAGATAGCTGTATTCTGCCCATGCCTTATTAACAGGGATAGTGTGGTTATTTTCGATGAAATTATCGTAAGCGTTTATCTTGGTGTCATAGCTTACAGTGTAATTCTGATTGCCCGAAACATTTCCGAATTCTATTTTCCAGCTGTACTTCTGGCCACCCTTAGATTTGCCATTGCGCCCCTTCTCATAAGAAAGAGTATAATCAACACCTTCCTTGAGAATATTTCCAGCCTCATCCTTCACGATTAAAGAGTCTGTAACAAGCTCAAGGTCAGTGGTCTTATCTGTTGTAAAGAAATCGTACAATACAACATCTGTCAGCTCTGAGCCGTTGTTTTTAAGATTAATCTGCCAGCTAGCAGTTCCATCTTCTCCAAATACACCGCCATCCTTGGAAAGTGTAAGCTTATCCTCAGGCTGATCTGGTGTTGGAATAGCTGGGTCATCATCCATATCTACTGTTATAGTCTTTGGGGCAATTCCTGGAATCTGGAAAGTATACTGCTGCTTATCCTTAACCACCTTTGAATCTAGGCCTAAGGTAAGGCCAACTACAACATCATTTACATTCTTATTTTCTGAATAAGTAACTGTAAGCTTAACCTCTCCAGATGGTGAAACACTTACTGTTCCAAATTTTGTTCCATCATCAAGATTAAGATCAAAATCTTCTATGTTAGATAAATCGAAGGCTGTGCTCATTATCGATGGAAGATCAACAACATCTCCCTCAGCCAGATAAATATGCCCCTCTTCTTTATCCTCATCTGAATAATTCATGTAAAGTGGAGATTCAAGCCTGTACTCTACCTGAAATTCATCATTTAATGAAACCGTATCCCCATCAGATACTGGATTTCCGTTTGCTAAAAAGGTAACACTTTTAACAACATTTTCTTTTGCCTCATTCTCAAGCTCATGTGCCTGAGCAATAAAATTAGGGCTGATTGTCATAAAAAGTACAATCACCCCTAACAAAAGGCTAAATACACTTTTTTTCATAATATTAATCCCTTTCTGTATATGCTCCCCAGCATGTATAAACCGCTAAATAAAAAGTTAGTACAGATTAATATTATTGTCAATAACTATCAATGTATTTATGTATATTTAGTGTATTTTTACACAACTTGTGTATTATGCCACGTATTGTGCATTAAATCCAATATTATAATTCAGCTTTAAATTCCGCCTCACCTGGAAGTGGATACTTGTCTGTAAGCTCCTTAATAATAGCGCGAGCCTTCTCTACTCCAGCTTCCTGCTCCTTGATAACGATGGCGATAGCCTCAGCTACCTTATCGAAATCCTCCTCCTTAAGACCACGTGTTGTAGCTGCAGGAGTACCAAGACGAATACCAGAAGTTACGAATGGAGACTTAGGATCGTTTGGAATAGTATTTTTGTTGGCTGTGATGTGAGCATCGTCAAGAAGTTTCTCTACAACCTTTCCTGTAAGCTCAAATGGAGTAAGGTCTACCAGCATAAGGTGATTGTCTGTACCGCCAGAAACAATCTTGATACCTCTATCCTGTAAGCCCTTGCAAAGCGCCTGAGCATTCTTTACAATCTGCTGTCCATATTCCTTGAAGGATGGATCAAGTGCTTCCTTAAAGCATACTGCCTTACCAGCAAGTACGTGCATAAGTGGACCACCCTGAATACCTGGGAATACAGCCTTGTTGAAGTTGTACTTCTCATTAGCCTCTGCTGTTGCCATGATCATACCGCCTCTAGGGCCACGAAGAGTCTTGTGAGTTGTTGTAGTAACAATATCTGCATAAGGGATTGGGCTCTCATGTACGCCTGCTGCAACAAGTCCTGCAATATGAGCCATATCTACGAAAAGGACAGCGCCAACCTTATCACAAATCTCTCTGAAACGCTTGAAATCAATCTTGCGGCAGTATGCTGATGCACCAGCGATAATCATCTTTGGCTTGCACTCTACTGCAATTCTCTCAACATCATCATAATCGATAACGCCCTCATCATTTACTCCGTAAGGAACGATATTGAAATATGTGCCTGAGAAATTGGCTGGTGAACCATGAGTAAGATGTCCGCCGTGGTCAAGATTCATACCCATTACTGTATCACCTGGCTGAAGTACGGCAAACTGAACTGCCATGTTAGCCTGGGCACCTGAATGTGGCTGAACGTTAACATAGTCACATCCGAACAGTTCTTTAGCACGCTCTCTTGCAAGCTCTTCAACTACGTCTACTTCGCCGCAGCCGCCATAATAACGCTTTCCTGGATAGCCTTCAGCGTATTTGTTGGTAAGAACTGAGCCCATAGCTGACATTACAGCTGGTGATACCCAGTTTTCTGAAGCAATAAGCTCAATGTGCTCTGACTGGCGATTGAATTCTTTTACAATTGCCTCTGCGATTTCTGGATCTGTGTTTTTGATGTCCTTTAATGTGTACATTACTTTCCCTTTCTATTACTTCTAAAATAGTTCTATGTGAACCGGCTTACCGGTATTCACCTAAATGTATTTCTTGCCAAATTCTTCCTTAGAAAGTGGCTTGTCGAAGAAGAAGCCCTGCACCAGATTAATTGGATAGTCACCAATCATAGTAATCTGCTTGTCCTCCTCAACACCCTCTACGCAAACATCAACGTCAACTGAGTTTGCAAGCTCAGATACTGTCTTTACAAAGGACTGAGCGAAAACATCACCATCCATGTTCTGTGCGTAGTTTTTATCAATTTTTATAGTATCTATTGGCAAAGTCTTAATGTCATTTAATGCTGAATTTGAAGCACCAAAATTATCGAGGGCAACTCTACAGCCAAGTGCTCTTGCCGCATCAAGAGCCTTAACAGCCTTTGGCATTGCGCCTGGTCCAAAGTCAGCAACAACCTCAAGTGTAAGATTCTTAGGGTTGATAGCGGTCTGTTTGAGAACAGCATCCAGCCTATCCACAAAATCCTTCTGTATCAACTGAACTGGAGAAATATTAACGTTAATCTTATACTCTGGATGACCAAAATCATTCCAGTGCTTACAAGATTTAGCTGCCTCCAAAAGCACATAATGACCGATATCACCGATAAGATTCTGTTCCTCAGCCTCTGTGATAAAGCCCGATGGCATTACCATGCCTCTCTCAGCAGAATCCCAACGAACCAAGGCTTCTGCACCACAACAATTTGGAACTCCTCCAACAAACTCCATAATAGGCTGATAGAATACAACAAATTCCCTACAACCACGCTTTACAGCCTGCTTAAGGTCATCCTCCAACTCCTGCTTTTCTGCCACGATAACATCAGCCTTTTCATTGTAAAACTCAAAGCTATTGTGACCTTTTTCCTTTGCACCATGAAGGGCAATTGTGAGACGTGTGAGAATAGCTGACGCATCTAAGATATTAGCAGGCGCTTTTAGGCCGCCCATGCTAATTGTGCAGTTGTATTCCTTATCATTTAATACCCATGGATTATCGAAGAGATTCATGATTCTCTTAATAATAAGCTCAAGGTTTTTGATATTGTCATGGTCTACGATTACAGCAAACTCATCGCCGCCGATACGATAGCACTTGCCCTTGATATAAGAAATCTCGTCGATGCTGTGGGCAATGAATTCAAGAAGGTCGTCGCCAATGCGATAGCCTAAGCCCTGATTCATGTTTGTGAAATCGTCAATATCAAACATCAGAACAGCAAATTCTTTGTTAAGCTTTGTGGCGATGTGATACTCCATAGCGATATCTTTCTCACAGGCCTGTCTGTTAAATAAGCCTGTAAGAGTATCTGTCTGAGCCTGTTTTTCAGCCTTTTTCTGATAGTTACGGATATCGGTAGTATCGTAGAAGGTAATAAGTCTAACCTCTCTAGAATCCACCCATCTGATATCTGCAACACTAATATCAAACCATTTTCCAGAACCATTTGCTGAATAACCATTAAGCTCTGAAAGATTATAATTCTTGTTAAAAATCAACTCCTCCACAGCCACTGAATCGATAGAATTATCGAACATGTCTCCGAAGGTATCATTCTTGTAAAGCACCTGCTTCTGGTTTGAATCTACTACGATTACACCATAGCCTGCGTTCTGCAAAATAGCCTCCAAGGCTGAATAAGAACCTGCAAGTGAGTTGGCAGTAATCTTCTTAATCAATATATTATGAAGAATATTTTTTATATCATTAGAGAAACGTATCTCGTCAACAGACCACTGTCTATCCTGCTTAATAGAAAGGAAGCACAGATACATTGCCGCTTGGTCATCAACATTGATAGGCAGGAAAATGGCGCTACTGATAGCATATTTTCCAAAGAACTCTTCAAAAGCCTCTGGAAGTGACGCATCACTTGAGATGGTGTAAGGCTTTCCATTCATAAATGGTAGTTCCTTTACGGGAACACCCTGGAAAATAGGTGAAAGCTTTTCATCGCCCATGCTCCATTCCAAAATCATATCAGCCGTTAGCCCATCCATGGACATTTGAACCAGTGAAGTGTTAGTACACTCTATATATTTCCCTGCGAATGAAAGAATCTCATTTGCCACGTCGGCAAAGGAATCCTCTGACTCCATGAGGCGTAATATCTCTGTCATAAGCTCATTCTTAATAAGCTTATTTTCCACTTCCTTTTCCTCGCTCTGAGTCTGGGAAAGCTTTTTCTTAAGCCTCTCATTGCGAAGAATCTCTGCCACATAGTGCTTTGACAAAGTTTCCAGAAGGGCAATAGCCTTGTCAAGCTGAGCTACTGTAGTTGTGCGAAGGGCAGTTGGAAGCTCGCGACCTGCAGGAACTTTATCCTTATCCACTGCAAAGCAAAGCCATTTGCCTACTACCTCATCCTTCTCACCTCTGAAGGCAACTCCTCTGTATAAAAAATAATCCTCTGTGCCAGTGCGCTCAACGATATTCTCCGGTGCACCATCCACAAAGGATTCTATCAGCTCTTTCCTAAGACTATCCGGAAAATTGGCATCAACAAAATCCTCCTCAGGCTTGGAACCTGAGAAGGATGTAAGCTGACCATGCTTTCTGCCAATGCATATCATGTACATATCATTGGCTTTACAGAATGAGTCCTGTAAAGACTGTAAGTCATCATTATTTACTTCTAATTCATTGATTAATCTACTAGTTGAGTCCATCCGTAATTATCCGGTAATCTACCCCACTGAATACCTGTTAAGGTATCATAAAGCTTCTGTGTAAGCTCACCGGTTTTACCTCCATTTATTACAACAACGTCGTCATTATAACGGAGCTCTCCTACTGGAGAAATGACTGCTGCTGTTCCTGTACCGAAGACCTCCTCAAGCTTGCCGTCATGGCCTGCCTTCATAAGGTCATCAATTGCGAGGCGCTCTTCTCTAACCTTGTATCCCCAATCCTTAAGAAGATGAATCATAGAATCTCTGGTTACACCTGGAAGTACAGTACCAACTGTAGGTGCTGTCCAGATTTCTCCATCAATCTTGAACATGATGTTCATGGTTCCAACTTCTTCTACGTACTTTCTCTCGTTACCATCAAGCCAAAGTACCTGAGAATAACCAAGCTTCTCTGCCTTTACCTGTCCAGCGATAGAACCTGCATAGTTTCCACCGCATTTTGTAAAGCCAGTACCACCTGCAACTGCTCGAACAAGTTCATTTTCTACTAAAATCTTAACTGGGTCAAGACCTGTAGCGTAATATGCTCCTACTGGACAGCAAAGAATCATAAACTTGTAGGATTTAGCCATGTGTACGCCAAGTGCTGCCTCTGTAGCAAACATAAATGGGCGAATATAAAGAGATGTATCCTTCTCCTTTGGTACCCATGCTTCTTCTGTTTTAACAAGTGCCTTTACAGCTGCAACGAAGTCCTCAACTGGGAATGCTGGCATACAAAGTCTCTCATTAGAATTAATCATTCTCTTGGCATTCATCTCAGGTCTGAAAAGCTGAATCTTTCCATCCTCTCTGCGATATGCCTTCATACCTTCAAATGTCTCCTGTGCGTAATGAAGAGTCATGCAGGCTGGATCCATCTCGATTGGTCCCTCTGGGACGATTCTTGCATCATGCCAACCAATTTCTCTATCCCAATCACAGATAAACATATAATCTGTCATGTACTTACCAAAACCAAGGTTGCTCCAATCTGGCTTATCCTTCAATTTCTCACGTTTTTCAAATCTGATTTCCATTTTTAAGCCTCCATAACAATTTCTCACAATAATAAACTTGAGATTTATTATCGTACTTTTTTTTCGATACGTCAACACTTTAGTGTGCTAAATTATGCCTTTATTTTTACATTTTTTTCATAGTTTCTTTGCAAATAGAAATACCCTTTAATGCTATAATCCAAATAGGTTTAGATAGTGGGGCGATATTATGAATATATACACACAAGTATGTGGGTTGGTCATTATTGCGTTGCTCTTATTTTTTTATAAAAAGCAACCAACAATGGGACTTAGCTCAGAGCGAAAATTCAAAATTACGCTATTCGTTATATTAGCATGCGTCATTTTAGATATAGCATCCTGCTATTTTATTGTGTATTCAAGAAAATATCAGGAATACATTGTAATTGCCATCTGCAAACTTTATTTAATCTCGCTCCACACAGTAGCTTTTAGTGCTTTAGGTTACTCCGTTTCAGATTTATTCGAATTTTTTGGTAGTGCTCATGAAAAATTCCTGGGATTATGTTATCAGGTATTCTGTATTATCGGTGTAATTGTAACAGTTTATCTGCCTTTGCACTATTACTATGACGGACAGACTCTTTATACCTATGGTCCAGCAGCAATAGCTACTTACATATTTGTTGCTATATATATTCTGTCAATTATTCTGGCAGCCATGGCCCTTAGGAAACATCTGAAGGAAAAGAAGGTATACGCTCTTTGTTTATGGATGACAATCTGGTCTATCTCCGCCATTATACAGTTTTTGAATCCAAAGCTTCTTATTGTCAGCTTTGCCTCCTGTATCGGCGTTCTGGTAATGTATTTCGAGCTTGAAAATCCTCAGAGTTCGCTATCAAGACGTACCGGTCATTTCAGCTCGGCTGTTATCCACGAGTATTTAGATTACCTTTACCAGACAAAACAAAACTTCTCAGCAATGCGAATCTCCTTCCAAACCACTGGAGAATCTGCTGATGAAAATAAACTATTAAGACAGACTATAGAAATGCTTTCGGATTTCCTGTTCTCAGTAGATACGGCAAAAATTTTTGATACCGCCGAAGGTCATTTCCTTTTAATATTTGAAAATACTGATTTTTTGGAGAGCACAAAATACCAAATTTCCACCTATTTTCAAGCCGTTGAAAATAACTCAGATGTTGGAGATGCCATAACTCTCCTTAGACCTTTCTATACCATCATTCCGGATTGCACTATTTCCGATAATGCTGACGAACTGATGATGTTACTGGCTAACTACATTCCTAGCAACAAAGGCAACTCGTCTAATAACGAGGTAATTGTCACTGCTGAAACCATGAAAAATGTCCGTAGGCAGAAGGATGTTGAAAAGCTGGTTGTTGAGGCAATGGAAAATGACAGGATAGAGGTTCATTACCAGCCTATCTTTAATATAGCTACGAACACGTTCTCCTCTGCTGAGGCTCTGGTACGTATCAAGCTTATTGATGGATCTTATCTTCAGCCTAACGAATTCATTCCTGTAGCTGAGTTAACTGGTAGAATCATTCCACTTTCTGATGCCATTTACAGACGAACTCTTTCATTTATAAAGTCCTACCATATAGAACGAATTGGAATTCAGCATATAGAGCTTAACCTTTCAGTAAAACAGGGCGAAAGCCCAACCTTTACTACAAAGATTTTGCAGATGTTGGAAGATTACCAGATTGACCCGGAGTTGATTAATCTGGAAATCACTGAAACAAGTTCACTTCGAAGTAAAGAACGACTTCATGAAAATATGAAGAAGCTGGAAGAACACGGTCTCTGCTTCTCATTAGACGATTTTGGTTCAGGTAGCTCAAACCTTAACTACATCATTGATATGCCTGTATCCATTGTTAAACTGGATAAGCTTCTATCCGATGAATACTTTAAGGACAACGACAAGGCTATAGCCATAGTGAATGCAGTTATAGAAATGGCTCATTCTATTGGACTAAAGATTGTGGCAGAAGGTATCGAAACTCAAGATCAGTTCGATGCCATGAAGACACTGGGAGTAGATTTCATTCAAGGCTTCTATTTTTCAAAACCTCTCCCAGAGCATGAATTTTTGAAATTTATTCAGGATAATAATCTTAAATATATGTATCAATAAGAAAGCGAGGACTTATTATGCACACATTTCAACCTTATCCAATCGATATGCTCGAATGGAACCCTATCAAAAAACTTGAAGAAGAAGGTGTTGCCATTGTGGCAGAAGCCAATGGAAAAGTTAATGCCACCTCTTCTCACAATGGAGGTGTGGGGCATATTTGGGGAAAGAATGTAATTTATGCATTCTTGAGAAATACTAGATATACCAAAGAGCTATTGGATGAAAGTGAATTCTTTAGTGCCTGCTTTTTCGATATGAAAGAAAAAAACAATATTCAGCTTATGAAGGTACTTGATCAGCTCAGTGGTAGAAACGAAGACAAACTTAAAGCTTGCCGAGTAAACGTTGAGCGAATCATGGATGTTCCATATATTGATGATGCAAACTTCATCATCCTTTGTCGCAAGATTGCTGCAGTACCTATGACCGAGAACACAATCCTCGACCCAAAGATTCTCGATGCACAATACAGCGATAGACACCTGGATGATTTCCATACAATGTATATTGGAGAGATTCTAAGTATTAGAGCCCGATAAAAATTATGCCTCCCAAATTCGGGAGGCATAATTTTTATCTATTGAAGAACTCTACAAATTCCTCATATCCATCATTTGTGAGCTGTTCCTTCTGGAACTTCTTGTTCTTGTTCATGCGAACAACGAGAACTGTCTGGCCGTTTGCACGAGCTTCCTTAGCCTGAGACATAACCTCTGCAAGCTTCTCTGCTGGGTATCCCTTCTCTACAAGGTAAGCTACCTTCTTGCTAGCACCTGGTACCTTGAAGCCCTGCTCCATAAGAAGAAGGATGATACGCTCGAATCCGATTGAGAATCCGCAAGCTGGTGTGTTCTGGCCTGTGAAGTTACCAATCATCTTGTCGTAACGTCCGCCACCACCGCAGCTTCCACCGAACTCAGGGATAGCAATCTCAAAGATTGTACCTGTGTAGTAGCTCATACCACGTACAAGTGTAGGATCAAATACAAGCTCGAACTGTGCTTCCTTTGTAGCATTAACAGCTGCTGCAATCTCACGCATCCAATCTGCAACCTCTGCATCAAGGAACTCGCCAAGCTTATCAAGAAGTACATCCATGCCTGCAGCAACGGCCTTAACATTTTCAAGAAGTGCAAATAATTCTACATACTTATCAATAGACTCCTTAGAATATCCAGCCTCAAGAAGCTCTGCTGATACTCCATCAAGTCCAATCTTGTCCATCTTATCAAGTGTGATGAAGATTGAATCGTAATCCTCCTCAGCAAATCCTGCATAAGCAGCCATAGCCTTTAAGATACGACGCTCATTGATACGAATCTCGAAGTTCTTAAATCCAATTCTGCCAAGTGTTGTTGTAGTAGCAAGGATAAGCTCGATTTCTGCTAAGTTGCTTGGCTCGCCAAGGATATCAATATCACACTGTGTAAACTGTCTGTAACGTCCACGCTGTGGTCTGTCTGCTCTCCATACAGACCCAATCTGAAGAGCCTTAAATGGTGATGAAAGCTCATTAGCGTGATTTGAATAGAAGCGGCAAAGTGGAACTGTAAGGTCGTATCTCATACCAAAATCCACAACATCATCTTCTGTCTGTGCCTCAGGGATATTGAGCTTTTCACCTCTCTTCATTACCTTGAAGATAAGCTTCTCGTTCTCTCCACCCTGCTTATTTGAAAGATTTCCAATAGACTCCATAGCTGGTGTCTCAATAGGTGTAAATCCAAAGGAACGATAAGTATCCTTAATAATAGATGTAACATAATCACGAACTTCCATCTCGTATGGGAGAATATCCTTCATTCCGTTAACTGGTTTCTTGTTTAAAGCCATTTCAAATCCTCTCTAAGTCTTTCACGTTTTCTTTCTATCATTTCATCAATTCGGTCCATGTAAAGCTGGACATCCTTGACATTTTCGCATCTTGTAACGGTCTTGCCATGGTCTGTAACGAACTTGCAGGCCGTGCCGCAACCAAGTGCCATTATAGTTTGTTTCTCCTCCATTATCAAGATATTATATAATCCCTCGTTACCTGGAGTAGAATAGCCAATATTCTCTAAATTGGCTGCCATATTTTTCTGGCGATATAAATAGTATGGAGCCATGCCCATGCGTTTTGCAGCATCAAGGCAGATGTCCATATGCTTCTGGGAATTATCAATAAGATAATCCTCGTAAGCTTCCTTATCATAATTAAGGCGAGCTGAATGCTTCAACGCCAGCGAATGGACTGTAAGATTATCAGGTGCAAGCTTCTCCACCTCTGATAATGTGTAAGCCACATCCTCGATAGTCTCTCCTGGAAGTCCAAGGATAAGATCCATATTAATATTCTTAAATCCAAGGTCACGTGCCCAGCCAAATACTCGGTGGATATCTTCCACCTTATGGAAGCGTCCAATCAAATCAAGTGTCTTCTGGTTCATGGTCTGTGGATTGATGGAGATACGTGTGACGGGGTGATTCTTCATTACCTGAAGCTTTTCAAGTGTGATTGAATCAGGTCTGCCTGCTTCGATGGTATATTCCAGCAAATCAGCTGTGTTGAAATATCTATCAACCAGTGTGAGCAATCTCTCCAGATGCTCGGCATCAAGAGAGGTAGGTGTGCCACCACCGATGTAGATAGTTGTAAGACTCTTGCCCTTGCAAGACTCTGCTGTAAAAGCCATCTCCTTCTCTAATGCATCGATATAATCATCAAGCTTCTTTGTCCAAAGTCCTATTGGATAAGAAGTGAATGAACAATAAAGACATGTGCTAGGGCAAAATGGAATACCAATATAAACTGAATATCCATTGTCATAATCAATCTTTGAAAGTAGCTCATGCTCCTTATGAGATACCTGAAGGCTAAGGTCAATTTTTTCCTGTGAGGTAAGATATGTCTGTCTCATGTATGCAGTCACATCAGAATCACTGGCGCCCTCTTCTATCATTCCAAGTGAAATTTTTGTAGGGCGGATACCTGTAAGTGTCCCCCAAGGTAAATCCTTACCAGTACGCTCATGTAAGCTCTCATAGATTGCAAGCTTCAGACGATTCTTTGTATCTGGACGATTAGAATAATCGATATCTATCTTTCGACCATCCAATGTCAAAACATCGTCCGAATAGTTTACCTGCATCGAAAAAAGAAGCCCTGAATCCTCTGGGACAGGCTCTGTAGAAATCTTGACCTCTTCCTTTGGATAGAAGGCTTTCACAAGTGAATATATGTCATATTCAAAATTATTTTCGTTTAACTGTACGTATATCATTAATTATTCCTATTATAAAAACATATTGTTGTTACGCTCGAACTCGATAGTGGTAGCGCTTTCGTGGCCCGGATAACAGATTGTATCATTTGGAAGCACCATAAGCTTAGTATTGATACTGTTCACAAGCTGTGACATTGAGCCACCTGGGAAATCTGTGCGTCCAACAGAACCACAGAAAAGAGTATCTCCTGTAAACAGGATTCCTTCTTTTTCGAAATAGAAGCAGCAACCACCTGGTGTGTGACCTGGTGTAGCAAGGCACTTAAATGTAAGGCCTGCCATTTCCACCTCTTCATCATCCTTAAGGAAAATGTCTGTCTTGTATGAAGCAGCTTCGCCCATCATAACAGATAAATTAATCTCTGGATTTGCTAATGTCTCACGCTCTTTCTCGTATGCATAAACTTTGATGCCATAGGCTGCTGCGATTTCAGCAGCTGCGCCTGCATGATCAAAATGACCATGTGTAAGTAAAATTGCAACTGGTGTAGTGCCAGACTGCTCAACTCCTGCCTTGATACGTTCTGGAGCTGAACCTGGATCTATGATAATTGATTCTTTTGTCTCTTCATTGATTGCCAGATAGCAGTTCATAGCGCACACTGGCAACATAATATGCATAACTTTCATTAAATAAAACTATCCTCTAGGTCTTTCTACATCTATGATAGATTCTACCTGCTTAATCTTCTCAACAAGGGCTCTAAGCTGTTCCTTACTCTGAGTACCAAACTTAATGGTAATGGTAGCTACGCCCTGCTTGCTGGTCTTAGAGTGGATGGAATCGATGTCAATCTCACGCTCTGTGAAGATACGGGTAATATCCACGAGAAGGCCAGTACGGTTATTTCCGTAGATATTAATCTCTGTAAGATAAACGCCGCCTTTTCTTCCTTCTTCCTCTGCACCTGTAGCCCACTCTGCCTCAATAAGACGCTCCTTCTCGAACTCAGGAAGGTTAATCATGTTGATGCAGTCTGTACGGTGGATAGAAACGCCACGACCTCTTGTAACGAAGCCTACGATTTCATCACCTGGCACTGGATTACAGCATTTAGAGAAACGAACGGAAACATCATAAAGACCGCTAACCGTAATACCATTCTTTGACTTTGGACGAATCTTATCACTAGAACCTGAATGTTCTGCAAGAACATCTTCATCAGTAACTTTCACTGGATGATCCTTCTGCCATGCAGTGAACATTCTATTGATAACAGCGCCTTCCTTGATAGCTCCCTGACCTACTGCAGCCAGAGTATCTTCCCAACTATGGAAGCCGTATTTATTCTTAATGAGCTCCTGATATTTAGGCTTATTAATCGAGCCAATATCAACGCCCTTCTGTTTTGCAGAATTGATAAGTAATTCCTTACCCTTTGCGATGTTCTCGTCCTTAGACTGGGTACGGAACCACTGATTAATTTTATTCTTAGCCTGTGAAGACTTAACAATATTAAGCCAGTCGCGGCTAGGTCCGTTTGTATTCTGTGATGTGACAATCTCGATACGATCGCCATTCTGAATAACGTAGTCGATAGGTACAAGCTTTCCGTTTACCTTTGCACCAATCATTCTGTTACCAACAGCAGAATGAATAGAGTATGCAAAATCGATAGGTGTAGAGCCATTTGGAAGGTTCTTAACATCTCCTGTAGGAGTGAAACAGAAAACTGTATCAGAAAACAGATTTAAATCTGATTTAAGCAGTGATGAAAACTCCTTATTATCGGAAATTTCCTGCTGCCACTCAAGGATTTCGCGTAGCCAAGAAAGCTTCTCTTCCTCGCCAACAACTGTGGAGCCTTCTCCACTTTCCTTATATTTCCAGTGAGCTGCGATACCATATTCACTGGTACGATGCATTTCGTATGTACGAATCTGAATTTCGAAAGGTGCACCATTAGGGCCGATGACTGTAGTATGCAAAGACTGATACATGTTAGGCTTTGGCATAGCAATGTAGTCCTTGAAACGACCTGGAATTGGTGTATACATTTCGTGGATAACACCAAGGGCAGCATAACAATCCTTGATAGAATCTACGATTATACGAACTGCAAATAAATCATAAATCTGATCGATGGTCTTGTGCTGATTAACCATCTTCTTATATATACTGAAGAAATGCTTAGCACGACCATAAACCTCTGCCTGAATCTCTGCAGCATCAATGTGCTTACGCACGTCATCTACTAATGAATTAATATATTCTGTACGCTGGCTCTTTCTAAGAGCAATCTTCTCCACCAAATCATAGTAAGCATCTGGCTCCAGATATTTCAGCGATAAATCATCAAGCTCAATCTTAACCCTGCTGATACCGAGACGCTGTGCCAATGGAGCATAAATCTCCATAGTCTCACGTGCCTTTTCCTTCTGCTTCTCTGGAATCATGTACTTTAAGGTACGCATGTTGTGAAGTCTATCGGCAAGCTTAATAAGGATGACACGAATATCCTTTGCCATAGCAAGGAACATCTTGCGAAGATTCTCTGCCTGAATCTCCACCTTATCAGCATCGTAATTCAACTGACCTAATTTTGTAACGCCATCAACAAGCTCCGCAACTTCTTCCGAGAACTCCTGAGCAATCTCTTCCTTAGTACAGATAGTGTCCTCCACTACATCATGGAGAAGACCTGCCACAATAGTCTCCTTATCAAGCTCCAAGTCTGCCAAAATAATGGCAACACAAAGAGGATGAATGATATAAGGCTCTCCAGACTTACGACACTGTCCCTCATGGGCATTTCTGGCAATCATGTAGCCTTTTTCAATCATGGAAATATCTGTATTAGGGTGATATTTGCGAACGCGCTGAATAAGCTCCTTATAGAGCTCGTCAGGATCAACGAAATCTTCTGTAGCAATGACACCACGGCTCTCGAACGCAGTACTATCTACTAGTCTGTCTTTTTCGCTCTTATTTTCTGCCATAGTATCACCACCTCTCTAAAAAAATTTTATTAAATATTATATTATTTAACTATGCTAATTGCAATGTTTTACACCAAAAAGACATAGTATTTATATAGGGATTTTACATAAAAAAAACGCGCAGCAAAATGCTGCGCGCAATGTGTCAATTTCTAATTAATTAATCATCCTCAAGCTCATCAGATGAAAGCTCAAGTACTGTACGCTTACGAGCCATCTCATCAGACTCAAGGTACTCATCGTATGTAGTCATCTTATCAATCATCTGTCCGTTTGGAAGGATTTCGATGATACGGTTTGCAGTAGTCTGCACAATTTCGTGGTCACGAGAAGAGAAAAGGATAACTCCTGAGAACTTCTGGAGACCAGTGTTAAGTGCTGTGATACTTTCCATATCTAAGTGGTCAGTAGGCTCGTCGAGCATAAGAACGTTAGAGTTCTCAATCATCATACGTGAAAGAAGAACACGAACCTTTTCACCACCGGATAAAACCTTCATCTTCTTTGCGCCGTCATCGCCAGCGAAAAGCATACGACCAAGGAAACCACGTACATAAGTAGCATCCTTAATCTCAGAGAACTGTGTAAGCCAGTCTACAATAAGAAGGTCTGTAGAGAAGATTTCTGTATTGTCCTTAGGGAAGTAAGACTGAGATGTAGTAACACCCCACTTGTAGCTTCCTTCGTCTGGCTCCATCTCTCCTGCAAGAATCTGGAAGAGAACTGTCTTAGCCTTTTCGTTAGAACCAACTAAAGCAATCTTATCCTCACGACCTACGTTAAATGAAAGGTGATCAAGAATAAGCTCACCATCAATAGTCTTTGTAAGGTTTTCAACTGAGAGAACCTCGTTTCCGATTTCACGAGCTGGGCGGAAATCGATGTATGGATACTTACGGCTAGATGGACGGATGTCATCAAGCTGAATCTTCTCTAATGCACGCTTACGTGATGTAGCCTGCTTAGACTTAGAAGCGTTAGCAGAGAATCTCTGGATGAACTCCTGTAATTCCTTAATCTGCTCTTCCTTCTTCTTATTAGCTTCCTTACGCTGCTGGATAATAAGCTGGGAAGACTGATACCAGAAGTCGTAGTTACCAGCGTAAAGCTGAATCTTACCGTAATCAATATCTGCTGTGTGAGTACATACCTTATTAAGGAAGTATCTGTCGTGGGAAACAACGATAACTGTGTTCTCAAAGTTAATAAGGAACTCCTCAAGCCAACCGATAGCATCTAAATCAAGGTGGTTAGTAGGCTCATCGAGAAGAAGTACATCTGGTGAACCGAAAAGTGCACGTGCAAGAAGAATCTTGACCTTTAATGCACCTGGAAGATCTGCCATCTGTGTGTAGTGGAACTCTGTATCAACACCAAGTCCATTAAGAAGAGTAGCTGCATCTGCCTCTGCGTTCCAACCATCCATCTCAGCGAACTCTGTCTCAAGCTCAGCTGCGCGGATACCATCCTCGTCAGAGAAATCTTCCTTCATATAAATAGCGTCCTTTTCCTTCATGATATCGTAGAGACGCTGATTACCCATGATAACTGTATCAAGAGCTGTAAACTCATCGTATTTGAAGTGATCCTGCTCTAAGAATGAAAGACGGTTTCCAGGGCTCATTGTGATTTCGCCGCTGGTAGGCTCAAGCTGGCCAGATAAAATCTTAAGGAATGTAGACTTACCTGCACCATTGGCACCGATGATACCGTAGCAGTTTCCTTCTGTAAATTTGATATTAACCTCTTCGAAAAGGGCCTTCTTGCCAAAACGAAGGGTGACATTATTTGCTTGAATCATTTAACTTCCTTTCTCTATACAAAAAAACAAGTTGGAAAACAAGGCAAGCCAATGAAGTCCAACTAATAATCAAACAGAGTTATATTACCAAAAAAAATCAGATTTGTACATATTATAAAGAGCCAAATCATTGACTTCACACTATTATAACAAAGATAACTATCTATAACTTGCCCTTTAATACTTCACGGTATCGTGATATAATTCTTCTAAAGGAGAATAATATGCCAGTTATATCAAGATTTAATGGGATTGTGATTAGAATGTATTTTCTTTCAAGCGAGCACAATCCCCCTCATCTTCATGCTATTTATGGTGATGATGTAGCAGCTATAGATTTTCAGACTGATGAAATTCTAGATGGATATTTACCACCTAAGACTATGGAATTAGTTCTACAGTGGATATCTCTTCACAGAGATGAATTACTACAAATATGGGAAACTCAAAATTTCATAAAAATTCCACCACTATAATACAGGAGGTAGTTATGTTTCATAAAATAAAAGATGTACAACCCCTTCCAGACCACAAACTAAATGTTTATTTTTCTGAAGGTCAGCGAAAATTATATGATATCGTCCCTTTATCTTCTGAACACCCTCTATTCAAAGACTTGTTAACCGATGATGATTTGTTTAATTCTGTGCAAGTGGATGTAGGTGGTTTTGGAATAATATGGAATGATGAGCTGGATTTATCATGTGATGAACTTTGGGAGAATGGTCAAAAGGTAGATTCTCCATTTGATGGGCTTATGTCCTTAAGAGATGCTACCGAAATGTGGGGACTGAATGAAAGTACCCTCAGACGAGCAATCATCTATGGTAGATTCTTGCTTGGAATTGATGTCTGTAAATTTGGTAAGCAATGGGTCATTTCATATGAATCTATGCTTAGAGAATACGGAGAACCAAAAGCTAGCTAATAGTTCTAAAAAGAAGTCCTCAAAGACTTTAATAATAATAAACCAAGGGCGCCCCGAACGGAGCGCCCTTGATTAGGTGATATTTTAACATATTAGATATGTGGAGATACTATATAAACCTTCACATTATTTTTCAAAACCGGGATCTTCAGCTTATGCCAAAGCCCTCAATTCTGCGCCATCACTTTCGTGTGACTATTATAAAGACACGAAACAACTATACCCATAAAATTATTTCATAAAGGAATCAGTTTCCAAACATCTGATACTGATTTTCTTCAAGATTTTCTAACGCATACTGGCAAGCTTGGATTACAAAGGCCGAAAAGGTAACATCCTTTCCCTCTATAGCTTCTTCTATTTCTTCCAAAAGAGGTAATGGAAATCGCACTGTTTTGTTTTCCGACGCCCTCTTATCTGATTTCAATTTGAACGTCATTATATACTCCCTCAATTAAAAATTCGATAGATGTTGTGCGAAGAGGCTCCCTCAAGGTAGCCTCAACGCACACAATCTATTTATAGATAGTTGACAAAATATATATTTTCATTAAGGTTATTCACCTACTGTTACCACACACTCATCTGAATAAGTTGTTCCATCCACTGTAATTGATGCAGTAATTGTCGCTGTTGTTGCTGTAGAATCTGAATTAACAGTAACAACACCACCTGATACTGTCACACCACCTCCTGTAGCATCAGAAGCCCATGTAACTACCGCATCAGCTGGAACTGTTGTAGCAGTCAATGTAGCATTATTGCCTTTTGCAATCGTTACTGCTCTCTCATTCAATGAAATCGAAGGTGTTACCGCAACCGCTTTAACTTCTACTGTGCATGTAGCTGTGTAATCCTTGCCATCTACTGTAATCTTAGCAGTAATTGTTGCTGTACCTGCCTTTACACCATTTACTGTGCCATTAGTTACTGTTGCGATAGTAGCATCACTTGTAGACCATGTAATAACAGCATCACTTGGTTTTAGACTTGTAGATGATAAAACCACTGTACTGCCAACATCGACTGTTGCGGTAGTCTTATTGAGCTTAATCTCAGGTGTGATTTTGTTAACCGTTACGGCACATGTTGCTTTATATGTTACTCCATCCAAGCCAAATGAAGCAGTAATTATTGTTGAACCAGGAGCTACAGCTTCTACTGTTCCACCACTTACAGTTGCAACATTAGTATTATCTGATGTCCATGTTACAGATGTAGCTGAAGGTAATACTGTAGCTGTCAATACTGCTGTTTCCTCTTCTTCTAATGAAAGTGAAGATTTATCAAGCTTGATTGAAGGAGAAGTTACATTTACCTTACATGTAGCAGTATAATCGATACCACCGACTGTTATTCTTGCTGTAATATCTGCTGTGCCAGCCTTTACTCCTGTTACTGTGCCATTGACTACAGTTGCAACTGAAGGATTGCTTGTAATCCATGTGATATTTTCAGATGTAGGATATCTAGTAGCTGATAAAGCCTCAGTCTTTCCAACTGCTACATCAAGATTTGTCTTATCTAACTTGATTGACGCTGCTGTTACAGTAATTGTACAAGTGAGTTCTGTTGGCTTTTCATCATCATCATCAAGTATTGCTGTAATCTTGACTGTTCCTACAGCTTCACCTGTAGCTACATTAGACGCAAGTGAAACAATAGTTGCATCAGAACTTGCCCATCTAGCTACTGTAACGCCATCTGGAAGATTCTTAACAGCTAATGCAAGATTCTCACCTACTGCGATAGTAGCATTCTCTAAAGCAGGAGCTGTAGAAGCAGGAGCTGGGCTAGGTGTTGTACTAGAAGATGAGCTAGAACCACCAGAAGCTCCACCTGAAGATCCGCCTGAAGAACCGCCAGATGAAGCTGCTGCAGCCTTAGTAGCTGTAGTCTTACCTGGTAATATACTCTCAGATGGGAAGCCACCTAATGTTCTGTGCTCTTTCTGTCCTAATGTAGCAAAGTGCTGATAATACATTTCCATATTATCACCAAATGCTGCAGCAAGATCAGGATAAGCAGCCTTGTAAGCATTTACATCGAAATACTGGTTAATCTGTCTGCCTTCCTTAATACCGAAAGCCATAAAATGATTAAATAAAGCATCTGCATTGTCGCCAAAAACAGCAACAACATCAGGATTCTGCTTTGCATAGAAAGCAGCGTCAAATAACTGACGGATAGGTGAACTTGTAACATCAGCGGCACTAGAAGCTCTGCCTTCCTTCTTACCAAACAAATTGTAATGGTTTTCGAGAGCCTTACGAGAAGTGCCAACCTTAGCTACTACATCCGGATTCTGCTGTGCATAATATGCAGCATCAAATGCTGCATATGCAGGCACGGATGAGGCTACAGTTGCGGCTGCAACCGCGATAGCCATGAATCTTACTAGTGTCTTGTTTCTAGCCATGTTTTTGATTCCTCCTAAATAAATATTTCTCCCATTGCGCCAATTTAGAATGCAACCATCTGGTAGCATGGAAGAGTTAAATTTAACACAGCCTAAGCTGTGCACCTAAAAATTTACTTGCTACCGATTGGTAGCATCTTTAGGACTACTATATCACCATTTGGTAGCATTGTCTCAATAGAACTAAAAGTTTCACAATCTTTTCACACAATATATCAATTATGTTGTTTATTGTGCGACTATTCTTTTATGTATGATTAAGATTGCTTGTATAACTTTAGGTTCTAACAGGATTACTAAACAGAGGAGACACTATGTACCTAAAGCGGTTGGAGGATCTAAGAATTGACCACGATTTATCTCAGCAGAATGTTGCTGATATTTTAGTGTGCCAACGCGAGGTCTATCGCCGTTACGAAAAGGGTGTACGCGAGCTTCCTCTTTCTTATGCCATCAAATTGGCTGAATTCTATGGTGTTTCATTAGATTATCTTTGTGGTCTCACAGACGAACACTAACTCCCCTATTTTTGTTAAATTCTGATAGTACATGTTAAAATCCCTCCCTATAATCATTTATTTTCTCATTGGCTGAACAGTGAATGACAATTCTAACTGCTTAAAAATTTTTAACATAGTAGCTAGATTAGGTATGCTAACTCCTGATTCTATTCTTGCCACAGAAGAATGAGGTATTCCGCACAAAGAAGCTAACTCTCTTTGCGATAAATGAAGATTATGTCTTTGCTGAATCATAGCCCCCACAATAGCAGATATTTCTTCTGCCTCATCAATATCTCTACCTAACTTTGGATTTGTTTTTCTAACTTTTTCCTTGTACTTATTCCAATCGCTCATTATGGTTACCCCTTTCTAGAAACTGTATGTATTGTATTGCTTGTTTATACTGGATTCTAGCATCCTTGTTTGTGCTCGCTTTCTTCTCAAGGCCTTCTAAAAAAGCCTCTATATTACAGTCTCCTCTTGCAGTGCGATAAAAGTCAATTTGAAACATAAAAGAACCTCGTTTCTTAAAATTATGATAGCATCAATGCGTTCAATTTTCAATCATCTCCACTCATGTGCGCTCATGTGAATAATTGTAATCCACTTTTGTGTCCGTATATATACCCACTGATCCAAAATCGTTACTAGAATCGTTACTTTTTTAGACATCTTAAAAGCTTATGTTATGAAAAAAATTAGTGACATCCACCAATAACATTTGTACAATAAATATATACACGTGAGAGAACTACGTAACATTTAATTATTGATTAACAAGGAGACTATTCCGTGTTATTTAGACAGACTTCATTCAACGATACATTTCATAATACGATGAAGCAATGGGCAACAGATATCCTTTACGGGGATAATGTTGCCTTTTTTCATATCTTTGTTCCTTACAATCTTGATGACAAGAAAAAGGACCTTGATGAAGTACGCCAAATCATAAGAAAAGAATTCCCAAAGGCAACTATCGTTGGATGTAGTGCTACTGGCGATATTCTAGGTGGCAAATTAAATGATGATGAGCTTGTAATAACAGCTATGATATTTGAGGAAGCATCTAGCTATGTTAATATTATTACAACCTACGATACAGCCAATACATACAATGCTGACACCGTTTTAGCCTATGCCAAAAGCTTGCCTAATCTTAAAGGAATCGAGCTACTGACAGCCTCTACTTATCAGCCTCTTGAAGAGGCTGGCGCTATCGTAGATGCTCTTCCAGAGGATGTTAATATTTTTGGCGGAGTGGCTGTTGGCGATGAGGATCACCAGGCTTATGTATTTGCAAATGATTACGATTGTAGCACCACCGGATCTGTAATTGTCTTCTATGGTGGCCCTGATTTGCATATTCTTACCAACAGAATGTTTGGCTGGAAGCCAATAGGCTATCCTCTACAGGTTACACACTCTGAGGGTGATGTCGTTTATGAAATCGATGGCAAGCCTGCCTATGACGTATATGAGCATTATCTCCATATAGAAAAGGGGCGTAACTTTTTCTACGATGCGCTAGAATTTCCTATGCAGGTGCAGGTAGACAAAGAAACCAAATATATACGACACGCAAAAAGCGTTAATCCAGACGGGTCTATTGTTATGTCTTCCAACGTTCCAGAGGGTAGCTACATCCACCTAACCTATGGTGATCCACGCCGAATCATACGACATACCAAGCAGACAGGACTCACTATTAGAGAGTTTTCACCCCAAATGATTTATATCATTAATTGCATGGGGCGAAAGCTGTTTTGGGGGGATAAGGCCGGTATTGAGATTGGAGAAATATCTAAAAATCTCAAATCCATGGGCTTTAGTGCTCTCGGGGAAATCATGCGTTCCAACAAGCTGACTCTTCTTAACAACCTTTCCGTGGTAACAGTGGCAATGAGGGAAGGTGACGCCAGAAACGATGCTGTTATTGCAGAAGAACATACAGAGCAGGATTCTAACATGCCTATCACCGCCCGTCTTGCAATCTTTATAAATACTATTACTGAAGAGCTTATGGATAAGAATGCACAGCTCAGTGAAATGCTTTATAAAGCCTCTCACGACGCTTTGACTAATCTTCTCAATCGTGGTGCAATCGAACGAAATATTTATGAAATCAACGATACTTGTGATACCAAAAACTGGTATCTTCTAATGTTTGATATAGACGATTTTAAGCAGGTTAACGATACCTATGGACATGCGGAAGGTGATATGATACTGAAGGCTGTATCTAGCTATTTACTTGAAAATGTGTGCACTATTCCAAATGTACAGGCTGGTAGATGGGGTGGCGAAGAATTCATGATTTTGTTGTCCAATTCATCCGACGATGACGCCTACAAGCTTGCTGAATGTATTTGCTCACAAATAAAAAAGAAGTCTGCTTCTCATGCCCAAATTACCATTAGTATTGGTGTTACCAAGCATCATGAATCTGAAAAAGTAGCTGATACCATTAACCGTGTAGATGAGCTGCTTTATAAAGCAAAGGAGCTAGGCAAAAATCAGGTTAGCTGTGAATTTATTTAAGCAATTTATAACAGGAGCACCCGTTATATATGGGTGCTCTTTTTATGCAGTTTTTTAAGTAAATCCTTAAGTAATTTGTGACTAAATTGTGAAATACTCGTTTGTGTATTTTTACTCAAACAAATGTCAATAGTGAATTTGCGACAATTTTTAATAATTGGAGAGCAATAATTTGACAGATGTGATTATTACATATTTGTTACAATTTAATTGCTCGAGCAACGAAAACGTTTAAGGAACTGAATCAATTAATTATTACTAGAAAGAAAAGGGGGACTTTTGAAGATGAAGAGAAAAGTCGCAGGTCTGTTAAGCGCAAGCTTAGCTGCTGGATTATTATTATCAAGCAGTGCAACAGTCATGGCAGCTCCTAGCATCAGCCCATACACAAAGGTTGAGGCTGAAAAAGCCATCACAAAGAATGGCGTAGAAGTTGCTACAGAAAATAATAACGTATTTATTTCAAGCCTTGAGAAAGGTGATTCATTTAGCACAACACCATTGAATTTTACAAATGGTTTAACAGGTTTTGAAGGTTCATTTAGATCAGCTGGCGCTGGTTTAGTTGAAGTCAGACTTGATAAAGAAGATGGTGAAGCACTTGGTTCATTCAAGATTAGCAATACTAACGGTGCATTCAAGACTTATTCAGTAAAGGTATCAAAGGAAGTTGCTGGTCAGCATACACTTTACTTTGTAGGAAAGCTTGGAAACGTTGACGTTGATTACTTCAACGCTACAGGCGCTGGCGAGGTTACACCTACACCTACACCTGTTGTAACTCCTACACCTACTCCTGTAGTAACACCTGTTGTTACAGGCGAGGTAAATCCTTATGAGACTGTTGAGGTTGAGAAGGTTGCTGAACTTAAGGATGCTATGGTTACTCCTAATAAGTCAGCTGTTATGATTAGAGAAAATGGTTATGCACTTATCAAGAATGTAAACTTCGTTGATGGTGCTGCTATTATTACTGTTAACGGTAAGACAACAAGTGATTTATCTATCCTTGACATCAGAGTAGATGGCCTTGATGCTGCTAACTCTATCGGAAACGCTAAGTTCTCTAAGTCAAACGAGGGTGCTAAGACAATCCAGATCAAGAAGGATATCTCAGGTGTTCATGATGTTTACTTAGTAAACACATTTGCAGGATCAAACGTAACAGTTGATTCTATCATCGCAAAGGCTGCTCCAACAAAGCCTACACCAACTCCAGTTGTAACTCCTACTCCAACACCTGTAGTTACACCTACACCAACTCCTGTAGTTACACCAACTCCTACACCTGTTGTAACTCCTACTCCAACTCCTGTAGTTACACCAACTCCTACACCTGTTGTAACTCCTACTCCAACTCCTGTAGTTAAGAAGGATCTTGCATTCGAGTATCAGATTAACAGCTGGGGAACAGGTTACACAGTAAACTTCGCTGTTGTTAACAAGACAGGTAAGACTGTTGACGGATGGAAGGTTAAGATTAGCAAGAAAGATGTTAAGATTGACAGCAGCTGGTGCGTAAATGTTGCTGAGGAAGGCAACTACTATGTAATCACTCCAATGTCATGGAACAGCACTATCTACAATGGTGGAAGCGCTCAGTTCGGTATCGTTGGATCAGGTGCAATCGGATCAACAATTGATTACGTACTTGAATAATCTAGTTTTCATTTATCCTACATAAAAAACTAAGGGCCTTGCCGTATATCGGCAGGGCCTTTTATATGTGTCAAATATTCATCATTTCTTCACAGATGTCCATAGTTTATTCACAAATGTCCATGCCTTCTTTGCTAGAATGAAAATGCTCGAGCAACGAAAACGTTTAAGTAATTCATTTAATCTAAAAGGAGGATTTAGACGTACTATGAAAAAACTACTTACAGGTTTATTAAGTGTTTGTTTAGCAGCTAGTTTATTCTTTTCTATGAATATCACTTCTTTGGCTGCAGAAGGAGATAAAGACACCAATACTATCAACCCATATGAAAGAGTTGAAGCTGAGGATGCTAATTATTTCGCTTATTCTTATAAAGCCAACTCAGCTGATGGCAGTCCTTGTGGCGCAGTTATTAGCACCATTGGCTATATTGTATTTCAAAATGTAGACTTCGGCGAAGGTACTGATACTATCAACGTATGTGCCCAAGCTGCCGATTTATCACCACTTTGGTTTATGGTAGATTCACTAAAAGATGAAAATACCTCTGAAGGTAAAATCGAAGTAACTCCTAGTGAAGGACTTGAGGTTTATAACGTTAAGCTCAATACTACAATAACAGGAGTACATACCATCTACATTGGTGTTCCATATTTGCCAAATATGGGCGGTATGCATTATGTAAATGTTGATTACTGGGTAGCTGAAAAACCACCTGTTCCTGAGCCAACACCTGAACTTACACTTGAATACGATGTTTACTGCTGGGGCTCTGGCTATAAGGTAGATTTCAAAGTAGTTAACAACTCTGATGAGGATGTTGTTGGCTGGGCATTAAAAATCAAGAAGAATGGCCACAGCTTTGATCACAGCTGGTGCGTAAATGTAAAAGACGATGGTGATTACTTCATCGTTACTCCTTTAGATTGGAATTCAGTAATTCCTGCAAATGGAACTGTAGAATTTGGTATTCTTAGTTCAGATAATGTAGGCGTTGCTTCTGAATATGAGTTTATAGATCCTGTTCCAGTAGAGGATGAAAAGCTGGGTCTTGATTACAGTATCCAAAGTTGGGACGATGGTTACAATGTAAACTTCACATTAACCAACAATTCTGATACTCAGCTTAATGGATGGACATTAAAGCTTAATAAGAGTGATATCAACATCACCTCTAGCTGGAGTGTAAATGTAGAAGAAACAGATGACTACTATATCCTCACTCCTGCAGGTTGGAATACAATCGTTGGACCTCATGACTCAACAACCTTTGGTATTCAGGGTTCTGGAGAAATTGGAACAGAAATTGGATATGAACTTGAAGAAATGAAATAACTTTATTACATAAAAAAATATAACACGCGCGTATGCGCGTGTTATATTTTTATGCAATGTAAAAGAGACGCCAGCGGAGCGTCTCTTTCAAAAGGGAGAATAATGTTATGAAAAAATTGTATCTCTTTCGAGATGAGTATATATTAACTGAAATTTATGTTCAACTCGTGTAAGAAGTGTGAATTGTCTGTGAATAAAAATTAAATTCTGACAATAGTTACTTCATATAACATTTCTGCCCTGGCATATTATTTTATGAAATAGTCTCAACTCTGATTGTGTTTGTGTTACCTACAGAACCATCGATTGGGCCACCTGTAAGAACGATCATGTCGCCCTTGGCAAGACCTAACATCTCCTGTGTACGTTCTACGGCACGTGCAAACATAACGTCAAGAGCCTTGTACTTATCTACGAGAACTGGTGTAACACCCCAGCTAAGTGCAAGTCTTCTCCATACCTTCTTATCTGTTGTCATAGCGATAACATCTACTGGGCAACGGAAACGGCTAACACGCTTTGCTGTGTAACCAGACTTTGTACATGCAACGATTGCCTTAGCGTTAACATCGATAGCCATAGAGCATGTAGAGTGGCTGACAGCATCTGCTGTGTTGATAACTGACATATCTTCCTTATGGAAACGTCCTTCGTAGTTAATGTCATTCTCTGTAGTCTCAGCAATCTCTGCCATTGTAGCAACAGCCTGAACTGGGAACTTACCCTGAGCAGACTCACCTGAAAGCATGATAGCTGATGTTCCATCATATACAGCGTTAGCAACGTCTGAGATCTCAGCACGTGTAGGACGTGGATTAGAAATCATAGACTCAAGCATCTCTGTAGCTGTAACAACGCTCTTACCAAGGGCACGAGCCTTAGCGATAAGCTCCTTCTGAACTGCTGGAAGCTTAACGAATGGAATCTCAACACCAAGGTCACCACGAGCAACCATGATACCATTAGCAATCTCAAGGATTTCCTCAACATTGTCAACACCTGGCTGGTTCTCGATCTTAGCGATAACAACGATATCCTTACCACCGTTCTCATCGAGGAATGTTCTAAGCTCAACCATATCCTGCTTTGTAGAAACGAAAGATGCAGCAACGAAATCAACATCGTTCTCGATACCGAAAAGAATATCCTTCTTATCCTGCTCTGAAAGGTAAGGACCAGACATAACCTTGTTAGGGAAGCTCATAGACTTCTTATTGCTCATAGTACCGCCTGCTGTACACTTTGTGATAACATCGTGTCCCTTAACCTCAGTAACCTCGAAGAATACAATTCCGTTACATACTGAAAGTGTATCTCCAACCTTAAGATCATTGTGAAGGTTCTTGTGGCTAACAGATACTCTTGTCTGATCACCTTCAACATCGTCAGTTGTGAATGTGAAAACATCACCTTCGTTTACTGTAACAGAACCATCTTTAAAAGTACCGATACGGTACTCTGGACCCTTTGTATCAAGGAGGATAGCGATAGGAAGATTAAGCTTCTTACGAACCTTCTTAACCAAATCCATCTTCATGCCCTGCTCTTCATGATCACCATGTGAAAAGTTCATTCTGGCTACATTCATGCCGGCCTTAGCCATGGCTGTGAGAGTCTCCTCATTCATACTTGCTGGACCAATTGTACAAATAATCTTTGTTTTCCTCATTAGATAACTCCTATCTATATAAACTAATTGTTATTAAAAAAAAAACGAAATCTTTTCTATAATAACACCAATCAACCTTTACGTAAACCACCGATTTTATTTTAGCACATGAAAAAGGAGCCGACATCAGTCGGCCCCTAGATTTAACAAAAAGTTCTTATTTAAAGATTGTAAGAATTCCAAGCTTGCTAAGAACAAATCCAAGTAAAGCAAGCACTGCAACTGCTGCTGCAATAATTCCAGCAACTGCTCCTGCGCTAAGTCCTGCGCTGTCGCCTGCCTCTGGAACCTGCTCATCAGCGATTGTCTCCTCTGATGGCTGCTCTACAGTTTCCTCTGGCTTTGTCTCTTCTGAAACATCTCCTGTTGTAGGTGTAGCCTCATCCTCGATTGTTGTCTCAGCCTCGCCCTCTGCCTCAGTAGCTTCGCCTGTAGAAGGCTTTGTAGTCTGACCTGGCTTAGTCTGAGCACCTGTACCCTGCTGTGGTCCTGCTGCAGGAGCCTGTGGGTCTGTGATAGTTGTGGTAGTCTCAGTACCTGTAGCTGGTGTAGTCTGTCCACCTGATGATGCTGAGCTTCCTGATGAAGAACTTCCACCTGATGATGCTGAGCTTCCACCTGTAGAACCACCCTGAGAACCTGAACCTGCTGAACCAGAGCTTGGTGATGGTGCTGGTGCTGAACCAGAACCTGGTGCTGGAGCTGGAGTCTTCGCTGTAACATCAACAGCTGTAGCGTACTGCATCTCAAATCCATCTGAAACAGCCTTTACTGTTGCTGTAACGATAGTCTTTCCTGCATTCTTTGCATCAAGCTTTCCATCTACATATGTAGCAACACTGTCATCCTCTGAAGCGTATTCTACAGTAACTTTATTAAGGATTGATTCTGGAAGAACAAATAAATCCTTATTGCTTCCAGCCTCGATTGAAACTGTTACCTCTGCCTCTGGAATTACATCGAATGGATCTACGTATTCATCTGAAAGCTCTAATGTTTCGATAGCCTTTGTAAGTCTTACAGTAGCTGAATCAATCTCATCAAATGTTGCAGCTGCCTCAGCCTCTGCGATAACTTCCTCTAGACGCCCTGCAGATTCTGCTGACATAAATGTAAGGTCAAATGCCTTAGCTCTTTCAATAAGGGCGTTGAGCTCTGACTTATCAAGTGCATCTACTGCAAGATTAAGCTCAACTCTTGCTGTCTTACCTTCAAGAGATGCCTCTGCTGTAAGCTTAACCTCAGAAGCCTTATCTGTAATAGTAACAACACCTTTTTCTGAGATAACCTCTGGATTAGATGATGTCCATGTTACAGCTGTGCCGATTACTGATGTTGGAAGCTCAAGGTTGTATCTGATGTGCTCTCTGTCAGTATTCTGTCCCTTGATTGCCTCGAAATCACAAGCTGAATCAAGACTTGTCTGAAGTCTGTTATCTAAGAAATCCTCAGCAGCTGCCTTGATAGCCGATTCATCTAATGCTCTGTTGTAAATCTTGATTTCATCAAAAGCACCATTGAAGCAAGGGTCCCAATAATTAGCACCGAATAAGATTGATTCATTAGTGCCACAAAGTGGGTTATTAAATGCACCGCTGGCTGCCTTCTCACCATTTACATACATATCAAGCTGGCCATCTGTACCAACAAGAGTAACCATTGACCAAGCATTGTTTGTAATAGTTGGATTGCCGATGGTAGTCCAGCTCATAGCTGCTGCATTTCCTACAGTCTCTGCTCCATCCGTTCTACCCCAAAGCTTATAAGACTGGTCACCGCCATCACCTGAGATTGCTGTCCAGTGCTCAGGGCTGTGATATCCCATAAGCATCATAACCTGATTGTTAGCCTGTGAAGCATATGGCTTTACAAGGAAGGAAATAGTGTAATCCAATCCCTGAACCTTGTTTCCAAGATCAAGACCATATCCATCTGTTACAATTGCCTTTCCATTTGCACCATTCACAAATTTAAGCTCACCATCATAATTACCTAAGCCTTTAACGATAGCCTTGGCATCACCGATACCATCTTCGAAGTTATAAGAAGCAACCAGGTAATTATCATAATCAACTACTCCTGTTTCCTCTTCTACTTCCTTCAAAGACTTACCAGTATATAGTCTCTCAACATCGATATCTGAAATTGTGCGGTCGTAAATCATAACATCATCTACGAGACCGTTAAAGCATCCATCCCAATTATTTGCGCCGATGTAGACATCCTGCTCTTCACCTGCCATAAATGGTACGAAGTTTTCATTTCCTTCAGAAATTCTCTCTCCATCGTAATATGACTTAATGATATTTCCATCGCCTGTGATTACAATGTGGTGCCACTCACTTGGAGCATAAGTAGCAAATGTCTTGGTAACCCATGAAAAGTTTGGCTTGTAGTCATACCAGAACTTCATCTGAGAATTGTTTCTATCACCTGACACTGCATACCACATTTCAGGAGAGTGATATCCCAGGAATAATACTGACTGGTTTTCAACAAGTTTTGTCTCAGGCTTTACCCAAAGTGAAACTGAAAAGTTTTCTCCAAGGTTCTGCTCATTAAGCTTGAGACCATAATTGCCATCTAACTTAAGAGAGCTGCCATCCTTTGACTCATCCCTGTTTGCATCATATTTTACTTCGCCATCATAATTTCCAAGGCCCTTAACGATTGCCACAGCCTGGCTGTCGCCCTTAATATTCTTAAGGGCACCGCCATCAAAATCATACCAGGCAACTACATCATCATATAATTTATCTGCCTTTGCTATATTGTAGCCAACGAAAGGTGTTGCCAAAGCAAGTGCCATGACGCCGGCAAGTAAGCCATAATATTTCTTATTTTTTCTCATCATCATTCTCCTTGCTTCTACTTTCTGTATGCCTTGTCAACAACATTGATTGTAACCTCTGCCTCGTACTCTGTTCCGCAGAACTCATATGAAACTGTGATGGTCTTCTTTCCTGTCTCTGCTGTTACATCCTCAGGAACTGTAACCTTAAGACCTTCATTTATTGTTACTCTCTTGCCGTTTTCAAGAGTTGCTCTGATTCTAATATCATCTGTCTTGACTGTCTCACCAACTACGTACATTCTAACTGACTTTTGAACCTTTGAAGTCTTAACAACCTCAGCTGCCTTAACTGTTCCCTCAGCAACCTTCTCAGTAAAGAATGTAGCCTCATCAGCCTCTGGCTCCTCTGTAAGGATTAACTTTCCGTTAACTGATGCTAGATAATATCCATGGTAAAGAGCACTTTCAAAGGTTACGCCATCACCTGCAAAACCCTTGATAGTTCTGAATGTCATAGCCTTAGCTTCATCATTTGTGCCATTTACATCCTGCGAAAGAACAACACTGTAGTTACCATTCTTATCAGCCTTACCAACTGTCAGGTACATACCTGGCTTGTAGTTTGACTCGATTGATACCAAAGCATCATTGTTCTTATTAAGCTTACCTGGGTTGATTTCCCACTCAGCATTCTCACCGTCATTTACGAAGTCGCAGCCAACAGCCTTGCCTGTCATTGGATAATCACTATCATCAAGAGTGTTTTCGAATTCCTTAACGAAGATTGTGTTCTTCTTAGAATCGTAAATCTTGCTGACTGTTCCTGTAAGACCTACAGCTGTCTTCTTAATATATGGAATACTTCCATCTGCATTTACCTTGAACTCCTCACAGCACGCAACTCTTCTGAAGCCGCTTCCGTGTGGAAGGCTGCCATCGTGGTAAACGAAATATGTATGACCCTTGAAATCAAATACTGCCATGTGGTTTGTATTTGAAGTAGCGCTTGGCTCCATTACAACATCGCCGAAAGTCCACTCATTATTGAGGAAGTCCTCCAAGCTGTCACAATATGCGTAAGCCATCTGCTCTCTCCAGTCATAAGCGAAGAACATGTAGTATCTGTCCTTGCCATTTGCAAGCTTGTGCTTGTAATAGTAAGGAGCCTCTGTAAACTGATGTCCACTTGGCATTCCCTTAATTACACCTACCTTGATATCAGCGCTCTTCTTGTCAGATGCCTTCTCTACTGAAAGCTTGTCCTCGTTTCCATCCTTATCAACGATAGAAATCATATCCTCGTTAAGCTCGCAGTTGAAGAAACGAACATTACCCCATCCAAGGATGCGGTGCTCCACGCCATCTTCATCCTTCTCAATCCAGAAAGTAGGATCAATATCTTCCCATGTTGAAACTCCATCGTAAGTATCAACATTCTTTACAAGTGGCTTTCCGATATCCACAAATCCACCTGTAGGAGAATCTGAAACAGCAACACCAATGCACTTGCCACCGCCGTAGCTGCCCTTTGCCTCTGAGCAATAGTAGAAGTAGTACTTGTCGCCATACTTAACTACCTGACCTGCCCATGCGCTGTTCTTATCCTGTACCCATGAGATGTTGCCATCATTTAAGAATTCGCCCTCATAAGTCCAATTCTTCATATCCTTTGATGAGTAGCATCTCCAATCTGGCATCTTGTAGCTTTCGTTTGTTGATGTGTCGTGACCAACATACGCATATACGGTATCACCATCTACAAGAATAGAAGGATCTCCACCGTAAAGGATGTCACCGTTCTCATCAAATCCAAGCATTGGGTTGCCTGAGTTGCTCTTCTGAAGAACTATCTCTTCTGCCTCATCATCAAAGTCGTTCCAATCAGAACCTGTAAGAGCTGAATACTCATCAGCTGTGATTGGCATTACATAACCGTGACGATACTTAATCTTGTTGTAAGAACCAAGCTTGTCATCATCAACAAACTCAAAGTCACCAGATGCTAAATCTGTAGTAACTACTGGATAGTAGCCCTGACCTCTTGCGAATCTGTCGATAAGTAAGCACCACTGATCCTCACCATCCTCATTCTTTTCATTGAGCTTGAAGATGATTGGTCCCTCTACTGCACCAACCTTATTTGGTAATGTCTTATCAAGGAACTTAGAATTAATATCCTTAAAGTTGCCAAGAACTCTGTCTGCAACATCAATCTTGATTGAACCGTTAGACTCGTTCTTTGTGTAACGATAGTACTTTCCATCGTTGCCCTGAATCATTGTAGAATCGATTACCTTAATGATTACGCCATCGCTGTTGCGTCCACCTTCGTGGTAAAGCTTAGGTTCTGTGAAGTGAACGAAGTCACGTGTCTTTGCATAGTAGATTGCGTGATTCTCGTAATCCTGAGTAATCTTCTCGTTCTCATCTACCTCAAGTCTTGTAGCTGACCAGTAAACTACGTACTCGCCTGTTACATCATCGTAAACAAATTCCGGTGCCCATGTGCAGCCTGCATTCTCTGGAGCAATTTCTGCAAGCCATGGCTTTGACCAGTGAACCAAATCACTTGATTCCCAAACCACGATGCTGTGGCTTCCGTTACTACCTGCTGCTGGCCATGCATTTGACTTGTTGTGATAAATGCTAAGGTCAGTAGAAATCATGTAGAACTTGTCACCCTCAGGTGTTCTTGCGATGTACATATCACGAAGACCACTCTCACCGATTGTACTTGTGATGATTGGATTATTGTTGTTAAGGTCTTCCCAGTTGAAACCGTCCTTTGAAACTGAGAAGTATACCTGCTCGTCACTTGCTGCACCTTCTGTGCCTGTGAAGTGAACGAATAAGTATCCAACATATTCATCAACAGCCTTAGGAGCCTTGATTACTTTGCAATTAAACTTCTTTGTTACGCTCTCATCACCCTTTGTGAAGGTAGCTGTAAGTGTTACATTTGTATCCTTTTCCTGACGTGTAACAACACCAGCAGGAGTTGCATCATAGCCAGCGTTCTTTACTGTCTTTGTGCTGATTACATCCTCATCAGAAGATTCCCATGAGATGCTTACTCCGTTTACTTCTGATGGAAGTGAGATGTTACCCTTAATCTTGTTCATATCAGGGATTACATAGTTGTTTGCTACATAGTTTACATCCCCGATTTCCTCAAGACGTGCAACCTTGCCAGCAAGGTAAAGTCTTGCAACATCTTCATTCTTGTATGCTCTGTTATATACCTTTACATTATCGAAGTAGCCTCTGAAGTAATCATCTGCTGAGTAGAATGACTTACCAAGATATCCAAGTAAATCCTCTCCCAAGTCAGAAACCTTCATACCAAGCTTCTTGTTAACTCCGATGAGCTTTCCGTCTCTGTAAAGAGACATCTTTGAACCATCAACTACGATTGTGATGTTGATCCATGTGCTTGCAGTGTTTGGATACTTAGCTGAAGCCTCAACCTTCTTCTCATCACCACCACCGTTTTTGGTAATAGCAAGCTTCTCTGCTGTAGGCATTGCCTTGTAGAATAAGTACTTGCTGTTGTCCTGACCAAATGTGAATGTGAAGTAATTTCCTGTTCTTGTGACTTCCTTTACATCGAAGGAAATAGTCATCTTGTTTCTGTTATCAAAGAATCCCTTAGGGAACTCAAGATAAGAGTTGCTTCCTCCTACTGAATCATCACCGCTAAGGTAAAGTACCTTGCCGTAATCATCATCTGAAACGTACTCGCCCTTGAAGGCATATCCATCATTACCATTTCCTGAAGCATCCTTAACAACACCCTTTGAAAGAGTGTCATTGAAGTTGTACTCAAGAATTGGCTCTGCCTTAATCTCTTCACCTTCAACTACTACGTTAACCTTGAAGGTATCGCCGCCCTTGATGAAATCCTCAGAGCTGAGATTAAAGATTGGAAGTCCATCCTCATCAAATAATACCGTCTTTACGTATGCATTTCTGCATGGATCGTAAAGTGGGTCACCGCTGTGTGTAGCGTGGCTCTTAGACTCTCTTGCATGATAAACAATTACAAGATTTCCATTCTCATCATATGTAAATGAATTGTGACCTGGGCCAGAAACTTCATCGTCGAAGTCTGAGCTTGTAAGTATCGGATATGGAAGCTTTGTCCAATTGCTTACATCTGTAAGGTCTGCCTTCTCATCAGCATACATAAGACCTACGCAGTACTCTGAGCCTGTACCTGATGCTGAGAAGGTCATATAAACCTTACCATCCTTATGGAACACTCCTGGTCCCTCGTTAACCTTGTATCTTACTAATTCCCAGTTGAACTCCGGCTTTGTAAGAAGCTTTGCTTCGCTTGTAAGCTTTGTAGGATTCTCTGGGTCAATTGTGGCGATGAAGAGATAGCTTAATCCATCAGGGTTCTGAGAATTCTTTGTCTCATCGGCCCAGATAAGATAGTGCTCTCCGCCTGCCTCGAAATATGTCATATCAAGTGACATGCCATTTAAAATGTTGTCGCCGCTAACTGGCTTAACAAGCTCTGGCTCTCCCCACTTATCTGCATCAAGCATGCTCTCCTTCTTAGGATTGCCTTCAAACTTGATCATGAATGGGCGGATGTTAAATGTTGTGCCGCTGCCAGTGTTGAGACCTGCTGTTGCGACTAAGTACCAACTGCCACCAATTCTGTGCATCTCAGGTGCCCAGATAAATCTTCCAAGACTCTTGCTTGTGTTCTCATCCCAAACACTAACCTCTTCAGCTGTAGCAAGACCTTCGATTGTCTTTGCGCGTCTAAGGATAATTCTGTCGTAACCATCCTTATCACCGCTGCCATCCATAGGATAAGAAGCTGTGAAATAGTAGTATCCATCATCCTCGTTATAAACTACATATGGATCTGCTCTCTCTGGAATCAAAGGATCAGCTGCATCTGTAAAGTTTCCAGAACCACCAATCACACCTTCAAGTGTGTATGTGCCAGGAAGCTCTAAATCAACATTATCGATACTCTCTTCTGTAAATCTAAGTGAGTAAGTGTTCTTTGTTCCATCAGAATACTCAGCCTTTACTGTGTTCTTCTTGATGTACTTATCAAGAATCTCTCTGAACTCTTCCTGTGATGTCAAAGCATCAACTTTGATTTCCTCTGTTGGAAGCTCGCTAAGAGAGGTGTTGTAAGGGTTTGTAAATTTCTCTACAACTCTTTCATATTCTTCATTTGTAAGACCGATTTCTGATGGACTAACTGCATTGTTAGGAGAGTTTTTAACAGTTTCAAATTCAAAGGCATCATCATTGATAAGAAGTGGTGTATCAAACTTCTTCATATCCTTTGATGTCACAAGATATAATCCATCATCTGTTCCAAGATAAATCTCATATCTTTCATCAGTCATATCATATACAGCTGCTGCTTTTCTAACATTAGAAACGTTACCTAAGGCAAATTCCTTTTCCTCTGTATATGTAATCAAATCTTCTGATTTGTATGTAAGGAGCTGACCACCGCTTGTGGCTACCATAAAGAAGCCTTCTCCATCAGCCTCTCTTACAATAACTGGGCTAGAATAAGATTTATTTCCAAGTGCTGTATAAAGAATTGGCTGATTCTTATGGAGTGCTGTAAACTTGCCATCCTTTTCAGCGGCAATCATCATACCCCCGTCCTGGCCAACTGCAGGATTGCTATTAGTATAAGTAATAACATCCTTGCCTTCCTTTAATACAACAACCTTAAAGTCTTTTTTATCACCATCAATATTTGCTGTAAGTGTAACCTCTTTATTCTTGTTAGAACGTGTTACCTTACCATCTGCTGTAATGACCTTGTCATCACTTGTTTCCCAAGTAATTTTCTTGCCATCATACTCATCTGGAAGATTAATATCCTCTGTCACATATCCTGCGTTAAGTGAAAAATCAACCTCAGCCTTTTCACCAACTTTTCTATCAAGATATGCCTGATATAAATCCTTTACATCACTGTCTGAAAGGCTTCCGCTGTAGATTTTAAAGTTATCTACATATGCCTTACAATATTCGCCGCTTCCCCAATTTGCGCGACCAATAAGTGTTATTGGCGAATCCTTCAGTATATCCTCAAGAGCGAAACCTGATTCGAAGGTTGCCTTCTTCTCACCATCCACATAAATGATTGTGGCATCCTTTGAATAAACTGCTTCCAAATGATTCCATGTGTTAAGCGAAAGTGATGCAGTTGCACAACCTGGTCTAGAGCCATTATTGTGATACTGCTCTGCTTTGAAATCGCTTCCTTTTTCAAGGAAGGCTCCAATGTAATGCTCGTAAGGATAGCTCTGTGCATTTGAATCTGGTGCTGCATAGAACAACCAGTTTGCGTCAGTTCTTAAAAACTGCACATCTGCAGAAATTGATACTGAATCGTATCCACCAAGAAGCGAATCCCCATCCTTGGTAGTTACTGTCAAATACTGATTTGAGCCGTTAAGAGAAAGTGCCTGTGAGCCATCGTAGCTTGTTGTAATACCATATGAACCAGAAGCTTTTGCACTGGCTCCTGTCATTGTTTCGCCTTCATCGAGATCTTCAAAATCAAAGTCTGCAATAAGCTTAAGCTCTGTTTTTTCTTCCTCTTCTGACTTTAGAAGCTTCTCTTCTTTGAGCTCATCCTCTTCTAGTTCTTCATCAAGCTCATCCTCAGCTTCTTCAGCTTCTTCAGCATCGTCGACATCTTCATCAACATTATTCTCTTCTGTCGCCTCATCTGTCGGTTCCTTCTGATTCTCAGTAGCTTCGTCATCTGTTTCAGATTCTTCATCTACTGTAGCATCCTCAGAAGTCTCTTCTGTAGAATCCACATCATCTACAGCCGCATCAGTTGCTTCTGTTGCACGAACCAAAGAAAGACCTGCATCAGGAACTGATCCCGACCAGGCCAAAGCAAGTGCAAGCAAAAGCGCAGTTGTGCGTTTCAACTTTTTGTCATGCTTCATTCTTATTCCCCCATTATTTTTTTAGCACCCTCTCCTAAAGTGCCTTGTAGTACCATGATATCCTCAGGAATGTAATGGGTAAATAGAATTTCTTTCACAGTTTCGTCACAGCTTTCGTAAAAATTTAGCCTTGAATTAAAAAAGGTAGAAAAATTTTAGATAATGTATCTAAAAATTTTCTACCTATAAAACTAAAATATTTTTATTTTATTTAAACTATATCCTTTTACAGCACATCATTTCGCTTTATGTACGCCGGCGTTACGGACTCGGATACAATCTTCTTCACGTTCTTAACCTTCACCCATTTATCAATTACCGCATTTTCGATATAGGTTCCATCACTGATATCAGAATATGAAAGTATGATGGAGTTCTTTATAATAGCGCCCTTTCCAATATGAACATGACGTCCAATAATTGAATTCTCAACGGTTCCTTCAATGGTAGCTGCATTACATACCAGTGAATTTACTACCTTAGCACCTGGATAATAGTGTGTTGGGCAGGCATCTGTGGTATGTGTATAGAATGGCCAATCTTGCTTGAAGAAATCCATTGCTGTGCCATAATCCAAAAGCTCCATGTTTGCCCTATAGAAGTCATCAAGACTGGTGATTGCTGCAAAATATCCCTTGTGCTGATAACCTCTGATATCAAGAGTGTCACAGCTGAGCGCGATAATATCTGCAAAAGAATAAGCACTGGATTCTCTCTTAGCCTTCTTGATAAGCGCTACGAATAAATCCTTGGACATGACATAAGTGTCCATGCTGATATTCTTATCCTTGGCTGTGCCCATGTTTCTAGTGAGACTCTGAACACCCTTTTGCTTATTCAGCTCCACAACATTGCAGGCTCTATAGTATTCCTTAGCCTGATCAACCTTGTGATACAAAAGTGTGATATCATTGCCTGCCTCCACATGGTCATCCAAAAGCTTTTGAAAATCCTGCTTAAATACCATATAGCTAGGAGCTACGATTACATAATCCTGAGGCATACGCTCAAGCTGCTCCAAGTTTTCCATGTATGCAGTAATGTCAGTATTGTAAATTGAGTTTGCTCCATTCTGCTGTGTAAAAAGCAACTGCAAACTACCTCGTTTTGAGTTGATATTATAATGACGACCTGAACCAATATGCTCCACCAGTGAACGAGGTCTACTATTCAAATATACGTGTATACGATTTATGCCACTGTTACTCATGTTGGAAAGTGGGAAGTCGATTACACGAAATCTTCCGATAAATGTGAAGGCGCCAATTGGGCGATAATCATGAAGACCTTCAACTCTGATATAGTTAGGTGCCGAATTAATTACACCAAATGCTTTATTTGCCATAGTTTAATCCTCCCCCTTTACATTTTTTGCCACCAGAAGGATTTCTTCACTCTTCTTTTCTCCTACCTTTGCATTCTTGCCAATGCGAACATTCTCTGCAACAAGAGCTCTTGTAACTACAGCTCCCTCTTCCACAATAGCACCTGGCATCAAAACAGAATCGATAACCTTTGCTCCAGGAGCAATCTTACAGTTTGTAAATATAACTGAACGCTGTACCGTTCCACCTACTGCTGCACCCTGATTGATATATGCCCCATCAATCTTGGCTGTTGATGCAATGTACTGAGGAGTAATTCCCGTGTCTTCTGTATAAATCTTCCATGAAGTATCGTCCAAATCCAGCTCGTTATCGCTATCAAGAAGATCCATATTTGCTTCCCAAAGGGAATCAATAGTTCCTACATCTTTCCAGTAGCCCGAGAACTCATAGGCGCAAAGCTTCTTTCCATCATTCAGCATAATAGGAATAATATCCTTACCAAAATCATGATCAGAATCTGGATTCTTCATATCTTCTACAAGAAGCTTACGAAGTGTCTTCCATGTAAAAATATAGATACCCATTGAAGCAAGGTTACTCTTTGGCTTCGCTGGCTTTTCCTCGAACTCGATGATACGACCATTGCCATCAGTATTCATAATACCAAAACGGCTTGCCTCTCTTATTGGAACACCGCGAACTGCAATTGTTGCATCCGCTCCCTGCTCCTTATGATATCTAAGCATCTTGTCATAATTCATCTTGTAAATGTGATCACCTGAAAGAATAAGAATATACTCTGGGTCATAGGCATCTACAAAATCAATGTTCTGAGAAATGGCATCCGCTGTTCCTCTGTAAACATCAAGTCCTGAATCAGCTCTCTCTCTTGGAGTCAAAACAAATACGCCACTGTCCTTTGTATCAAGTCCCCATCTACCGCCTGCGGCAACATAGCTGTTCAACAAAACAGACTCGTACTGAGTAAGAACTCCAACAATGTCAATTCCTGAATTTGCACAATTACTAAGTGGAAAATCGATGATGCGGTATTTACCGCCATAAGAAACTGCAGGTTTGGCAACCTTACTGGTCAGTTCGTGAAGACGACTGCCACGGCCACCTGCTAAAATCATAGCTAGCATATTGGTCTGAGCCATATATTATTCCTCCCTCGACAAATAATAACATTACATTCTCTTAATTAATATTCTAATAGTTTTGCACAAAAGTCGCAACAAAAATAATATATTTATTGTGAAAATTTACAGATAAATTTAGCGCAATTTGATTTAGCTTTTTATGATGTGGTATTGCTGAGTATTGTCATACTTTTCAAATTATTCTGAATATAAAAAAATAGTAATTTTTCTATTGACGAATGGATAAAACCATAGTAATATATGTCTTGTCGCTGAGGCAAACACCTAAACGACAAACAAATATGGTTCCTTGGTCAAGCGGTTAAGACGTCGCCCTCTCACGGCGAAAACAGCGGTTCGATTCCGCTAGGAACTGCTAAAGCATCGCAATAGCGATGCTTTTTTGTATCTAAAAATGGACTTCCCAAAACAGGGAAGCCCACTCACTTTTCTATATTAATCTACAGTCACTTCCATCTTTCCATTCTTCCAGTCAAGAATTGGTCTGGCATCAGGTGTGAATAAATTATCTACTGGAATATCCTCGCGGTTGAAAAAGCGATGTTCCAACACCTCAGAATCCTCATCAGAAATGGTTCCTGTATAAGTATCAGTAATAAAGATAACAGATAACGAATAAACCACATCCTTATTTGGATATGTTATTACTCTGTCTTCTCCAGAATACAGTCCAAATAATCTAAGGTTATCCACATGAATTCCTACTTCTTCAAACAGCTCTCTTTTCGCTGCCTGCTCGTAAGTCTCATATGCATCTAATGCGCCTCCTGGCACACACCATTCTCCAGTATCACTTCTCTTCTGAAGAAGCACCTGTCCCTTATCATTTTCTATTAAGACACCACAGCCTACTCCTATAAGCAAATCATGTCCTACGTATTTACGAAGTTTTCCTATGTAATCCATTTTATGTCTCCTTTTATTTTTCTAGTAAGTATTATCTAGTCCTGCTTAAAGCTGTTGCAATTGAAACACCTACCATCTCATTATATGGAATCATTGTAGCTTGTAGGGCATGATAAATATCACATTTGCCCGGCCACACTGTGTCCAGAAGTTTGTTGTTCTGGTCCAGCTGATGGAACCAGGAACCAGTCTCATGGTCAAAAACATACTTATCTAGATATTCCATAAATGCAGCGTAGTCTTCCTTATACTTTTCATTTCCTGTCACTCTGAACAAAACTGCAGAAGTATTAATTGCCTCAGCAAGTGTCCAATGCATTCTGTCATGTACAATTGGCTTGCCATCCCATCCAGTGGTGTAGCAGATACCAGGTGCGCCGTCCACGTTCCAGCCATCTTCTATGGCGCGATTGTATAGTTTTTCAGCTATCTTTACATAATCTGACACATTTTCATTGTTAATTCCATAGGTAGAAATAGCCCACTGTACTATAAGCCTTGCCCACTCTATGCCATGGCCTGGTGTAGCACCATATGGTTTGAAGCAATCATCAGGCTTATCCTTATTGCACTCTAAATCAGGTATCCAGTCACTTGTAAAATGCTCAGGAATTCTGTACTCATTGTCGCGAGCCCATCCGATTACAAAATTTATAATTCTCCCAGCGCGGATTCGATAGTTTTCATCCTCCAGCGCATCTGCCACTGCAAGAAATGCTTCCACGGAGTGCATGTTTGCATTCATACCACGGTATTCGTCAAGCTTTGTAAACTCAGTGTTCCAGGTGTCAACTGAAAGACCTCGCTCACCTTCCCAGAAATGTGCATCATAAGCTGCAATAGCCGATTTGAGCAATTCCTTTGTCTTTGGTCGCTTTGCAAGATATGCAGACGTAGCCGCCAGAATAACAAATGCATGTGCATAGCACTGCTTATTAGGGAGAATCTCGCCATCAGCAGTAATACCAGCATACCATCCTCCATGGTCCTCATCATAAAGCTCGCCAAACAAACCTTTCAATGCAGCATCAGCCAATGCCTCGCTGCCTTCATGCCCCAGCATCACTCCAAGAGAATACACATGAGCCATTCTGCTTGTAATCCAGGTCTCACGCGGTCTATCCTTCCATGGCGTGCCATCATCTCCTAAATAATAAGAGCCTCCACCAGGGGATGGAAACTGATGTCCAAAGGACAGCAGACTGTTTCTCATCTCTCTGACAAAGGCTTTGTTTTCAGGTGTATCAAGTTGGTATTTTCCCATAGTAGATATCCCCCTTATCCACTGATGCTGAATTAATCTAGTAACCCTATCTTTTTTAATGCTTGAAAAACCCCTTCTTCGTCGTTGCTCGAAGTGATGTTAAAATCGGCTTTCATATCCTCTGGAGCATTTTCCATCAAAAATGGTGTGCCGACAGTTTTTAACATCTCAATATCATTATAATGGTCTCCGAAGGCGACTGCATCATTTTTATTAATATTTAATTTCTCGCAAAACATTTCTACTGCAATTCCCTTGTTTACTCCCTTTTCCATCACCTCAAGGAGGATATCAGATGACTTAACAATAGAAAGGGATGGATATTTTTTCTTGAGAAACGCTTCAATTTCATCTGTCTCATCAGGGTTGCACATACAAAGGAATTTACCTATTTCCATACCATTTGGAATATCATCCACGGTGCCTTTTGTGGACTGAACCTCAACGATATTTTCCTCTTTGATGACTCTCTCATCGGATTTGTCATTTACAATCCAATCGTCCATGGTATACACATTCCATGTACAATCCCAGCCTTCTTCCGTAATAGCCTTTATCAGGCTCGAAACAGTAGGCTTGCTGATACCTTTCGAAAAGATAATTTCTCCATCCTCTCCTAAAATCAATGCACCACTGTAGCAAATAATAGGAGCTACAAAATTATATCTTCGAAAAATAGGATAAACTCCAGAAGGTCCTCTGGCTGTCACTATGACAAACGGAATGCCCTGACGCTTCAAATTCTTTATGGCATTTTCGGTGTTTTCTGACATCCTATGGTCACTGTTAAGCAGTGTGCCATCGATGTCGCTAAATACTATTTTGTAATTCATGCTGTCTCCATTTATCTATTAATTAAATAGTTCTACAGGAAAATTATAGGCCCCTAAAAGATAAAGGGGCAGGACTATAAAAATCCTGCCCCTAAATTATAACCTAAAAATATTATTTCAAAAGCTCTAATCTTGAAGGGTCGTTAGCAAATACTTCCTTTGCGTTGTCTTTTGTTACAACTACTGGTGGTAATTCGTAAATACGAACATTCTTAACACCATTGTCTACCTCTACATCTGTTGCAGGCATACCGTTGCCAGCCTTAAGAGAATCGATGATTTCGATTGTCTTAGCTACAAGGTCGTTTGTTGGCTTTGCAACTGTAGAGTACTGACGTCCTGACCATACCCATTCAACTGACTCGTTCTCAGCATCAAGACCTGATACTACAGGAATGTCCTGACCAGCATTCTCACATGATGTGATGATTGCACGAGCGATACCATCGTTAGGTGAAAGAACACCATCGATTTCCTTGTCTGAGTAGTTACCTGCAAGAAGTGAATCCATTCTTGACTGTGCCTTAGCATTGTCCCAATCAACAGTAGCACACTGTGTGAAATCTGTCTGACCAGATACAACTACAAGTGTTCCATCGTCAATCTTTGGCTGTAATACTGACATAGCACCTGTGAAGAAGTTTGGAGCATTAGGATCAGCAGGACCACCACCGAAAAGCTCGATGTTGTAAGGAGCCTCACCCTTCTTCTCCTCAAGACCCTGTAAAAGAGCCTGAGCCTGAAGCTCTCCAGTCTTTACAGAACCAAACTGTACTACACCATCAACACCTGATGTGTTCTCAAGAAGACGGTCATAACCGATTACATATACTCCAGCTTCCTTTGCCTGCTCAAGTACAGAACCAAGCTGAGAGCCATCAACAGGACCTACAACGATAACCTTTGCACCATTCTCAATCATGGACTCAATCTGCTGTTGCTGCTGAGTAACCTTCTGGTCAGCTGCCTGAACGATTGGCTTATAACCAGCTTCCTCAAGCTGTGCTGTAAACATTTCCTCAGCCTCTTTCCAGTTCTGAGTTCCAAGCCATGGAAGAGAAACACCAATTGTTGCTCCATCTTCGAAACCTGGGAAAGACTCCTCGGCTGTAGTCTCAGTTGTTTCTGTTGTTTCTGTAGTCTCGGCAGCTGTATCTGTTGTAGCAGCCCCCTCTCTACTTCCCCCACATCCGGTGAATGTAGCAAGTGCCATTGTTGCTACCATTGCCATAGATAAAAGTGTTCTTTTTTTCATTAAATACATCCTCCTTCTTTAATGCACTATTGTGCACCTTTGTTATATTTAAGGCCCGTGTTTTCCACAGCCATGCCTTCATTTATAAACCTTTTATTTTGTGGTTTTCTTAGCTTCATTTCCACCAAATAATCTTCCAATGATTGATGCCTTGCCTGTCTTCTTGTTGTAAACATCAAATGCTACTGCTGCAAGAAGTACAAAGCCCTTGATAACCTGAGTCTTATCAGCACCAACACCCATAAGCATCAGTCCATTGTTAAGAACTGCCATTACCATACCACCGACGATAGTAGCAAGGATTGTACCAACACCACCTGATACTGCTGCACCACCGATGAATACAGAAGCGATAGCATCCATCTCCCATGAAGTACCATCTGCTGGACCTGCTGCTGTTGAACGTCCTACGAAAAGGATACCTGCAACTGCTGCAAGGAATGACATGTTCATCATTGTAAGGAAATAAGTTCTCTTTACATTTACACCAGATAAAGCTGCTGCCGCCTTGTTACCACCAACAGCATATACGTGGCGACCAAACTTTGTACGCTGTGTAATGATGTGGTAAATGATTGTTAAAAGTAAAAGTATAAGGCCTGGTACTGGGAATGATGTTCCAACTCGTCCTGAACCAAAAAGGTATGTAAAATATCCGATAAGCACAGTCATAAGTGCGATTCTTGTTACTACAGCCCAAAGTGGGGTTACACCAACCGGGGAGGTCTTTGAGCGATTGTATTTACGAATCTGGCCAACTGCGAAACATACAATTCCAATAAGTCCAAGAACGAGTGTAGAATTGTTCATTCCTGTAAATGAAGGACCCCATTCGGGTAAGTATCCAGCGCCGAACCACTTAAGCTCTTCTGGAGCTGGAACTGAAATTGAACGAGAAATCCAAATTACACCACCACGGAAAATCATCATGCCACCAAGTGTTGTGATGAAGCCTGGTATTCCAAGCTGTGACAGGAAGAAACCATGCCAAGCACCAGCTAAAATACCAATAGCAAGAGCAATAAGAACCGCTACCCACCAAGGTACATTGTAGTTTTTAGCCACCAGTGCCATTACCATTCCGGCGAAGCCCGCCACAGAACCGACTGACAAATCAATTTGACCAATTACGATTACCATAAGCATTCCAAGTGCAAGCACAAGGACATATGCATTACCAGATAAAAGATTCTGGAAGTTTGATGATGTAAGCATTCTTCCATCTGAAATAACATTAAAAATAAGTATCAATAAGCCTAACGCAACTACCATTGTGTATTGGCGAAGATCTCCGCCCAATACCTGTTTTATATATTTCATAAATTTATCCTTCCTTTCAAAATACCAAACATCTATGACTTTTTCGATTTTTCTGAGTTATAATTCTAAGCTTTAAGAGTTTGATGTGATTGTCATCTTCTTCATTAAGCCTTCCTGATTTGCTTCATAGCTCATCATCTCACCAGTGATTGTGCCCTCGAAAATTGTGTAAATTCTATCTGCCATTCCAAGAAGCTCTGGAAGCTCTGAAGAAACAAGAATTACTGCCTTTCCCTGATCTGCCAACTGATGAATCAGCTTGTAGATTTCGTATTTTGCACCTACATCAATTCCTCGTGTAGGCTCATCCAAAATCAAAATATCAGGCTCGGTAAACATCCATTTTGAAAGGACTACCTTTTGCTGATTTCCACCTGAAAGAGTTGTAACTCCAACATCAATACTTGATGTTTTTATCTTGAGTGATTTTCTGTATTCCTCGGCAGCTGACTGCTCCATATCAGGACTTAAAAGACCACCCTTTGTTATCTTATCAAGGTCAGCTGAAACCACTGTTTTTCTGATTGAGTCAAGCAGATTCAGACCTAAGTTTTTTCTATCCTCTGGAACGTAAGCAATACCATTTTTGATTGCCTGCTCAACTGAATTAAGGGTCACCTCACGGCCCTTTATCTTTATAGAACCACCTCTGTAGATTCCATAATTTTTACCAAATATAGAACGCATCAGCTCTGTTCTGCCTGCACCCATAAGGCCTGCAAATCCTACGATTTCACCAGCCCTTACATTGAAGCTTGAGTTCTTGCAAACCATTCTGCCTGCAACCTCTGGATCCTCAATGCACCAGTTTTTTACCTCGAAAATAATATCGCCAATCTTTGGCTCATGCTCTGGATATCTGTTTTCGATTGAACGACCAACCATAGATTTAATGATTTGATCCTCATCAACCTTACCAGCCTCCACATCGTAGCTTTCCACTGTGTGTCCATCTCGGATAACTGTTACCGCATCAGATACCTCGGCAATTTCGTTTAATTTGTGGGAAATCATGATACAGGTGATTCCCTTATCTCTAAGTCCCTTCATCAGCTCTAAAAGATTTGCTGAATCTGCTTCATTTAATGCTGATGTTGGCTCATCCAAAATCAAAAGCTTTACATTTTTTGATAAGGCCTTTGCAATTTCCACCAGCTGCTGCTGACCAACACCAAGATGTTTAATTAATGTATCTGGGTTAATTGTAAGACCTACTTTTTTGAGAATTTCGCTTGTTCTTGCTCTCTCCTCTGCCCAATTTATCAATCCCTTATGAGTAATTTCATTTCCCATGAAAATATTCTCTGTGATTGAAAGCTCAGGAATCATTGTCAATTCCTGATGAATAATTGCAATACCTGCATGCTCGGATTCTTTGATGTTTTTGAATTTCATTTCCTGGCCCATATATATGATTTTCCCATCGTAGGTACCATATGGGTAAACACCTGACAGAACCTTCATCAGCGTGGATTTTCCTGCTCCATTTTCACCGCATATTGCGTGAATGGAACCTGTGTGAACATTGAGATTTACATCATCCAACGCTCGTACACCTGGAAATTCTTTCGTAATCCCTTGCATCTGAAGGATATAAGAATTGCGTTCCATAGTTAATACTTCCTCCCTTTTATTACCTAAAACAAGCTCTATTTTCTAACTAGATACTCGCTTGGTTTCCTAAGCATTTTGTCAGTTGCTATCGCAGCTGCACCGTAAAGTGTAGGGTCGATTGTAAGCTCTGATATTTTTATCTGCACCCTACTGCTAATTTCTGGTAAAATCCTCTCCTTCACAATCCTGTTTATTGTTGGAAGCATTAGATTTCCCCCTTGTGAAATGCTGTCACCAATGACTATAATTTCTGGATCATAACAATTAATTAAAGTCACACATCCATAGCCTATGTACTCAGCTATTTCATCTACCAATTTGAGAGCTTTTTCATTACCCTCCTTTGCAGCAATAAAAACTTTATTGCATGCTTCCCATCTATTTGTAATTTCCTCCTGAAAAATTTCAGGAAGAAGCTTTTTGGCTTTCTTCAGCATGGCTGTTGCTGAACAATACAGCTCCAAACAGCCTCTGTTACCACACTCACAGGCTGGTCCCTTTACATCTATACTGACGTGTCCTATCTCACTTGCTACCCCTAAATTTCCAAGCAGCAATCTGTCGTGATCAACTATCCCTGAACCAACTCCCTCTCCCACAAGGAAGTAGGTAAGTGAATTTAATGGTCTTCCATGATTTCCAAACCACCATTCAGCAAGTGCACCCGCATTAGCATCCTGCTCGATAAAAAATGGCTTATCAAATTCGTTTTGGAACTCATCTATAAAATTTACATCATGCCAGCTTGGCATCCTTGTTACCATGGCTATTCGACCTTCTTTTCTTAAATAAGGCCCAGGTACTGCCATTCCAATTGCAACAATGTTTTTGTATTTATTAAGCAGTTCATGAATTTGTTTTTTCATTTCAGCTAAAACATCTTCTGCAAATTCATCTAAACCAAATTCTGTTTCCTGCTTCGTGTAATTTTTTCCACAAATATCAAAAACCCCGATTGAAAAAACGTGCCTTGAAAACTTTACCCCAACAACCAAGTTCTTTTCGGCATTTAGTCTGAGTCCGATAGAGCGACGATTGCCGTTTCCCCTGACAAAGCCCACCTCGGAAACAATTCCCATTTCAATTAGAACTGCAACTATTTTTGTGACAGATGCTTGTGTTAGGCCTGTCATTTTTGCTATATCTGCCCTCGAGCATCCATCAGTCTGCTGGAGTATTCTAACAATAGCTGAACGATTCATCTCCACTAAATCGTTTGTATTGTTCCCCGCTACCTCTTTTATTTTATCCATACCTTCTCTCCAGAAATTGTATTTCAAGAGTTAATTACTTAACGTTGTTAATACATTAATTCATGAGTGTACTCTGGTCAATATAATTGCTAAAATTATTTGATTTTTGTAAATCTTAGTGATTTTTCCGTTGAATATTTTGTAAAAAGCACACAATTTTCAATGTTTTGCGACATTATGTGAGTATTTTCAGTCAACCTAATCATCATTTAGGGGATTTTGAGGGTTTTAGCAGATGGTTATTTGAGCGTTTTAATCAAAGATAATCAACAAAATGCTCAATTAGTATTATTTTGCTATTGCGATAGCAAAATTGTGCTATTGACTTTTCCACACAAAACTAGATTTTTTTTGGAGGGCTCAAGTACGTAAGATTTTTTCTGCTAAGATTTTTAATGAAATTTATTTAGAAAAAAAAGATTCTGCGTCTGACTGTTTGCAGGCACAGAACCTTTTATACTAGAATTCTATTTTGATTTACACTTTTAAAATTAGAATAAGCTCTTTACTGTTGGGTAAAGCTTCTTGAACTCCTGATATCTTTCTTCGTATTTACGAATTAATTCTGGTTCAGGCTCAACTGTTGTCTTAACCTTTACAAGCTTGTCGCAAGCCTCTTCAACTGATGCGTACTCTCCGCATCCAACTGCTGCAAGGATAGCACCACCAAGACCTGGGCCTTCCTCGTTCTCAAGGATATCAAGCTTAAGATTCATAACTGAAGCGATAATCTGCTGCCATAATGGAGACTTAGCACCACCACCACAAATCTTAGAGCGCTCAATCTTAATGCCCTGGCTACGTGCTACCTCAAGTGAATCACGAAGGCCAAAAGCAACCCCTTCAAGAACTGCCTGTGTCATATCCTCACGTGTAGTATCCATTGACATTCCGATGAACATAGCACGTGCATCTGGGTTGTTGTGTGGGCTACGCTCTCCCATAAGGTATGGAAGATAGAATACACGGTTCTCGCCAAGCTTCTTGATACCAGCCTGCTCTGCTGGGTAATCCTTTGTCTTGAGGATTTCATCCATCCACCACTTGTTGCAAGATGCAGCTGAAAGCATACATCCCATAAGATGATACCCACCATCAGCATGGTCAAATGAGTGAAGTGCGTTTGCAGGGTCTACTGTAAAGTTCTTGCTAGAGATGAAGATTGTACCAGATGTACCAATTGAAAGGTTGCATTTGCCCTCTCCAACTGTACCTGTACCAACAGCTGCTGCAGCGTTGTCGCCAGCACCTGCGATAATCTTAACATCATTTGTAAAACCAAGCTCTGCAGCTACTTCTGGCTTGATTGTACCAACTACTTCGTAGCTCTCATAAAGCTTTGGAAGCTGAGACTCAGAAACCTTGCAGATATCCATCATCTCTTTGCTCCAGCAGCGATTCTTAACATCTAAAAGAAGCATACCACTGGCATCTGAATAATCTGTACAGAAGCTTCCAGAAAGCTTGTAAGCAATGTAATCCTTAGGAAGCATAATCTTTGCAACCTTTGCCCAAAGATCTGGCTCATTTTCCTGCATCCAAAGAATCTTTGGAGCTGTAAAACCAGCGAAAGCAATATTTGCTGTGTACTCAGAGAGCTTATCCTTTCCAATTACATTATTAAGATATTCTGTCTCCTTACCTGTACGACCATCATTCCAAAGAATAGCTGGGCGGATTACATTGTCATCTGCATCAAGTGTTACAAGACCATGCATCTGACCACCAAATGAAATACCAGCAACCTTTGTCTTATCTACCTCTGAAGTAAGCTCCTTGATACCAGCTACTACCTGAGTCCACCAATCTTCTGGCTTCTGCTCAGACCAGCCTGGATGTGGGAAGCTGAGGGCATATTCTTTTGATACGATTTTCTCGATTTTTCCGTTACCTTCCATAAGAAGAAGTTTTACAGCGGAAGTACCAAGATCAACACCAATGTAATACATAATATAATTCTCCTATATTTTTAAACGGGAAAGCGCACCCATTGTGATTCCCTTCGGGAAAGAGGGTGCGCTGTGGCAATAAGAAATCTTCCCAGCAAAGCTGGGCCCCTTCTTATATGCTATTTCCAAGGGTTCTCTGTTGGATATCTTACGCCTGCTGGCTGGTTGTATCCGATTTCGTCAACATCTACTCCGATGTACTTGAATACCTCGAAGAGTGACTTTCCGTAGTGACCGAATGCAACAGCTCCGTGATGTGGGAATCCCTTCTCGATTAACCAGTGACGGTAGAAGCGTCCCATCTCAGGGATTGCGAATACACCGATTGAACCAAATGACTTTGTGCGAACATCAAGAACTTCACCCTGTGCAATGTAAGCGCGAAGCTTGTTGTCAGCTGTAGACTGAAGTCTGTAGAATGTGATTTCACCTGGAGCGATATCACCTTCAAGTGTTCCGTTTGTAACCTCTACAGGAAGTGCACGAGCCATAATCTTCTGGTTTCTCATCTCGCAGAATGCAAGCTTTCTAGAGCATGTATTTCCGCAGTGGAATCCCATGAATGTATCCTCAAGTGTGTAATCTGTCTTACCCTTGATTTCCTCATTGTACATATCCTTTGGTACTGAGTTGTTGATATCGAGAAGTGTTACAACATCCTCTGATACAACTGTTCCGATGAACTCTGAAAGACATCCATAGATATCAACCTCGCATGAAACAGGGATTCCTTCACCTGTAAGACGTGAGTTTACATAGCAAGGAACGAAACCAAACTGTGTCTGGAATGCAGGCCAGCACTTGCCAGCGATTGCTACGTATTTACGATATCCCTTGTGATCACGTACCCAATCCTTAAGTGTAAGCTCATACTGAGCGAGCTTCTCAAGAACCTCTGGCTTCTTGTTACCAGCGCCAAGCTCCTTCTCCATATCTGCAACAACCTCTGGGATACGGCTATCACCAGCATGCTTATTGAAGGCTTCGAAAAGATCAAGCTCTGAGTTCTCCTCGATTTCAACACCAAGGTTGTAAAGCTGCTTGATTGGTGCATTACAAGCAAGGAAGTTCATTGGTCTTGGACCAAAGCTGATAATCTTAAGATCTGAAAGTGCGATTACGGCACGAGCGATTGGCTCGAAGTCGTGAATCATATCTGCACAATCCTCAGCATCTCCTACTGGATACTCTGGGATATAAGCCTTTACATTGCGAAGCTGAAGGTTGTAAGATGCGTTAAGCATACCGCAGTAAGCATCTCCTCTACCATCGAGAAGGCTGTTGCCTGACTCCTCAGCTGCTGCACAGAACATCTTAGGTCCGTCAAAGTGCTTAGCAAGAAGTGTCTCAGAGATTTCTGGACCAAAGTTTCCAAGGTATACGCAAAGAGCGTTACATCCAGCCTTCTTGATATCCTCAAGAGCCTGTACCATGTGGATCTCACTCTCAACGATACATACTGGACACTCATAGATATGCTCTGCGCCGTACTTCTTTGTATATGCAGCGATAAGTGCCTTTCTTCTGTCTACTGATAAGCTTTCTGGAAAGCAGTCACGGGAAACTGCTACTACACCAATTTTTACATTTGGCATGTTATTCATTGTCATTACCCTCCTTAATACTACCGGCTTCCTTTTACATAAAAATAAAAGCCTCTAAAACGTTTATTTTGTATGATTATAATATCAGACAAAAAATTTTAGAGACTTTTAAAAATTTACTACGTGATGGAATTTTTTTGACCTTCTTTTGTTGATTATGTCAAAAATTTACTTCATTTCACGGATAAGATTGACCATTTCGATAGCTCCCTGAGCGCATTCAAAGCCTTTATTACCAGCTTTTGTGCCTGCTCGCTCAACAGCTTGCTCGATAGTATCTGTAGTAAGAACTCCAAACATTACAGGGATTCCTGCATTCATACTTACCTGCGCCACCCCCTTTGAAACCTCAGAACATACATAATCATAGTGAGAGGTTGCACCGCGGATTACTGCACCAAGACAGATTACAGCGTCATATTTTTTACTCTCTGCCATCTTCTTTGCAATAAGTGGAATCTCAAATGCTCCTGGTACCCATGCCACATCAATGTCCTCTTCCTTTACATTTTCACGCTTAAGACCATCGATGGCTCCGCCTAATAATTTTGATGTGATGAACTCATTAAAACGAGCCACAACAATACCTACCTTCACACCTTCAGAAACTAATTTTCCTTCGTAAACTTTCATTATCATTATCTCCTTCTTTTATTTATGCATCTTTTACTTCTAATATATGACCCATTCTTGCTTTCTTTGTCTTCAGATAGAACACATCATATTTATTTGCTTCTATTTCAATAGGCACTCTCTTGGAAATCTCCATACCATAATCTGATAACTGGTAAACCTTGTCAGGATTGTTTGTGAGAAGTTCCAGCGAGCGAATTCCAAGGTCACGTAAAATCTGTGCACCTGTGTAGTACTCTCTTAAATCTCCAGGGAACCCTAGTGCAATGTTTGCATCTAAAGTATCCATTCCCTCATCCTGAAGCTTGTAGGCCTTTAGTTTATTCACAAGACCGATGCCACGTCCTTCCTGTCTCATATAAAGAAGCACGCCGCGTCCATTTTTTGCTATGGCCTTCATGGCTGCGTCAAACTGCTGACCACAGTCACATCTCATAGAACCAAACACATCACCTGTGAGACACTCCGAATGAACACGACAAAGTACATCCTTTCCATCTGTAATATCTCCCATAACAAGAGCCACGTGATGCTCACCATTAAGCTTGTTGATATAGCAGTGTGCCATGAACTCGCCATAACGTGTAGGCATCTTCGCTATAGAAACACACTCCACCAGCTTGTCATAGACCTTTCGGTATTCCACAAGCTCAGGAATTGTAATAAAGGTTATCCCCATATCCTCTGCAAGTTTGCGCAGCGCCTCGCCACGCATCATGGTGCCATCCTCTGCCATAATCTCACAGCAAAGACCACACTCCTTCAGGCCTGCCAGCTTCATCAAATCCACTGTAGCTTCCGTATGACCTGGACGCTCAATCACGCCACCTGCTTTGGCCACCAAAGGAAACATGTGCCCTGGTCGTCTGAACTCCAGAGGACTCACGTCATCCTTCACACAGCTTCTTGCTGTAAGTCCGCGTTCTGCTGCAGATATACCTGTGGTTGTATCTACATGATCAATGGATACCGTAAATGCGGTTTCGTGATTATCCGTGTTGTGACTTACCATAGGTGGAAGTGCCAGCTTATAAGCAAGCTCCTCACTCATTGGCATACAGATAAGACCTCTTCCCACTGATGCCATAAGGTTTACATTTTCCGTGGTGGCAAACTCAGCGGCACAGATAAAATCTCCTTCGTTCTCTCGGCCCTCATCATCCATAACCATGATGACCTTGCCATTTTTTAAATCATCAATAGCTCTTTCAATCGACTCTCTTCGCATTTTTCTTCCCTTCCTAAAAACTTCTTTATGTATTTTCCAACCACATCATTTTCCAGATTTACGATGTCTCCGATTTTTTTATGACCTAAAACTGTCTCCTTTAAGGTGTGTGGTATGATACTTACTTTAAAGCTGTCACGGCTTACGCCCGCCACAGTCAGGCTGATACCATCTATAGTGATGGAGCCCTTTTCAACTATTCCATCAAGAATTTTCACGTCCGTCTTAATCTCAAACCAGACTGCGTTGCCATCCTGTCTTATATTTTTTATAATGCCCGTACCATCGATATGACCACTTACTATGTGTCCTCCAAATCGTCCATTTGCAGCCATAGCTCTTTCCAAATCTACTGGGCTTCCAACAGTAAGCGAACCTAGGCTGGAACGTGAAAAAGTCTCATTCATCACATCAGCGGAAAAACTGTTTGCACTATACTCCACCACAGTCAGGCACACCCCATTTACAGCAATACTATCTCCCATATGGATATCCTCAAGGATTCTGCTGCAATTTATGGTAATTCGCTGCTGCCTCCCGCCTCTTTCGATTCTTTGAACCTTTCCCAGCTCTTCAACTATTCCAGTAAACATTAGTAAATAACCTCATTTTCTATGATCAAATCTTCTCCTGCCCAAACAGTCTCGATAGGATTCAGACGAATGGCATCATTTATATTTTCAATTCCAAGTCCTTCCACAGGTGATTTGCTGTTTCCTCCGAAAATCTTTGGAGCCATATGGACATGAATCTCATCTACAATCTTGCTTTCCAAGGCACTGTAGTTCAGCGTTCCGCCTCCCTCTAGAAGTACGCTGTCTATACCCATTTCTCCCAGTCTTTCCATCAGGATGTTTAAATCAATTCCATTTTCTGCCTGAGGAATATTAATTACCTTACAACCATTTTTCTTATACTCAGCAACCTTCTTCTTATCACATGATGATGTAGCAATTATCGTCTCGATTTCATCTGCGGTTTTTACCACCTTTGATGTTAATGGAGTTCGTAAATGCGAATCACAAATAATTCTCACCGGATTCTTTGCTGGTTCCTCAAGCCTGCAATCAAGACCAGGATCATCCATTATTACAGTAGAAACTCCCACCATAATTCCCGACAGATTCTTCCTGAGCCTGTGAACATTTTCTCTCGCCTCATCGCCAGTTATCCACTTTGATTCTCCTGTCACCGTGGCTATCTTTCCATCAGCTGTCATCGCATATTTCATAACTACGTAAGGACGTTTTGAAACCATGTATTTATTGAACACACGATTCAGCTTTTTACATTCTTTCTCAAGCAATCCCACTTCCACTTTGATACCATATTCCATGAGAATCTTGGCACCTTTACCAGCCACTACAGGATTAACATCAAGGGTGCCAATAACTACTCGTGTAATACCACTTTCAATAATGGCCTCTGTGCAAGGAGGCGTCTTACCATAGTGACAACATGGCTCCAATGTGACATACATTGTGGCTCCCTCAGGAAACTCAGAACAATCTCCCAACGCATTTCGCTCTGCATGTAAATCACCATATTTTCTGTGGTAGCCTTCACCAATAATCTTCCCATTCTTGACGATTACAGCTCCCACCATTGGATTCGGATTTACGAATCCAGCACCAAGCTTTGCAAGCATAATCGCACGCTGCATGAATTCTTTGTCTTCCATTCTTTTCCTCCATTAAAAAAGGCCTTGAAAAAATTTCAAGGCCCAATATAGTTCATCCCTATAACTAAGAAAGCTCTGAGACTATAAAATAATCTCAGAGCATATACGTTCCACAAATAAACTACCATCTTCTTTCATCCAGACTATACTGTCGGCTTCGGAATCACACCGAATCATGCCTTGCGGCTCGTGGGCTATACCACCGGTAGGGAATCTCACCCTGCCCTGAAGATACTATTCAATTGAGTAAATACTACGACACCTTATGGTCGATGTCAAGAATCACAAAAAATTTAATTTTTTTTCAAATTAGGGGTTGCAAAATTTTAAAAACCTTATATAATAATTATCGTTGCTGTTGAAAAACAGCTTTACATATAAGCGCGACTAGCTCAGCTGGCAGAGCACCTGACTCTTAATCAGGGTGTCCAGGGTTCGAACCCCTGGTCGCGCATTCAAGCATCAAGTTTTACTTGGTGCTTTTTTGTGCCCAAAATATCAAAAAAGAACAGCCTCAAAATGAAGCTGCTCTGTCATGATCCTCTATTTAGTTGTTCTTTCTGTACTCACTTGGAAGTACTCCATATTTCTCCCTAAAAGCATTTGAAAATGCCTTTGAATTAGGAAATCCATTACCAAGGGCGATATCAACAATCTGTCCTCCTGTCTCCTCAAGCTCACGAACTGCATGCTCCAAACGGATGCCAAGAAGGTAATCCTTGAAATTAATACCCGCATGCTTCTGGAACATACGAGACAGATAAGATGGTGAATAGTTAAACTGATCTGCCATCAACTCAAGTGAAAGAGGCTCTGCATAATGATCCTTCATGTATCTTGTAATGCTGGAAAGCTTCTTTAACTGTTTATTACTCTTTACTATTTCCTCGTTAACATTGAACTTACGATACTTGGTAACAAGGATATACAAAAGCTCGTAGTATAAACTAAGCACCTGAAGCTTATTGCCCTCTTCTCCATTTGTATAAATAAGATACATCTCCTGAAGAAGGGTGAAAACACGGTGATCAGATTCCCTGTCGCCGTGAGAGAACCAAATAAACTGTTCATCTGTAAAATATTCCGCAAAAGTATCTTGCGGTATCTGAAGCACCACTGTTTTATTAGGGTTTGGTGCTAAAATACTGTGTACCTCATTGCTGTTTACAATAACAAATTCACCGTTACTAAGTGGGAATTTCTTGTCATGAAGTGTGAAATCAAGCTTGCCCTCCCATACTGCGAAAATCTCAATCGAACGATGCCAATGCTTGTCACGAATATAATTGCCACTTGCTCCCTCAAATGAAAAAAGCTTGAAAGGAAGCCCCGCATCAGTGACTACTACCTCGTGCTGATAATCCTTTAAATCCATCTAACATATCTCCATAAAATACCTGCAGTCTCCATCTTCCTGATAATACTGGAAGCTGAATCCCAATTTCTCTAATAACCTTCTGCTTGCTTTGTTTTCAGGGTCACATCTGGCTATGAGACTTTTCATGCCATATTCCTCCCTTGCAAGCTGAACTATTTTCGAGCAAACCTCGTAGGCTAGCCCCTGCTTCCAACGGTCTGAGGCAATGCAAAACCCTAACTCTGCCTGACCATCTTCTGTGCAAGTCTCCCTTATCTCGATTCCTGCTCTACCAATTAGTCCATTCGTAATTTTATCATAAATCAGCCACATTCCAAAGCCATATAGCTTATAAATATAGTCGATATAATTCTGCTCATATGCCTTCTCTGCCTCATAATCAAAAAGCGGTTCCATATAATCAGTCATTCCCGGCTTATTGTAAAGAGCCACCAAGTCATCCAAATCTTCCATAGAAAACTCTCTTATGTATGTACGGGCGGTCTCACCTATATCCCAGGGAATACCAGCGCACCTGCGGTAGATATTTTCAAAGACTTCATCGTCAACCTCATCTACTTCAAGTAAAAGATGTTCACACTTTAGCCCTGTAATATCATCGTGCTCATAACCTGCCACCGGAATACCATTGGCAATGCACTCATCAAGAACAGCCTGGCTATCCGAGAGTACAAGAACCCCTTGCGGATAGTCAGGCTGTAATTCACCTAGCTTATTAACTTTGATAGTGCTCTTAAGATAAGTTGTCACTAATCTCTTCTCCTGCCGTTAACGATGTAAACCAATCTGAGCAACTGAAGAATTGTAGCAAACAATGCTGCAACATATGTAAGAGCTGCTGCCTTTAATACCTTTGTAGCTCCTGCATGCTCTTCGCCCTCTAAAATATGATCCTGATCTAAAATACGAAGTGCTCGAGCGCTGGCATCAAACTCTACAGGTAGTGTTATCAACTGAAAAGCCACAACAAATGTGAATAAAAAGATTCCAAGCTGAGCAAGTGGTGTATAACCAATCAAAAGACCAATCAGAATAACTGGCCATGAAATCCATGAACCAATATTTGCAAGTGGCACTGATGCTGAGCGAAGCTTAAGTGGTGCATATCCCTCCTGATGCTGAATAGCATGTCCACACTCATGGGCTGCTACACCAAGGGCAGCTACGCTTGTCTGACCATAAACTGCATCTGAAAGACGAAGCACCTTTTCATTTGGAGAATAATGGTCAGTAAGATTACCTCTGATTCTCTCGATTCTTACATCATAAATACCTGCTGCATGTAAGATGTGCTCTGCCACCTCGTTGGAGGTGATTCCTCTATAATTTCTGAGCTTGCTGTACTTTGCATAGGTTCTCCTAACATTTAAAGAAGCAAGTCCGCTGATTGCAGCTCCAATTAGTACTAAGATAATTGTCCAATCATAACCATATCCGTAATACATCTGCATCCTCCTAAATAAAGAATATTTATCTTTCTTTAGTATAATTGTTTGTAGCTCAGATTACTAATAAAATAAGTATAAAAAATTTATAAAAAGGCTCCCGGCAATTTCGCCGAGAGCCCATATAATTCATTATTTATGTTACATCAATTCTACATGACATTGTGTATATCTTACCATTGGATTTCCTCATACGGACTGTTACATTGGCAGAACCTTTATTAACAGCTATAACCTGTCCGTTAGAGTCTATCGTAACTACGTTAGCATCCGAGGTGGTATACGTGCAATTGAACTGCTTGTCTGTGCTATTAAGGTAATCCATATCTATTGCAACCTGCGCCACATCTCCTGGCTTCATTGAATGATCTGAATCCTCTGGAAGAGATATGTCACCTTCGTTAGTACCGTTATTTGCATACTTTCTTGTGCTAGTGCTCTTTGCTTCCGTAGTCTCAGCCTTTGCTGTGGATGCGGAAGTCGATGATGTTGTCTTACTGTCTGAAGTTGATGTAGTTTTTGTACTGCTAGATTTTGAGGATTTACTATCAGAAGACTTACTGTCTGTAGCCTCCTCCTCAGGCTCCCCAAGCTTAACGTACATAGCTGGGCGAATCGAATCTCCTCCATAATAATACATTCTGTGAATGAGCTTATCTGTGTCATTTCCAAACAAGCCATAAGTTGGATCATCGTAGGTGTTCGTCCTCAGAGGAAACATATATAATGTCTCATTCTTAATTGTATCCTTATTAGCTGTATACTCATCACTGGAAAGGAAGAAAATATAATCTGCTGTAGTTGTCTGGGAATTGTAGATTGCCATATTTAAAGCATTCTTTTCCTTACCGCCAACATAATCTGCATCCATGGATGTATCATGGTAATAATTCATTATAGAATTCTTGGCGTCCTGCTCAGAAAGTGTGGTCTTCTGAATCATTTCACGTTCAGCATCATTAAAACACTGCTTATAAAAAGTCTGATTTAACCAGCCTCTCCAGTAATTTTCAGACCATCTTACATATCCTGCCTTAGTTCCATTTTGCTTGAACATCTGTGCAATTGCTTCTCTATAAGCTGTTACAGATTTTGAAGCAAGTGGTTTTCGTGTTGTTACAAAAGCCATCTTTGTCTTGTCATCATAGGTCAATATAGTCCAGCTAATTATTCCACCATCTATATTTCCAAAGGCTATGTTATCACCAACTGCATACGTTGCATTTCCAGAACCTTTTTTCTTTGCAGCCTCCGCTGTTATTGGATTAGCAATAAAAGAGGCCAGCATAATTACTGCCATCCCAAAAGCCATTAAATTCTTAAGATTTAAATAGATTTTTTTCATACTCAACCCCTGCTAATTATTTACATTTTCCTTCATGTCTACACTTCAAAACATTTATCGACAATTATTATTTTGAGTTTAGCCTCCCTCCTATTTTTTTGTAACTATTTCACAGTATTGGTAATTGTAAATTAGCTATTCTGTTGATATACTGAAAAAAGTTTTTCTAATCAACAAGGAGTACCAAATGACTAAAAAAGATATGCTAAATTTATTGCACAAGGAAGAACCCGTTTTACGTGCAGAAATCACTGCTCTTTACTCAGTTTTAGATCACAAGCTGGGTTTACATGGTGCAGATGTTCCTATAACCTTCGGAATGGATGAAAAAGCTTTAGGCTCTTATCTGCCACCATCTTATGATAATGAAGAACAATTTCAGTTCTCGCTTTTCTTTATTGGCTTCTGTATGAACAATCAGCTTACAAAGGCTGACAGAGTCAATCTTTACAAACATGAATATGCTCACTACATGACAAGACACATTAGCATTCCAGAAAAGTATAATTGGCAGCCAGGTGTACACGGCAGTGCATGGAAATATTGCTGTTCACTCATCGGTGCTATTCCAGCTGATTACTATATAGAAGACGCTAGCATCCAAAAAATTGACTACGATTCCGTACTCGAACGTCCTAGTGTTGACCACAAGCAGGTACAGATGCTTGATACTTATCGCACACAGAAGATGTATGCAAATATGGAAAATGCAAAGATTAAATATGAAGTTGGTGATGTGGTTACACATCCAAAGTTCGGAGAAGGCACCGTTCAGGAAATAGAACAGCAGCCTGCATCTGTAAGACTTCACATTGCATTTGGTGATGAGATTAAAATAATAGACCAGAAATGGTTGGTTAAGACCGGATATAAAAAAGTTGCAGAGCGCTAAGCGTTCTGCAACTTTTTTAATACAGCATCTATGGTTTCTTCTAAATTCAATCCGTGTTCATCTACGATAACATCTGCGTACTTCTCATAGAGAGGCACACGCTCATCATATAAAGACTTAAGATTTTGACCATCTTTTAACACGACCCCACGCCCTTTAAGACTTCCAAGTCTGCTATCAAGAGTTTCAAAATCCAGCTTTAGATATACTACTGTTCCTATCTCTTTTAAGTGTTCCATGGCTTCAGCGCCATATATTACACTACCACCGGTAGCAATTACTGTCTTATCCGTCTGTATTCCGGCGTTAACATCGTTTTCAATCTTCAGGAAACCATCTACACCTTCTTCAGCAATTATCTCCTTTAAGAGACGTTTTTCGCGCTTCTGAATAAGCAAATCAGCATCCAAGAACTCGAATCCTAATTCCTTAGCAAGAACGACCCCCAATGTACTTTTTCCTACTCCAGGCATACCGATTAAAACAATGTTATTCATATGGCACCTCTTCAATAAATATTTTTAATGTGTATTATGCCATAGTGTTTTTTTCTTTGCCAGTTGTTTTTCAAATCTATCATAACTTTTTGACAAAACTGTTAATTTATTCCTTAAGAGATTGGGTGGTTTATTTAGTCGTTTGAGTTATAAAACATACTTAAGAAAACAATGTGAATAATTGCGATGATATATAAACAGGATGTGCATAGTTGGGATGCCAATATAAAAAAAAGATGATAGAATGCTGAGTTGTTGTTTTTATTGAAAGGGAAAGAAATGGATATTAACTGCGGTAATTCCTCTTATGAGGATAACAGAACAGCGGAAGTAAAGTTTCGTGATGCTTCTATTGTTTTAACAATTCTCTTATCTGGTGTTGGTGTTTGGATAATCATATATGCCTTTTGGGAACACATGGGTCGTCCAGTTCCTGTTTCATATATGGTTCAGGCTGTTGATTTGCTAGGTGTGATTATGTGTGCCACCGCATGGCATTTCACATCAACCTTCTCAATAAAGGAGCTTGGCTTAATACCAGATAATCCAAAAAAGACTTTTTTACAGACATTAATCATATGTGGATTCTCCCTTGTAATCCTTGCAGCAATAAAAATATTTGGACAACTATATGATCCTAGCTTGTTTCAAACCGAGAGAGGCTTCTTCGATATTCGAAGATTTAATTCATATCAGGTTCTCTATCTTATTACTTCTTTCATACAGGAATTTACAGCCAGATGCATCATGCAGACTGGCTTAAAAAGAGTTTGCGCAATAAAGCATAAGACCATTTATGCAATAATACATGCATCAATTATTTTCGCAATCTTCCATATTGAATATGGCTTTTGGTTCATGATTGGAGCTGCTGTCCTTGGCGGTATTTTAGGAATCATTTATGAAAAACAAAAGACCATTTTTGGCGTTTGGTTTATTCACTGGTTCCTGGGAGTTGCAGCATTTTTGTTCGGAATAATTAATCAGTAAAAGCCTTCAGAATCGTTGATTCTAAAGGCTTCATTTGCTCTCGATACATTATCACTTCAATTTACCATATTTTTGTATGTACTTCATAACAACCATCGTTATTATCAAAACTATAAATATTGATATAGATAAAACACCTATTGATTGCAATGCATCTTCATAAGTTACTAATGAACCCATCCATTCTCTATAAGAAATACATAAAAATACATTAGCTACGCTTACAAAGACTGCCGAAGCAGCTACTATTTTCATATGTTTTAATTTATACCATTCATATTCAAATAATCCTATACTAGCTAATGTAATACTGCCCAATATTTTTGAAAGAAGCGGTCCATAATTCTCAGGTGCAACATAAACAGCTAGCAAATCTAAATAATAAATTGCTCCAATCATGATAACTACACTCGCTACGAATAATAACAATGTAATTAGACTAATGATTCTATACTGATTATCTCTTTTATCCTCACACACCAGACTTTTTCTAGTGGTACTTCCAATCAATATCAAATTGCAAATCACTAGGAACACAATATCATACTTAAAATTCCAACTGTAGCCCTTTCCTGAAACAAAAGCAAAATAAAACCGTATTAAAATAATAATTAAGATTATTATATTTGAAATTATATCTATTTTTCTTCTGACCGAATCTCTTGCCTGTATTTTGACTATCCTTAATAACTCTGAAAGTGCTTCTTCTTTATCCTCAGAAGATTCTCCACTAACAAGCTTTTCGATACTGATATCAAGACAATTAGATAAATCTTCTAGAATCCCTACATCCGGAAAACTGTCCCCATTTTCCCAACGTGATATTGCTTTATTTGATACCCCTAAAATATCCCCTAATTCAGTTTGTGTATATCCCTTTTGAAGACGTGCACTCTTTATAAGTAAACCTGTCTTTTCCTTATCCATGGATATTCCCTCCTAAGATAAGGATGCAATATTAAGAACATTTATGCAATCTATTTTAGCGAGAATAATATAAATTGAGTCGGTTACATTTTGACACCAACTGGAGACAACTTGTCACCAGTAAATAATCTTACTATAGATACATACAATAACAAAAAAAGCCTTCATATGAAGACTATTTTTCAAACAACTCTGGCTCTGTCTCTTTTAATATATCCGCAAGTACCTTGTAGTCTAGATACTGCATTCCTTCATTGCCTTGATTTATTTTATTTGAAAGCTTACTACCATAATAGATAGCCATTGCTTTCTCTAGAGAAACATTGTTTTCTTTTGCTATATAAGAAATCAATCTCTCTTCCAAGCTTTCCTGGTATACCTGTTCTAATACTTTATCATCCATTATTTAACCTCATATGAAGAACTATAAGACAAAAGATTATCTATAGCTTTTTGTGATATAAAAGCTATCTGGTCATAAGTTTCATATACCTTGATTTCTTTCAAAGCTCTATCTCTATCCCAGATGCCTTGATGATACATATCTACAACTCTAAAAACCTTATCATCAGCTACTTTTCCAATGATGATATCATATTGTTTGTATTCTTCATTTCCATCTCTACATGAGCATACAAAATCTATCCACTCTATCAAATCATCAGAAAATGTTTTTACCTTAAAGGAATCATAATCAGCTTTCAGTTCGTAACAGTTAACTATAGACACATCCTTATTAAAGATATCAGCCTTTCTTCTAGCCCATTTTTCAGCCTGTTCCTTAACTGTAGTAATATAAAAACCTTTACCAAAATCTAATGGTCTATATGAGTGATTAATATCTGGCTTCTTAATTACATCAATTCCGCCATGGTAAACAATCATATTTTAACACCTCTTGCATTTAAATAATCTGTAATGTCATCAATAACATAGGACGTGCTTTGAGTATGAATTATATCAAAATGCTTAACTAAATAATTATTTATACAATCAACACTACTAAGCATAGTATAAACCTCGGATGGTAGTTTCCCCCACTTATTAGCACAAGCATGAATCATGTAGATTACAAACGAAAAAGATTCTTGATTCATCTATTTAATCTCCTTTGTTAAATTAACTCCTACATAAATAATATAACAGATTCCGGCCTCAAAAAATATTGAAAGAAAGGCTTTTGTTACCTCTGCTCTTTCAAGTTAAACCTCTGGTTAAACCAAACAATTAATATACTTTATGCCCTCTTTATAGGATGTCTTACTACAGTTTTTAGCTTCTCAGGCGCAACTTTACGAGCATCATTCAAATATATCTCATGATGAAGTCTCAAATCTGTAATATCAAGGATATATCCCTGCTCTTCCATATATTTATGCATCAGCTCAACTGTAGTAGGCTCATCGTCATATGAACCGATGTGCATACACTGAACACAAAGTCCTTCTTCATATGTCAAAAATTCCACTATAGAGAAATCCATTTTCTTCTTGGCTGTAGCTTCCTGTATAGCCCAGTCAAAATCTTCTTTTGTAACAAAATCCGGAAGTCTGATTACTGAAATAAACTTAAACTCTTCCTTACGAGCATAATCTATACCTTCTTGATTTTCCTGCCACCAAAAACCTTCTAGCGGAGGAACCACATAATCAAAATATCCTTCTATTTGGTGGCTACCTTTCTTGCTCATTTTGATGGTATATGCAATGCCATATAGTAGCTCTATAGACTTCTTATATTCACTGCCTTCTTCATTAGGATTCCCCTGCCCACGAACAGCTATATAATTCATAACAGGAATATCTACTATAGCTGGCTTATTCTTAGGCATGTAAAATTCTTTGTGTTCTTTCTTGTAGTCAAACGCCATTATATCCCCCATTTACTCTTTTATTGATTCTTCTAATTCTAGGAATCTATCAAAATCACTTTGGAATAATCGATCCTGGATAATACGATACTTTTCGTACTCTGTTTCTGCGTGTAGTTTTGCCTCTTCTGCACTAATCTTACCAGGCCCAGTAAGAAGTTCTTCACCATTAAATTCAAGGAACCCATCCAATCTCTTTGCCCAATCTTCCATACTCATAGGAATATGTCTTTTAGCTTGTAGCTCCGCATAATCTAAATACAACGATACGATTCGCTCTAAATATTCCATCTCCTCTGTTGAAAGATAATTTTTAGCAACCGAAACATCTGCTTTAAGTATCTTTCCATCCGGAGCATTTTCCCATGTAGTAAGTCCCATGTGTTCTTTATTTGCATCAGCTCTTTCAACAATCAATTCTGCAGCTGTATGTCTATGAACTGCATAATGCATTTTATTCTGAACCGTCTTGAAAAATAATTGAGTCGTCTTAGCATCTTTATCGTAATCAAATGCTGTTGCATATATATCAGTAACCTTCTGATAAAATTTTCTTTCAGAAAGTCTAATCTCTCTAATTTGCTGGAGTTGTCTCTCAAAGAATTCATCCGTAAATTTGTGACCCTTTTTGAGTCTCTCTGCATCCATAGTCCAGCCTTGGATAGTATAATCTTTTACTATCTGACCAGCCCATTTACGGAACCTAACCGCACGGTCATTATCGATTTTAAAACCAACTGCAATTATCATTTGAAGGTTGTAATGTAATAAATTTCTAGCTACATCTCTACTTCCCTCTCTTTGAACTATCCGGATTTTCCGGATAGTTGCCGCCTCTGATAATTCTCCATCGCTATAAATTTTTTCTATATGATCATTTATAGTTCTAACATCAACATCATAAAGTGCAGCCATCATCTTTTGAGTTAACCAGATATTCTCATCCTCGTATCTCATTTCAAAACTCTCTGGCGAATCACCTGTAGACGCAATATATGTTAAATATTCAGCGGCTGACGATGTTACAGCAACAACATTTTTCTTTCCCATTTTCTTTACTCCTACAAAATTATAAACTTATAATATAGAAAATATGTTCGATAGTCAATACGTGATCTTTTTTGTCTTCCACTTATTAGTTGGTGACAAATTGTCACCAACTAATATACAAAAAGACCTTGAAGCATTGCTTCAAGGTCTTTCATTTGCTGAGGCTGAGGAGGCTCGAATAGATTTCGGCCTCAAAAAATATTGAAAGAAAGGGCTTTGTTGCCTCTGCACTTTCTAGTTAAACCTCAGGTTAAACCCACACATATCTACATATTTATAATGTCACTTAACAAGCATATCTATTACCTTAATAATAGTTAATCCATAATCAATAAGACATTTCTTTTGCAAATCCGAGTATGAATTTCTCTCCGCAATTGAATTTTCAGCGCTATGCCTAAAACAATGAATTTGTTTTCTGAATTGTTTTATATCATCTGAACTAATATAACCAAAACATATTGAACTGTAATCTAAATCAAGAAATTTTCCATTATCTTTTTTAAGATAGTTTTCTATAAGATTATTTTTTCCTTAAATTTTTCCACTACATCTGACATTGGAGAATCAGTATTTTCCTTAGCAGTATTTTTTTGTTCAAGCAAATCATCATAAATCATAGCGATAACATTGCTTCCAATCTTTTTCCTTGATTCGTCATCAAATCTTGAGCGGGCTACATTTAAAGTATATTCTCTGGACTTTACGTTGACCTCCAAATAGTCAAATTCTGTACCCTGTAATAGATATGGGAATATCGGTCTTTCTTCTCTTACCAGTATGCCATTCATATATATTCTTACAGCCGGAACTCTCCTTAAGACATCAACATTTTTTTCGGCGATCCAATACCCATCCTCGCCGATATGCCAGACTTCATTTCCAAGGTTAACTGGCTCAAAAGGATAATCTTTTGCCGAATCATATTCAGCCTTATTCTCTACCTCCGAATTATCGACTACATATGTTACCATATCAAAAAATTTGCCTCTTGGTATTTCTAAGTCTTTTCTCTTTAAAATAGAAAAATAGGTAAAATCAAAATATGAATTATCTATTTTTGTAGTACCATTTACCCTGAATTTTTTGCCTGCAAAACTATCCTTTACTTTCAGGTAAAAATCCAAAGCACCTGCATCTACTATGATTGGATAAGTAACAAGCTCAAAGCCATCATTCTCGAATAAAAGTTTGAGAAGTTCTTCCTCTAAAACGTCAGATTCTATTTTTTTTACTTTCAAATATGTTTTTAATAATTTAATTGTATCTGCCAGAAATATCTGCTTATTGTTATGCAGATATTTAATAAGCTCCTTGATATCGTAAGAAGTCACATTTGGGTCATCAGACTCATATTCAAGCTCAAATTCCATAGCGCCGGTCACTATGTCAGATAATAAAGCATAACTGGCATCCTCAAACTCAAATAACTCTTCATCATTGTCACAGAAGATTATATTTGTAAAACCTTTATGATCATTTAAATCTTGGATTGAACTTATACATAATGGCTCTCCAGAGATTGAATATTTCACATCAAAACTGTCATTTGAAATTTCAAGGAGATCTTTATGAAGATTTACAGGTCTGCCAATTTTTGTTAATTCGCCATCACTAGGTTTAACATAAAGATTGAAATTGTCCGTTATTACTAATTTACGAATATATTTGATTAAATCATCTTCATCGGCAAATACTTCAGGAAATACCTTTCCGTACTCCAGTGTGACCCAGGTTCCATGATCTGAAATACCCGTATCATCGTTAGTATCTGTTTTTTCTATTGTGAAATCACAGTCTTTATCAAACTCATAAACCAAATCAGGTCCCTTTGGTGCTTTAGTCTCCAATTTGACAACATCAGACAACATAAAGCAGGACATAAATCCTATACCGAAATGCCCAATAGGATTATATTTTCCTTTTTTTGATTTGAAGTCATCAGAAGAATAGTATGACTCTCCTATTTTAAAGAAGTAGGACTTCAATATATCCTTTGTCATACCAATTCCATTATCCTTAATTCGCAGCTCGTCTTTTTCGCGATCCATTTCGACTATAATCATAGGATTATAAGATGACATTGGATCACTACTAAGTTTTTCATTCATGACCATTACTGCATCAATGGCATTCTGTAACAATTCTCGTAAGCCATCCTTTTTGCTGCTATAAATATGCTCTCCCATAAGCAGGTTAAGCACCTTATTGTAATCCAGCTGGAATTCCAGTTTAGAACTCTTATATCCATTTGCAGTAACATCGTTTTGAAGCTTTTGAATTTCAAAGGCATATTTATCCTGATACTTCTTGGAAATTTTTGAAATTCTCTCTGCTTCCTTTTCCAGCCAGCGAATATGCTTTAATGTATTTCTAAAAACGCAGGTATCATCGGTATTACCCTCAAACTTAATAATGTACTCACCTCTAGCAATACGTATAACCTTTTCGTAATTTACAACAGGTGTATGCTTATCCCACTCGCTCTTGCTAAACCCAGTAATTTCCAGAGTCTTAGCCATGTATTCAGGCGCACGTCTGCCATCGAAGTCCAAATTATCCCCTAATTTAAGCAGCAGGGCAATCTGCTGAGGATTGTAACTGCCACTTCTGAAGGAATGCTCCAGCTCAATATTATTAAGCATCCAGTCTATTTCTTCAGTATGGCTTCTGCAAATCTTGGATAAATCCTCCACTACTTTGCTACCTTTAAAATCTGCGAATAAAGTATCAAATGGTCGCTCATTAAATACCTTCTCCACTCTTGCAGCATGATTTTTTCTTACATAATTTTGGAAATCAAGCTCCGCCTGGGCCTGAGTCTTTCCTTCATTATTCATTGCATCAGAAATGAATTGTTTATCTTCATTCCCAAAAGGAATCATTCCCACATCGTGCATCAGACCTGCGCACAGAATCATGGCCAAATGAATATCAGATATTTCATCCATTTTATCCTCAACAAAATCCGTCATATAATCCGCCACTCGAACCACATGACCAATATCATGCATTGTATAATTAGGAAAGTATTGTGTAACCCAGTTCAATCTATTAGAGCAGACAGTATACAACTCTGTTAAAAACTGCTCATATGGACTCTTTTTTTCACTTAAATAAACGAATACTTTATTATTCTTAAACACCTCTAAAGGCTGATCCCCAAAACTTGCTAACATCATTATTCTCCTATGTTTTATTAATGAGTCTTTATACTCGATTATATTTATTTTTACATTTTAAGTTGTAAGAATCAATAAAAAATATTCCCTCATTAAAAGTAATCCATGTCGTATTGCTGAAATCTATTTCTTAAGGCATTTTTCTAATGCGATAAACAAATAAAGATGATAGAATATCATCCGGATTGTTTTAGAAAGGATAATGATTTTGGAAGAAAATAAAATAACCCATGCTACAGAGCACGCTCGAATGATGGAGGAAAAGTTCCATGATGCATCTGTAGATCTTGCTATTCTAATGACTGGTGTCGGTGGCTGGATTATGTTCTATGCCCTCTGGGATTATCTCGGAAGACCATTTCCAAATGCATATATGGTGCAGGTGGTAAATTTCCTCGGAGTTTTCCTATTTGTTTTAGCTTTACGTCATACCAGTTTTACCCTTAAAGATTTAGGTCTTTTAACTGACCAGCCAAAGAAAGTATTTATTCAGACTTTTATCTTATGTACTGTTTCTTTAGGAATTCTTATTTCAATCAAAATAGCAGCTCAATTGTATAACCCAACATTATTCCAGTTGGAAAGTGGTTTTATAGATATAAGCAGATTAGATTCATATCAAATCATTTATGCTTTTACAGCATTTATTCAGGAATTTATAGCACGAAGTGTTTTACAGTCAAATCTAAAGCGCATAGCCGCAACTAAGCACAAAGCAGCTTACTCAATAATCTGCGCTTCTGTTATTTTTGCTGTTCTTCACATCATGTATGGATTCTGGTTCATGGTTGGCGCTGCAGTTCTTGGAGCAGTCTTAGGAGTAGTTTACGAAAAACAAAATACCATCTTTGGTGTTTGGTTCCTTCACTGGTTCCTTGGCGTATCTGCAAATGTATTAGGAATAATTAATCATTAAAAATCCTGAGAGTTTGAATTCTTTCTTGTAGTCAAATGCCATTATATCCCCCTATTCTTTGACATAATCTAAAATCAGTTATTCAAATATTTAGAATAACTGATTATAAGGATTATTCCTCATTATCCACAACGCCATTTATAAAACCAGTGACTACATCATTAAGCTGAGTAGCATTCTTACTAGTAATAATAGGCTTACCAGTTTCTGCTTCTATTTCCTTTCTCGCATTACCTGCAACAGCTCCGCCTCTTCTCGCTATTTTCTGATTTTCTTCTAGTCCTTGAGGATTATTAACTTTAGTAAGTTCTGTAGTTGTTGCCTCTGCAAGCATGTTTAACGCAAGTTCTAGTGTACTCATGTTGTCTCTAAGATTCTCTTTCTTTAATCCCTTGAGATTTTTATACTGCCTTGTATTCATACCTGACCAAGCTCTTGTTACTTCATCAGTAAGAATTGCAAATTCTCTTCCTTGTTCTACTCCATGACTCTTCCATTGATCTGTAAGTTCTTTTCTTGCTCTAATAGTCTGTAATCTTTGATTAATCCAATCCGCATCATATCCCAGCTTAGAATATGTCTCTAAAGCTCTATCAATAGTAAGCTCTGGGTCAATGGTCTCCTCTATTCTCTCTCTACCAACTTGAGCTAACCACATCTTAAAAGGCTCAGCTTTTTTCGATGGAATAGATTGAATAATACGAAGCAACTGTTCTGTATTTGCAACATCAGTTAATCTTTTCTTTCCATCTTGAGCTGTCATTTTCAACTGGTTACAATTTGTAACCAGTTCATTCCCCTCTGACTTAATACGATTTTTTAATACTTTCCAATAATTTCTAGCACCATCAATGTCCGGCTGTTCTGTAAGAACTTTAACTACATCAACAATAGAAAAATACCACTCTTCTTCAGCCTCAACCCATGCAGTTCGAATTGGTTGATTTTCGAATAATTCTAGCTTATCATCTGCCATATTAAATTCTCTCTTTCTCTTTTTCTATTTTTTCAATTGTAACTCAGACGTATGTCCATATATAATCCCACACATGTCCCCACACATGATTTTTTCACAACTTTTATATAATCTTACTATAGATACATACAAGAAAAAAGCCTTCAGACATAAGTCTGAAGGCTTCATTTGCTGAGGCTGAGGAGGCTCGAACTCCCGACAACCTGATTAAAAGTCAGGTGCTCTACCAACTGAGCTACAACCCCATATTAAATTGTTTAGCGGATATTTCCTAAAAGAAAAAGGCATAGATCCGAAACTGGGCTAGCTGGATTCGAACCAGCGAATGCCAGAATCAAAATCTGGTGCCTTACCGCTTGGCGATAGCCCAACGTGTATTGAGTTGCTACCGCAACAGGGTGGGTAGAGGGGTTCGAACCCTCGACCTTCGGAACCACAATCCGACGCGCTAACCAGCTGTGCCACACCCACCATACTGATAAATTAAACCGTATAAATGTGCCAGAAGGGATTCGAACCCCCGACCCACGGCTTAGAAGGCCGTTGCTCTATCCAGCTGAGCTACTGACACATATTGATAAATCTTAGAAAGTAAAGAGCGGGTGATGGGAATCGAACCCACGTATTCAGCTTGGAAGGCTGATGTTCTACCATTGAACCACACCCGCATGATTATTTATTTCTAAGTCGGGGTGACAGGATTCGAACCTGCGACCCCCTGGTCCCAAACCAGGTGCTCTAGCCAAACTGAGCCACACCCCGATAAGTGATGTCCGCGTCTCATGCGTATCTCTCTCGCGAACAAAAAGAAGTATATAGGAGAATAGCGTTAATGTCAACAACTTTTTTCAAATTTAATTGTTAGATTTTAACATGAAGTTTCTGAAATTCCGACAACTTCTATAAGCCCGAAGGTTACGCTATCAATCCTATGATGTTACTACGCTCTGCAGAAGAATGCATCGCTTAAGTAACACATAGAGATTGATAGCTACCTGCTAGCTATATCTCCTATTAAACGTTATGTCTACTCGAGTATATGCGATAGACCCTGCGCGATTATAGTTACCACGTGTTCGTCAGCAAGGCTGTAGTATATCTGCTTGCCTTCGCGGCGGCTTTTTACAAGCTTATTTGTGCGAAGAATCTGGAGCTGATGTGACACTGCAGACTGAGTCATTCCAAGGCTCTCTGATATATCACATACGCAAAGCTCTGCCTCGAATAAAGCAACAAGGATTCTAACTCTTGTGCTATCTCCAAATACCTTAAAAAGCTCAGCCAAATCATATAGAGCATCCTCATCTGGTAGTTCTGTTAATACCTTATCTACTAAATTTTTATGAACACAATGTTCTTCACAACACTCTACATGTTTTCCCATATCTATACTCCATTTCAAATATTATAGTAATACTATAACACAGTTTACTTCACTCTTAATGCTCTAATTGCATTCAATACTGCAATAACCATAACTCCAACATCTGCAAAAATTGCAAACCACATGTTGGCAATACCAAAGGCTCCAAGGATAAGACAGCCTACCTTGATTCCAATTGCAAAATATATATTCTCATAGACTATTCTCATACACTTACGTGCAATACCAATAGCCTTTGCAATCTTCTTTGGGTCGTCATCCATAAGAACAATATCAGCAGCCTCTATAGCCGCATCTGAGCCTAATGCGCCCATTGCAACGCCAATATCTGCTCTAGACAATACTGGAGCATCATTGATTCCATCTCCAACGAAAATCAACTGTTCCTTTGGCTGCTTGAATTCTAACAGCTCTTCCACCTTTGTTACCTTATCAGCTGGAAGAAGCTCTGAATACACCTGATCAAGTCCTAAATCTGCTGCAACAATATCTGCAACCTGCTTACTGTCTCCTGTAAGCATAACAGTCTTTCTCACGCCTGCTTTCTTTAATGCCTTAATAGCATCCTTAGAAGTAGCCTTAAGCTTATCTGAGATAAGAATATATCCCTTATACTGTCCAGCAATAGCAACATGAATAACAGTACCAGGTTCTTTCACATTATTAATAGAAAGACCAAGAGCTGTCATAAGCTTTTCATTACCTGCTGCTACATCAACACCGTCCACATTAGCCTTAATTCCAGCTCCTGCAACCTCCTGAACATCTACAACCTTAGATGAATCAATTGGCTTGCCATAAGCCTCTTTAAGGCTCTTTGAAATAGGATGATTTGAAAATACCTCTGCCATAGCTGTCTTCTCTAATAGCTCATTTTCAGAAATATCTGATGGCACAATCTTTGTAACCTGAAATACTCCTTCTGTAAGGGTACCAGTCTTATCCATTACAACGTATTTAGCACGTGATAATAAATCCAGATAATTAGAACCCTTAACAAGAACACCTGCGTGGCTGGCACCACCGATTCCCGCAAAGAAGGTAAGTGGAATACTAATTACAAGTGCACATGGACAGCTTATTACCAGGAAAGTAAGTGCTCTGTAAATCCACTGTGTCCAAAGTGGGTCCATACCAATAATAAGTCTGATTACTGGTGGTAAAACTGCAAGTGCCAAGGCTGAATAACAAACAACTGGCGTGTAGACTCTTGCAAATCTTGAAATGAAATTCTCTGGCTTTGACTTCTTTGATGAAGCATTCTCCACCAAATCCAAAATCTTAGAAGCTGTAGATTCTCCAAACTCTTTTGTAGTACGGATTGTAAGTACACCTGACATGTTAATACAGCCAGATATTACCTCATCTCCAACCTTAGCGCTTCTAGGCACGCTCTCACCTGTGAGAGCAGCAGTGTCGAGGCTGGCTGAGCCATCGATTACAACGCCATCGATAGGTATCTTCTCGCCAGGCTGAACTACTATCTCGCTTCCTATTTCAACTTCATCTGGATCAACCTGAACAAGCTCACCATTCTGCTTTAAATTTGCATAATCAGGTCTGATATCCATAAGGGCTGAAATATTTCTTCGGCTCTTTCCAATGGCATATGATTGAAACAGTTCTCCAATCTGATAGAACAACATAACTGCAACACCCTCGGTGTACTCGCCAAGAGCCATAGCACCAACAGTAGCTACTGCCATAAGGAAATTCTCATCAAAGACCTGCTTATTTCTGATGCCCTTAAAGGCCTTCTGCAATATGTCGTAACCTATTACAAAATATGGAACCAAAAACAGCACAAATCTGATGATGCTTCCTTCCTCAAGTGGTAGAAGCAACAGAGCCACCATCAAAACTGCTGCAATTATTATTCTATATAAAACTTTCTTCTGCTTCTTAGTCATGCCATCACCTACTTCTTATAAAAATATTTCGCAGTCGTCCTCAACCTTCTTACAATTCTTAAGAACCTCTGCCATAACTGCCTTTACATCTGCGCCTTCCTCGAACTCTACGCTCATCTTAAGTGCCATAAAGTTTACAGATGCGTCTGCAACCCCTGCTGTATCCTTAGCAGCCTGCTCCATCTTATTTGCACAGTTAGCGCAATCAACTTCAATCTTGTATGTTTTCTTCATCTTATATTTCCTCCTCGTTTGAACATTTGAATGATTGTTCATATGTTGATATAAATATAACCCCATCAACATTATATGTCAATGGGGTTCATTAATTTTTCTTATTTTTCTTCCTTAACTTCTTTCTTTATCTCATCATATACTGTATCTGAAATCAAATCATAACCTTCAGCAGTAAAATGAATTCCGTCAGTATACAGGTATTCCTTTCCCTCTGTTACAGCCTTTAAATCTATCATAGTCACACCAGTCTCTGCTGCCACTTCGGAAATAATATCACCCAGTTCTCCATTAACAATGTTTTCCTGAACCTGGTATTCCGCATGTTCATTACCTTCTATTGGGAAGCAATAAGGACTTCTCATAAGGTATACGACAGGCTTTGATTTAAGATTTTGATATGTTTTAACAATGCTCAACAATCCTTCACGGTAATCTGATGGATTCCAGTTATCAACTTTAGTATCATTTGTACCAAGCATCAGGATAACAATATCAGGATTTGAATCTAACGACTCCTTATACTGCTCAGACTCCACATAAGGCAAATCTCCTGTAGATGCTGCTGTGGCATTTCTAAGACCGTAATTAGATACCAAATAACCAGTTCCCAGCTTTACCTGAAGTTGCGAAGGATAACTGTCTATCTCTCTGGATTTCAATACTCCACTGCCGTAGGTAAGGCTGTCTCCAGCGCAGGTAATACGAACTCTGATATCCTTCCCGCCAAACATACCTGAATTAAAAAGCACAACAAAAAGTAAAACTATCGCAACTAGTAATACAACCATCTTTCTTTGAAATAAGCCTCTCACAAATTTTCTAATGTCCATAATATATAACCCAATGTCATTTAATCCAAAGACTCAATAACAATCAAAGTTCCCTCTTCTATACTGATTTCGCCCTCATCCTCTAACAGCTCATTGCTGACTGTGAGGGTACTAAATCCCTGGATTTCTCCATCTTTTACAGGATATTTAAATCCAGTCATATTAAGACCTTTCACTGGTCCCATATACGGAAATACGGAAATGTACTTTCCGAATTCATAACCCTTTTCAACCACATAAGTCTCACCTGGCTGAATCATCTGAAGGGAATTGTGGGAATCCAGCATTGTAACCACTCTGCCTGCTTTCAAGCCCTTTCCAACAAGACTGATATTGCCAAGAACATGATCAAGCCTCGTTCCAGTAACTCCAAGAAGGAAAATCTCGTCCTCCTCAGTAGTCCTTTCTATGGCCAAATCCAGGGCTGCCTCAGTATCAGTGTCATCCTTTACAGGATTAAGTGTTATCACCTGTACTCCAGCTTTTTCTGCCCTTCTGCTAACATCTGACGATGCAGAATCAAAATCTCCTATCAGAATGTCAGGCTTAAAGCCCATGCGTTCACAAGCCTCATAACCCTTGTCACATGCAATCAAAAATAAGGAGGACTCATCTAAATCCTCAATGAATCCTCCTGTAAACTTTTCATCAATACTACCACCGGCAACTATAACTACAATCACTGCATTTTCTCCAATAATCTCTCTGCGTTGGCTTTAACATCACCGTTAAATACAGCTGAGCCTGCAACTATAATATTGGCACCAGCCTCTAAAACATCCTCGATGGTGTCATCGTTTATACCACCATCTACTTCTATATCAATTTTCAGCTTTCTCTGGCGGGCCATAACAGAAAGTTCTCTTACCTTATCTATTGTATAAGGAATGAGACTTTGTCCACCAAAGCCTGGGTTAACTGTCATGATAAGAACCATATCCACCTTTTCAAGAACATGCATAATCTCTGTAAGTGGAGTGGCTGGATTGATAGCAACACCTGCCATCACTCCTGATTTTTTGATTAAATCTATTGTTGCATCCAAATGCTTACATGCCTCTGCATGAACTGTGATAATATCAGCTCCTGCATCAACAAAATCCTTAATGTAGCGCTCTGGATCCATAATCATAAGATGTACATCAAAAAGTCTGTCGGTATAGTTACGAATAGAGCGAAGAACAGGAAGTCCAAAGCTGATGCTTGGAACAAACATACCGTCCATTACGTCAAAATGAACGTACTGGGCGCCTGCCTCATCAATAAGCTCTAATTGCTCCTTAAGTATTCCAAAATCCGCAGATAAAATTGAGGGTGCAAGACATTTTTCCATAGCCTTCTCCTATCGATATTTATTATTTTGTTGCTCAACCATCTCAGAGTAAATCTGTAGATAGTTTTCGTATCTGCTGGCTGCAATCTCTCCTGTCTCCACAGCAGCTTTGACTCCGCAGTCAGGCTCCTTGTGATGAGCACAGCCTGTAAATCTACAATTTCCAGCAGGCTCTATAAACTCAGGGAATAGCGTGTATAAATCCACCGGCTCCACCCTTGGTACAAACAGTGATGAAAATCCTGGGGTATCCATAATGTAGGTATCATCCCCAAGATATAACAACTCTGAATGTCTTGTGGTGTGCTTGCCTCTTCCGATTTTCTCTGAAACCTCTCCAGTCTCCATAACCTGACCTTCGGTAAGGATATTTACAATGGAACTCTTTCCTACGCCGGATGGACCAGCAACAGTGGAAGTCTTTCCCTTTAAAATCTCTTTAATGGCATCGATGCCTGCTTCTTCCTTTGCGGAAGTAAAGATTACTTTGTAGCCAGCAGGCTCGTAGGTATCTCGCATCTGCTGTTGAAAACCTTCATCAGCCAAATCGTCCTTGTTGAAACATATGATAATAGGAAGCTCCTGCTCCTCCATCATACATAAAAATCTATCTAAAAGATTGAGATTAGGCTCAGGGCTTTTAGTAGCAAAAATGAGCAATGCCTGATCTACATTCGCCACGGCAGGTCTGATAAGCTCAGACTTTCTTGGCAGAATGCTGATAACATTGCCCGTCATTTCCTCTTCTGAAATAACGTCGATTTCCACGTCGTCCCCTACAAGAGGCTTTATTTTATCTTTTCTGAAGGCGCCCTTGGCCTTGCACTCATATACGCCGGATTCTACCTGAACGTAGTAGAATCCAGCGATACCTTTAATAATCTTTCCTGTCATATATTAGTTTGCTGTTCCCTTAACAGTCTGTGTTGATGTTTCCTTTGCATTAGGGTTTGGCTGCATAGTTCCATCACCTGAAAGATATAAAGGAGTGTATGTAAGTGTCACAGTAAGTGTATCAACCTTTACCTCTGAGATGTTGATAGAACCATTCTTTGGTATTGTACCTGACTTACCAAGCTCAGCAATCTCATATGTACACTCACCGTCATATGGATTTGGAATGCTGTAGCTGTATGTAACCTCTTCCTTGCCCTTGCTGATTACAAGAGTAATGCTTGTATTTGGTGTTACTGTCTCGCCTGCCTCGATAGACTGGCTGATAACAGAACCACTGGCAATTTCATCAGAGAATTCCTGTGTTGTGCTTGTGACAATAATCTGAGAGTTGCTAAGTGTCTGTGTAGCATCTGCCTGTGTCATTCCAACAACGCTTGGAACTGAAACTGTTCCTTCACTTGATGAGCTACTTGAATCTGACTTACCTGAATCTGACTTACCTGAATCTGAAGAACCATCAGAACCCTCAACTGTAAGGCGAAGTGTATCGCTAAGTGAGAACTCCTTGCCCTCTGGAACAGACTGCTCTGTGATGATGCCATCGGCTACATCACTGCCATTGTCCTCATAAGAAACTACTACATTCTTATCTGTAAGACCAATACCCTCAAGCTGCTGAAGAGCCTCCTCGTACTGAGTACCAACAACGTTAATCATCTTAACCTTCTTTGAACCGAAGTTAAAGAGACCAACAACGTTTCCTACAATAGCTACCACGATAGCAACGATAGCTACTGCTGCAACGATACCTGAGATTGTAAGGATTCGATCCATCTTTGAATCTTCCTCTTCCTCATCATCGTAGTCGTCATCATAATATTCGTCATCGTAGTACTCATCATCATAGTACTCGTCATCGTAATCATCATTAAAGGTAAGAGCCTCTGCTGCACGCTTTGTAAGACTCTCCTCCTGCTCAGGAGTAACCTTGTGCATGACACGTGTCTGACCAAGGTCTGACTCTACGATAGTAACGAAATCCTCGTTAGGACTAACAAGTGCCTTCTTTAAATCCATAAGCATATCTGAAATAGTGGCATAACGTCTGTCTGCCTTCTTCATGGTAGCCTTAAGGATAATCTTCTCAAGTGAAATAGGAAGGTCTGGTGCATATGCGCTAGGCGCCACCATCTCCTCCTGAAGATGCTGAATAGCAATAGCTACAGTGTTGTCTCCATCAAATGGTACACGTCCTGTAACCATCTCATACATAACGATACCAAGTGAATAGATATCGCTCTTGCCATCTACAAAACCATTTCTAGCCTGCTCAGGTGATGAATAGTGAACAGAACCCATAACATCTGCATGGATTGTGTTAGAGCTTGCTGCGCGGGCAATACCAAAGTCTGTAACCTTAACCTTACCCTCTGTAGAAATGATAATATTCTGTGGCTTAATGTCACGGTGAATGATACCCTTCTGATGAGCAGCCTCAATACCACGGCCAACCTGAATAGCGATAGAGATAGCTTCCTTGAAATTAAGCTGTCCCTTCTTCTCGATATAAGTCTTAAGAGTGATACCTTCAACATACTCCATAACGATGAAGTATAAACCATTCTCTGAACCTACATCATATATATTTACGATATTTGGATGCTCAAGACCAGCTGCTGACTGAGCCTCTGTTCTAAACTTTGCAACAAATGTAGCATCCTCGGAAAACTCTGGCTTTAAAATCTTAATAGCTACCTCGCGGCCAAGGATGTGATCCTTTGCGCGATATACATCAGACATTCCGCCTGAACCAACCTTATCTATAATTTCATATCTATCTGCTATAAATACGCCTTGTGTAATCATGTATTCTCCTTCTACTCGATATCTATTCTATAACAATAACCGAAATATTATCCTTACCACCATTACTATTAGCTCGTTTGATTAATTCCTTTGCTCTGGCCTCAAGAGTATCTGAGTTTGTTATGACTGAATATATCTCATTATCCTCAACCATATTTGTAAGACCATCAGAACAGAGCAGAACCTTTTCTCCACCCTTAAGGATTACGTCGAAATAATCTGGATTGATTTTTTCTTCTGCACCGATGGCTCTGGTAATCATATTCTTACGCTTATCAGTGCGAGCATCATCCTCATCCAGCTCTCCTGTACGAACAAGCTCTGCAACCACAGAATGATCCTTAGTGATCTGCAAAAGCTTTGTGGCAGTAGCAACATAAAGACGACTGTCACCCACATTGGCAACATAAAGATGCCCATCAATGAAAGTGCCTAGAACAAGGGTAGTGCCCATTCCAGCTTTGGAAGAATCACTTTTGGACTCGTGATATATTATTTGATTTGCTGATTGAATTGCCTGCTCAAGAATTTTTACAGGCTCTGACTCTTTGGAAGTTGTGACACCATCTACGACAATCTCGACGCATTTGGCAGAGGCATAATCACCTGCTAATTCTCCACCCATACCGTCGGCGACTATATAAAGATTTGGTAAATTGCCAACTCCACTGTCATTGGCATAAACGGTGTCCTGGTTGACTTTTCGTTTCATGCCAACATCAGTTATCTTGTAACTTATCATTAATTATTCCCTTTCAAGGCATCTGAATGCCTCTTTCTAAGTTGTCCACAGGCCCCGTCTATATCGCGACCCATTTCCCTTCTAATAGTAGCATTATTGACATATTTTTCAATCTTTTTTTGGAAGGCGTAAGCTCTGTCCATTGAAGGACTAACGAAATCACGCTCCTTAATAGGGTTAACCGGAATAAGATTTACATGACAATTTAAATGACCAATAAGCTGTCCTAATTCAGCTGCATCTTCATCTCTGTCATTGACTCCCCCCACCAATGAATACTCAAAGGTGATACGGCGTCCGGTCTTATTGAAATAGTATTCACAGGCATCAATAAGCTCATGAATCTCATATTTATTAGCTACTGGCATAAGCTCTGCTCTCTTTTGCTGATTTGGCGCATGAAGAGAAATCGCAAGAGTGATTGTCAAATCCTCCTCTGCCAGCTGCTTGATGCGTGGAACAATACCGCATGTACTAACAGTAATATTTCTCTGTGAAATATTAAGGCCGTTCTCATCTGAAAGCAGACGGACAAACTTAACTATGTTGTCATAGTTGTCCATAGGCTCACCAGTACCCATAACAACAAGGTTGGATACACGCTCTCCAGTGTCTTTCTGGATAGCATAAATCTGTCCAAGCATCTCTGACGGAGTAAGATTTCTAACCCATCCATCGAGAGTAGATGCACAGAAACGGCAGCCCATCTTACAACCAACCTGGGAGCTGATGCATACAGAATTACCATGCTTGTAGCTCATCCAAACGCTTTCCACCATCTGGCCATCGTAAAGCTCAAACAAGTACTTACGAGTGCCATCGATTTTGGAAACCTGCATATCTATCTTCTTAAGAGGATGATAATTGCAGTTGGCTTGAAGCTTTTCTTTTAAAGACTTTGGGATGTTTTTCATCTCATCATAGTCTAAAGCCAGATGCTGATGCATCCATTCATAAAGCTGTTTTGCTCTGAACTTTGGCTCTCCCAGCTCTGTTGTTACATAGTCTGTAAGCTCTGTTAAATTAAGTGACCGAATATCGGTTAATTCTTTTTCATTACACATATAAAAAATCCATCGTGTTCTTTGTCAGGGAAAAGCTGAGTCATCTTTTCGATTGTAAATTCCGAATGTGATGACAGGAAGTTTTCCACCTGATTTTCATTTTCATCTTTATTAATTGTGCAGGTGCTGTAGCAAAGTGTACCGCCATCCTTCACATACTGACAAACTGTATCAAGAATCTGACTCTGAAGCTTTGTAAGCTCAGATAGTGATTCTTCTGTCTGATTGTATTTAATATCTGGCTTCTTTCTGATAATGCCAAGACCTGAACATGGCAAATCCGCAATTACAGTATCGTATTTACGAATTGAATCTTCATCTAAAACTGTGGCATCCCACTGCTGGGCTTTCACATTTGTAGCTCCAGTTCTGTTAATGTTTTCCTGAATCAATGCCACCTTCTGATCTGTAAGATCTCGGGCTAGGACTGAACCATCCGCTACCAGCTCTCCACAATGAAGTGCCTTTCCTCCAGGCGCAGCACAAACATCAATTACCTGCTGACCTGCTGCAACTCCTGCCATGTAAGGAACCCTCTGTGAGGAATAATCCTGAACATAAAACAGTCCTTCGTTGAACTCAGGTATTGCTGTCAAAGAATCATAATCTGAAATATAGCATGCACTTTCAACTGTATCGCATATACGAACAGTGATTCCCTGTCCCTTAAGCTGCTCTGCCAAATCCTCACGGGAAATCTTATTGAGATTAACTCTGATACAAAGCTCCTCTGGCTCAAGGAAGCCCTTAAGTATTTCTTCTGTCTGCTCCTTGCCATAGTCTGCAATCCATTTATCAACAATCCACTGTGGCATAGAGTACTTTATCCACAATTCCTTGAACTCCATGTGGGATTTCTCTCTGGCGATGTTTCTAAGGACGCCATTAACAAATCCTGAAAGTCCTGCGAAGCCACGCTTTTTGGCAAGCTTAACGTATTCGTTGCAGGTAGCAGAATCTGGAACTGCATCCATGTAATAAATCTCATAAACTCCCAGACGCATTATGGTGCGAATGAGAGGCTTCATCTTTTTTACTTTTGTTTTGGAGAAGCTGTCGATAATGTAATCCAGCTGAAGCTTACGTTCTACTGTTCCATTAACAAGACGATTCAAAAAGGCTCTCTCGTTCTTCTCAAGATACCCATATTTATCTAAAACTGCCTTTAGATAGATATGAGAGAACTGACCATTTTCAAGAATCTCAATGACAGTCTCCATGGCGATTTCTCTTAAATTAATCCCTGCCATTTACAAACCTCTTACCTGCTTCTAAGCTATAGCCTCTAAGGAAATCTCCTGATGCCATACGCTTCTTACCTTCAAGCTGAAGCTCGTTTATCTCAAGAGCTCCCTCTCCGCAGGCTACGATAAATCCGTTTTTATTTACATCTATGATAGTGCCTGGCTCGCCAGACTTTTCTACTACTGTAGCTTTCCAAAGCTTGATCTGCTTTCCATCTACAAAAGTAAAGGCTGATGGCCATGGATTAAGACCACGGATAAGACGCTCGATTTCTACTGCTGTCTTTGTCCAGTCGATATTTCCCATATCCTTGGAAATCATACCTACGTGAGTAGCCTGTGATTCATCCTGAGGAATAGGAGTGATTTCTCCACGGTCTAAAGCTTCGATAGTCTTTACTGCAAGCTTACCACCATCTAATGCAAGCTTGTCAAAAAGGCTTCCGCCTGTTTCGTCTGCAGCCAATTCTATCTCAGACTTGAGAAGCATATCTCCATCATCAAGTCCTGGCCCCATAAGCATTGTAGTGTTTCCAGATACCTTTTCACCGTTGATAACTGCCCACTGAATAGGTGCTGCACCACGGTATTTTGGAAGAAGTGAGCCATGAACATTTACACAACCGAGACGTGGCATATCAAGAATTACCTTTGGTAAAATCTGTCCAAAGGCAGCTACCACGAAAACATCTGCTTCGTATTTACGAAGTTCCTCAACAGACTCCTCTGCTCTGATTTTCACTGGCTGATATACTGGGATATCATGCTCCATAGCAAACTCCTTAACAGGAGTAGGCTGAAGCTTTCCGCTACGTCCCTTTGGCTTATCCGGCTGAGACACAGCAAGAATAACCTCGTGCCCAGCCTCGTATATTGCTTTTAAAGTCTCCACCGCAAAATCCGGTGTACCCATGAAAACAACCTTCATTAATTACTCCTCTTCATCCTCGATTTCTTCCATTAAATCTTCCACATCGTAAAGCTCGCCCTCTACCTTTTCTGTGTAGATGTGGCCGTCAAGATGATCAATCTCGTGAAGAAGTGCACGAGCCATAAGCTCCTCTCCCTCGATAATGTACTCTTCCATATCTTCATTAAGAGCCTTAACCTTTGCGTAATTAGGACGAGTAACAACGCCAGTCTTTCCTGGAACCGAAAGGCAACCCTCGTTACCTGTCTGCTCGCCTGATGTCTCAAGAACTACTGGGTTGATGAGAGTAACAGGACCCTCACCGATATCGATAACACAGATACGACGAAGTACGCCTACCTGAGGTGCTGCAAGACCAACACCGTCTGCATCATACATTGTGTCGTACATATCCTCGATTAATGTCTTAAGCTTTGGAGTAAGCTCCTTTACAGGCTTACATGTTTTTAAAAGGACATCATCCTTACCATATTCTCTAATGTCTAAAACTGCCATTTTATTTCCTTTCTATAAAACACATTTACAAAGTATTGATTGGATCAAAATCGAACCATGTACTGGTATTTCGATATTGCTTTTGCTCCAATAAAAATTTATCGATTGCATCTTTAATTCGGACAAGCCTGTCATAATCATCTGCCCTGAGATATATTACCCTGCGGTAAACATCCTTGAGCTTTCCGATATAGGCATCCTCTGGACCCATTATAACAATTTCAGGGTCGGTCCGTCTAATCAGGTCCGCCAGAACATCAGCCTGACCATAGGCATCCTTTTGCTTGTCGCAGCTCACCTGAATACCAAGCATGTGTGAGCATGGTGGATATGACAGAAGTCTTCTGTAGGCAATCTCCTGTGAATAGAAGCTGTCATAATCCTGATTTGCTGATGATACTACAGCATAGTTCTCTGGCTGATATGTCTGAATGACAGCGATACCTGGCTCGACACCACGGCCTGCACGTCCTACCGCCTGTGTAAGTAGCTGGAAGGTACGCTCTCCACTGTGGAAATCAGACTCATTCAAAGAAATATCTGCTGCGATGATTCCTACCAATGTAACATTGGCAAAATCATGGCCCTTAACAATCATCTGTGTGCCGATAAGCACATCTGCTTCGTGGGCTGCAAAGGCTGCCAAAATCTCCTCATGACCATTCTTACCTGAGGTGGTGTCAGCATCCATACGAAGTACTCTGGCCTGTGGGAAGGATTCTTTTACAATCTCCTCTAAGCGCTGAGTACCAGCCTTGAAACTGCCGATGTATTTACTGCCGCAGCTAGGACAAGTCTTTTCTGCCTTGGTAGTAAATCCACAATAGTGGCACTTCATAATACCGCCATTGTGCAAATGCAGGGCAACATCGCAATGTGGACATTTTAACACATGACCACAAGCCCTACAAGAAACGAAGCCCATAAGGCCTCTTCTATTTAAAAACAGCATGATTTGCTGATTTTTGCTTAATCTGTCAGCCATGAGCTCCTTCAGCCTGCGGCTAATCATGGAGCGATTACCAGACTGCAGCTCTGCTCTAAGATCTACAATCTCGCAGCTGGCCATATCCTGCCCCATAGCTCTATTGTGAAGAGTAATTAGCTGATACTCTCCTGATGTGGCTCTGCTATATGCCTCAAGGCTTGGTGTGGCTGAACCCAAAATTACTGTAGCCCCCGAAAGCTTTGCGCGATACACCGCTGTCTCTCTGGCATGATATCTAGGAATGACTTCTGATTTATAGCTTGGCTCATGTTCCTCGTCTATGATAATAAGACCAAGATTTGCAAAAGGTGTGAACAAAGCAGAACGTGGTCCTACCATTATACTAATCTCGCCTGATTTGGCACGTTCAAACTGATCGAAACGCTCGCCAGGAGACATTCGGCTATTCAGAATGCTGACCTTATCACCAAAACGGGTGTAGAAACGCATGACCGTCTGATAGGTAAGCGCAATTTCAGGAATCAACACGATAACCTGCTGCCCCATGTTAATCACATGCTCCATAACATCCATGTATACTTCTGTTTTACCTGAGCCTGTGACACCATGGATAAGATATGTCTTGCGGCGTCCTGTATCAATATCTGCCTTTATCTGCTCTGCCGCAGCTTCCTGTTCTTCATTAAGAGTAATCTGCTTTCTGTTAGCATCTTTATTAAGATGTGGATTACGGAAGGTTCTCACCGATTCTATGTGGATAATCCCCTTCTTTTCCAAATCACGAATGTTTGCTGTAGGAACCTGAAGCTTTTTTGTGGCAAGCTCCCAGTCGAGAGTGTCTACTTCCAGAAGCTCTCTTAAGAGTCGTTCCTTACCAAGGGCGTGACGTGGCTTGGCCATGAGTTCATTAAGCTCAATCTTCGCCTGCTCCAAAGAGATTGCAAGAGCGATTTCCTTCTTCATCTTCTCATTCTCTTTTTTCTTAATAGGAATGACAGTCTTAAGCGCCTGATTCATTGTGCTGCCGTAATTACGTTTTAAAAAGGCAGCCAAAGAAATAAGCTGAGACTCTATGGCGATACTGTCCTTTACAACTCTCGCAATAGGCTTCAGCTTAGTGACATCGAAACCTGGCTTGTCATGGCAATCTACCACATAGCCTGTGATAGCACGATTTCCCTGACCGAAGGGAATAACTACCTGTACCCCTTCTGTAACCTGCTCTTCCAACTCATCTGGAATTATATATTCAAATGTTTTATCCAATCTCTCGTGAGAGATATCAATAATAACGTCTGCGTATTTCATAAAAAATATTTTAGCATAAAAGGGTTTTATTTTGAATTCAATATGGTAGAATAAATTGATTTGAAAACAATCATTCATTATCAGGGAGGATACATATGCGTCATCTAATGAGCCCTCTGGACTTTACCAGAGAGGAGCTAGAGCAGCTTATGGACCTGGCAGATGATATTAAAGCTCATCCAAGCTCGTACAGCGAGAAATGCCACGGCAAAAAGCTAGCTACATGCTTCTATGAACCAAGCACCCGTACAAGACTTTCTTTTGAAGCTGCCATGCTTAATCTTGGTGGTTCTGTACTTGGTTTTTCTTCAGCTGATTCTTCATCAGCATCAAAAGGCGAAAGTGTTTCTGATACTATTCGTGTTATTTCTTCTTACGCAGACATCTGCGCTATGCGTCATCCAAAGGAAGGCGCTCCACTCGTCGCTTCTCAGCGATCTCTTATTCCCGTTATTAATGCCGGTGATGGTGGTCATCAACATCCCACACAAACACTTACAGATTTATTTACCATTCGCTCTTTACGTGGCGAAATCAAAGACCTTACTATCGGACTTTGTGGTGATTTAAAATTCGGCCGTACAGTGCACTCTCTTATCAATGCACTTGTTCGTTATCCGGGAATTAAATTTGTTCTTATCTCACCAGAGGAACTTCGTGTTCCAGAGTATATTCGTGAGGATGTACTTGATAAAAATGGATACGAGTACAAGGAAGTCGATTCCTTAGATGATGTTATGGGCGAGCTGGACATCCTCTACATGACAAGAGTTCAGCGTGAGCGTTTCTTCAACGAAGAAGATTACATTCGCTTGAAGGATTTCTTCATTCTCACTCCTGAGAAGATGCGTCTTGCCAAGAAAGATATGATGGTTCTTCATCCACTTCCACGAGTAAACGAAATCTCTGTTGATGTGGACGACGACCCAAGAGCAATGTACTTTACCCAGGCTAAGTACGGTGTATTCATCAGAATGGCGCTGATACTGACGCTTCTTGAATTAGTATAGGGAGGGAATACAAATGCTTAATATTTCTGGAATTCATCAGGGATTCGTACTTGACCACATCAAGGCTGGCGAATCCATGACAATATACAATGATCTTCAGCTTGGCAATCTTGGTTGTGACTGCACCGTGGCCATGATTATGAATGCCAAATCTAACAAGATGGGTCGTAAGGACATCATCAAAATCGAATGCCCTATCGAGCGCGTTGATTTAGATATCCTTGGTTTCATCGACCACAACATCACCTGCAACATTATCAAGGATGATGCCATCGTGGAAAAGCGTAAGCTTGCGCTTCCAAAAGAAATCAAGAACGTAATCTCCTGCAAGAACCCTCGTTGCATCAGCACCGTAGAGCAGGGCCTCGACCAAATCTTCGTATTAACCGACGAAGAAAACGAGGTATATCGCTGCAAATACTGCGAAGAGAAATACACTGGAAAGAAATAAAAAAATGGCTGTGGAAAATCTCCACAGCCATTAATTTTTTAATTATTTTGCAGGTGCTGGTGTTGCTGGAGCCTGAGCTGTTACGATACCTGCTTCGTCTGTCTGATAGTACATGTTGCCAACCTGTACAAGCTGGTTGATTACGAGCTTGCCATCTGCTCCAAAGAGATATGGCTTCTTATCAAGTGTGACAACCTGATTGAATACAAGCTTGCCATCCTTGCCTGCATAGTAGATGCCATCCTTTGTAGCGAAGGTACCTGTAACCATCGCTCCGTCTTCACCGAAGTAGAAGATTCCATCTCCGATAGTCTGCATTCCTGTCTGCATCTTACCGTCAGCTCCGAAGAAGTAGGTTGCTCCGTTGACCTTAATAACGCCAATCTGCATCTGACCCTGCTCGTTGAAGTAATATACTGCTCCATCGATAGCTGTAAGACCTGATACACGGTGAGCATCTGTAGGATCTAAGTAGTAAACGCCAGTAGCATCCTTCCACCAACCCTTGAATAACTTACCACCATCAAGAGGATTGAACATGTATGTAATCTTATCGATTACAACCCAGCCAACCTGAAGGAAGCCCTTCTCATTGAAGTAATAAACATCCTTATCAATGGCATTAAGCCCCTTTACCATATGTCCGTCTGTAGTATCTAAGTAACGAACACCTTCGGCATCGTTCCACCATCCTGTGTAAAGCTTACCATTTTCAGCTGGATTGAAGAGGAATGTGTTTCCGCTAAGCTCTATCCAACCTGTCTGAAGCTGTGCAGCCTCATTGAAGTAATAAATTCCATTGTCAATTGTGTTGAGACCTGTAACTGCATTAGCTGCTCCTGGAAGGAAGTAGTATGCACCAGTCTCGTCCGCAAACCAGCCTGTGGTGACAATACCTGTAGCAGGATCTGTGTGATATTTAACTCCTGCAATGTCTACCCAACCATACTGCTTACGGAAGTTATTAAAGAAAAATACATTGCCCTGTCCAAGGTCAAGCAAACCAACCTGTGGAATGAAAGCAGTGTAATCCTTAACTGCCACGTTCATATCTACACGACCATTTACACCAGGTACTGCTCCGCCTGAAGAGTACTGCCAAATAGCCCAACCTGCAATATCGTTGTGGTCTGCATACTGTGCAATCCACTTATCGCAAGCAAGTGCAGATGTGAAATGTGCCTTATAGAAATTTGTGTATGTGTAAAGAATTGGTGTGTAACCAGCTGCATTGATAACACTTGCAAATGCATTTGCCATAGCTGTACATGTGTTAGCATCCAATCCCTTTTGAGTCTTGTCCTCAATATCGAAGGCTACTGGGAAATTGATATTGTATCCTTCAATCCACTGTACTACCAGCTGAGCCTCCTGAATAGCTGCCTCTACAGATGTAGCATAGGAATAAATATATACACCTGTACGAATACCCGCTGCCTGAGCTCCCTTTACATTCGCTGCAAAATATGGATCTATTCCACTGTTTGTGCTACCAACCTTAATAAAAGTATAAGTAACACCTGACTGGGCAACTGCTGCCCAATTAATTGCTCCCTGATATTTAGATACATCAATACCCTGAATACCAACAGCACTAGCTGAAATTGGTGCTGAAACCATAAGTGCTGCTGAAAGCATTAGCGCAGCACACGCCTTTACCAAACGTTTTAAAACCATGAACTTACCCTCCTCAATCATACTAAGTTCATTCTAACACATTTACTAGTTCTGATGTCTAACAACTTTATATTCATCCCCATCTACGAAATATGGACATTCCTTATAGTGTCCTGAAACAAGACGGACATAATCGTCCTCATCCATGTCCATTTCGCAATAATACTGCTCATCCTCTTCGTCCCAGACGAAGTTGTTGCAGTATTCACATGCTGTAGAACTTTTTACACCAGCCATCTGATAAATCCTCCTATTAAAACCGCACAGAGAATTGTTCCAAGCATGATAGCATATTGATATCCTTCATGCTCCTTTCCCCACTTTGTATTTGTAATACCAATGTAGAGAAATAAACCTGATAAAATTGCAACTACGTTTATTAACATATTTGCTGTATCCATACTAAGCTGCCACTCCTATGTAAGCACCAAGGCCTAATGCACAAACTAATCCGATAATACAACCTGCTAATGCAATACCACATACAACTGCAAGAATTGTAGATTTGAAATCCATATCAAGTATTGATGCAGCAAGTGTACCTGTCCAACCGCCAGTTCCTGGAAGTGGAATACCAACAAAAAGCATAAGGGCTACAAAAAGACCACGACCTGCTTTTTCCTGAAGCTTCTGTCCACCCTTTTCACCCTTTTCAAGGCAGAATGTAAAGAAACCACCGATAACTGGCTTATCCTTACCCCACTCAAGAACCTTACGGGCGAAGAAATAAATGATTGGCATTGGAAGCATATTTCCTATTGCAATAATAATGTAAGCAGTAAGCAAATTAAATGTAGGGTCATTTGCCTTGATGAAATATGCTGCTGGAATGGCACCTCTAAGCTCTATAAGTGGTACCATCGAAATAAAAAATACGTATAAATAGTTCTTCATCAAATGATCTCCTTAAGTGAATTTATTAGCGTATGCATCTCCTCTTCTGTACCAATACTGATACGAAGGTAATCTGCAATGCGCTCTGGCTTTGAGAAGTGACGGACATAGATGCCCTTCTTTTTAAGCTCCTCAAAAATGTGTACCGCATTTACGGATTCATGTTTTGCAAAAATAAAATTGCTCATTGAATCTGGGAAGGTAAATCCCATTGCTGAAAGCTGCTTTTTGGTCCACTCTCTGGTGGCTATAACAGCATCAACCTTTTCTTTGAAATACTCATCATCCTCTATTGAAGCAACGCCTGCTGCAAGGGTGATAGTATCCATGGTGTAGGAATTGAAAGAGAATTTGCAATCAGACAAATACTTTATCAATTCTGGTGAACCGATGGCGTAACCAATACGGTTGCCTGCCATAGCTCTTGATTTTGAGAATGTGCGAACTACTAACACATTATCATATTTATCAGTTAAATCGATGCAGGATTTTGAACCAAAGTCCACATATGCCTCATCGATAATAACTACACATTCTGGGTGAGCCGCGACTATCTTTTCAAAAAATTCTACTGGCTCAGCCACACCTGTTGGTGCGTTTGGATTTGGAATAACTATTCCACCGCACTGCTCCTCATAATCGGTCGCCTTAATTTTAAATGCATCATCAAGTGGCTTCTGAACATAAGGAATCCTAAATAAATCTGCCCAAACATCATAGAAGGAATATGTGATATCTGGGAATAAAACTGGCTTGTCCGAATTGAAAAATGTAAGGAAGCTCATTGCCAGAACATCGTCTGAGCCAACTCCTACAAATACCTTTGAGACATCTTGCATATGATAATCAGCGATTGCTTTTATCAATACCGAGCAGGCTGGATCCGGATATTTTCTAAGTGAATCCATGCTAACATCAGATATAGCTTTACCCACCAAAGGACTTGGTGGGTATGGATTTTCATTTGTATTAAGCTTAATGATGTTTTTAACTTTTGGCTGTTCGCCTGGTGTGTAAGGTGTAACTTTTCTAACGTTGTTATTCCATAACTGCATTTCCATCTACAACTTCTCCCTCTGTAGGTGCTGCTTCTGCTGTCTCTGCTGCCTGTGCCTTTAATGTCTGCAGTACAGTCTCTGCGTTAACAAGGTCCTGATAATTTGTTACAAGAGCTTTCTGCTCTTCAGTAAGTGAATCGTATTTCTGTCTTGCTGCTACTATCTTTGCTTCTGATTCAAGTGTAACTGACTCGATATCAGCAATAAGATTCATAGCATCAATCTGTGGATTCTGAAGACGGAAGTTCTCCTCCTCAGTATCACCTGTGTAAAATACGATTACTGGCCATCCTGCCTCAACGATATCGTAAATCTTCTCTGCCTGTGAAAGTGGAAGGTTTACACATCCATGGCTACCACTAGTCTTATAAATGGTGCCACCGAACTTCGAACGCCAAGTAGCATCGTGAAGTCCTTCACCTAAGTTGAATGGCATCCAGAAATTAACATGTGATTCGTAATTGTCCCCTCTAAGAGTAGCATCCTTCTGCTTGTAGGCAATAGGATAAACTCCTGTGTGGGTGCCGTGTCCCTTTGATACATTACCGGATACACAACTGGTATCAAGTACCATGACACCCTCTTTATAAACATATACATGCTGAGTTGTAAGATTTACCTCAACATATGAATTACCATAATCTTTTTCACCATGGCTGGTTCCACGATAAAGATATGTGAAATCTCTGGTGACATCCTGGCCTGCTTTTATATCAGCGATGATGGCATCAATCTCACCATCATAGGCTATTCTCCAACCAAATGAACCTGCTGGTACTTCGATTTCTTCACCCTCAGTAGTAACGAACTGTTTCTTCTTTCCATAGGTGTTGTACTTATCGCCCATGGAATTAACATACTCACCGATAGCTTCTCTATCAAAATCAACCTTAAAGTCCTCATCCCATTTGAAGAACTTAGCCTTAACCTCTGTAGGAATCTCTTCTGTGATACCCTCACCTAAATCATAGTGAATATTAACATCCATGTATTTATTAAGAAGGGCTGTGGCTTTATTAATATTAACATCCTCAGCCTTAACTGCTGGCTTGTGATAGCAGGTACCATCTGAAAGATTAATCTTTGTCTGAAGATTCTCTACTGCGAAGATGATTGCCTCTTCTACACCCTCAGCATCGATTACGTCACCGTAAACCTCATCTACAATAACAAACTTGTCACCATCAAATTTGATGTATGCATTTTCTGATTCCTTTGTAGATTTCTGATGGCTAAAATCAAGGCTTGAAACAACCTTCTTAACCTTTTCTTCATCGTAGGCATTACCTGTTTTTGTGTAATTTTCTGCTGGTACAAAAAGACGACCAATCCAATTCATACCAGTCTGCTGATCCAGAAGATACTGAACCTCTTCAACCTGATAATTAACGTCTACTCCAAGGTCTGCTGCACTAACCTCGTTCACAACATCCCCTTCGTCATTTATGAAAGTGATAGTGTATTTATCTGCATTTGAAAGAATCTTTTCGTAAGCACCCTCTGCTGTTCTAAAAGAGGCGCCAACGCCGTTAACCTTGCTTCTAATATAGAAGTGATTCTCGAAGAAAACGCTTCCAGCCAAATACACAAATAAAACAATGCCTGCAATAATTTCTATTCGAAGCATTGTTTTCTTATCTAAATAAAATCTATGAGCTTTCTTTTGAGCTTTTACTTTTCTCTTTACTCCACTCATTATCTATATTCCTCTATAAATAAGTATATACTTGTTCCGTGTGTTAGTTTACAGGAAAAACAGAAGTAAAAAATACTAAAGTTTGTCCTGCAAAACCACATATATCATTAATTTTTCCTAAAGCTCTTTAATTCATCGATAGCGAACTCATAAGCCTCATTACAGAACTGGCATCTTACCTCAACAGGCTTGCCATCCGCAATGATGTCGTCCATGTCTTCCTTACCAAGAGAAGCAAGACTCTTAATAACTCTGTCTCTTGAGCAATCGCACTTGTAGCATACCTCGTAAGTCTCCTTGAAATCGATATCAAGACCTGCAAGAACTGTCTCAAGCATCTGCTCAGGTGTCTTTCCAGATGAAAGCATATCTGTAACAGATGGAAGTGTCTGAAGGTTTTCCTCAAGCTTTGCAATAACTTCCTCAGATGTGAAAGGCATAAGCTGAATAATAAATCCACCTGCACAATTTACAGTATTGTCTTTATTCATAAGAACTCCAAGACCTACAGAGGATGGAATCTGCTCTGATACTGCGTAGTAATATGTAAGATCCTCTGCAATTTCACCTGTCTGAAGCTCTACTGTACCAACATATGGCTCCTTGAGTCCCATATCCTTGATAACTCGCATGATACCAAGATCGATAGCACCACCTACATCAAGCTTTCCGTTCTTAGGAGGTAAATCTACAACAGAAACATTAGGGAAGCCCTTAACCTCACCCTTGCTGTTTGCTGTTACTGTGATACCCTTCATTGGACCAGAACCCTGAATCTGAAGAGTGACTAAATCATCCTCTCCCTTAAGCATAACACCCATCATTGAGCCTGCTGAAAGCATACGGCCAAGGGCTGCTGTAACTATTGGAGAAGTGTTGTGGCGCTCGCGAGCCTCCTCAACTAAATCCTTGCTTGTAATTGCAAATGCACGGATGGCATCGTTTGCTGCTGTTGCTCTAACTATATAATCACTCATTATTTTGTTACCTCTCTTGCTATAAAATACAACCTGTCACTATCCTCTGCCGGTGCAGACATAGTGGCAACATCTAAAATATCTAAAAGCTCTAAACCACTTTCTTTAATGGCTGCTTTGATTTCATCAATGGAAAATGCATGCTGAAGATGCTCCTCCTCATATCTGTCGAAGGTACCTTCTTCATTCTCTTCATAAATCGTAAGGTAATATGCATTATCTCGTGTCTCAGGGTCGTAATCATTTTCCCAGATAAAGCTGCCTTCTTCACGATTCTCAGCTATGGTACTACTACCAAGCTGCTGATAAAAATGCTCAGTCTTTACATCGAAAATAAAGAGCCCCTTTGGATCCAGATAATTGTTTGCCAGCTTACATACTGTAAGCAGCTCTTCGTAATTACGAAGATAATTAATACTGTCACAGAGACTGACAACTGCGCCAACTGTACCATACAGCTCGAACTCGCGCATATCCTGACATAGATAAAGGATCCCCTCGGAATCCTCAGCTGTCATTGCCTCCATAAGCATATCATAGGAAACATCAATGCCAATCATATCGTAGCCTGCTGCCTTGAGCCTTCTGGTAATCTGACCAGTGCCACAGCCAAGGTCGCAAACTATCTCCATTGGCATATTGTATTTTTCAAATAATGTCTTTATATTTTCCGCCCATGTATCGTAAGGTACATTATCCATGTATCTGTCATATACACTGGCAAAGCTTGTATAAGCTTCCATCTTCTATACCCTCTTAGATAAAAAGCCTGATATCTTTCTAATAATTTCAAAATCGTCCTGAATCTCTTCCACCTTGAGACGATTCTCCTCAGAGAAGCCCACCAAAATATCATGATTAGCCTCTGCCAAGTAGTCCATGATACCGTCAATATCACTCTTAATATTCTTAGGGCACTTGATGTAATGACGCTTAGCCGCTGTGATATAAAGAGTGTAGGTGATTGAAAAGTGATGCCATAGGAATTTGTGCATAGTAGAATACTTATAAATCCAAATGATGGCATCAATAGGAACAATAGCCACGCCATAGCTGCTGGTCTCAATGAAGTAATGCTCAGTAATGAACATATCCTCAGTTGCTAACTGTGGAAGTGTGGCAAGCTCTTCCTCTGCCTCAGCAAGAATCTCCGCTGGACGTCCATAAGCCCTGGTCTTTTGGACAGGAACAGATAATACAGGAAAAGCTATAAAAAGACAATATATAATAATGGATATCAAACTATAAAATCCGCATACTACATAGAAAAACTCAAAGGCTTCTGACACAAATCCAGTGGCATCTGGCTCTGAAATAGTGTAGCTGGAAACAGTGGACATAATGCCATCCTCGCTCCAGTTAAGATCTCTGGCCAAATTCGAAAGAAGGGATCTTGCAGCTTCTGACTCATATAAAACCTCGCCCTTAACTGTAAGCTCTTCTATTGTAGGTGCACCCTGCTCACAGGTATCTGGATCTAACAGAACGATGACACACTCTGGACCAAGCATGGTGTAGTAATAATATCCTCTGGTTCTGTCCAGCCACTTGCTGGTGTAGCCTGTAAAATAAAGATTAGACATCTTGAATCTGCCATAAGTCTCTTTATTGTTATAGAGTTGATACAAACTGACGCTGTCAGCTGAATAATTTCGCGGAAACAGCATGTATCGCACCGGGAAAATCACAGCTAACGCCAGAAGTATAACTAAAAATATGATAGGAGCATAAAGCCTATTTTTGTAATATGATTTTATTGACCTTGTAATTAAATGCTCCAGTGAATCCATATATACTCCAAATTAATTATCTATGTGTCTCCAACCAGTGATAGATGTCCTCAAAAACCTGCTGACGATCCATCTCATGGAGGATTTCATGTCTGTCTCCCATATAGAGCTTCAAAGTAGCATCCTTAATTCCGCCCTTCTTGAAAGCCTCGAAGGCAGCTGTAGTGCCTGCGCCAAGATTTCCAACTGGATCAGAATCGCCTGAAACCACAAGTAGCGGCATACTTGAACGCATCTTTGAAACACACTCAGGAGTGGCAACATATTTAACTGCCTCAGCCAATCCCTTATAGGCATTAACTGTAAACAGGAATGTACAATATTTATCGTGGTAGTATCTCTCTACCTCTTCAACATTCTTGGTAAGCCATGAATTGCCATAATCCTTACCATAACAATCATACTTTTTATAGGGGGCACTATAACTCATATCCCTTACCAAAGTACTTCTATAATTCTTTCCTCTAAATAAAGAAATAAACTTAATAACTGCCAAGCCACCATTACATGTAGCAGCTGACTCCTGACCAGTACCCATAATAATGGCGCCACTCATAGCTTCGATATATGCAGACTTTACTGAAAGGAACTTTCTAACCATGTATGAACCCATAGAATGTCCTAAAATAAAGTATTTTAAAGATGGATAAGCTTTTCTTGTCATTGAATAGTGGGTGTAAATATCCTCCACCATATCATCTGATGGATGAACACCAGTCATAACGCCAAGCTCTTCTTCACTAGTAACAGAATGACCATGACCGATGTGATCATGACCAACAACTACATAACCCTTTTCTGCAAGAAATGTAGCAAACTCATCATATCTTTCAATATATTCAAGCATTCCATGGACAAGCTGCAATACTGCAACTGGCTCACCCTCTGGAAGCCATTTTCTACAGTGAATTACCGAATGGCCATCGGCTGAATTAAATGTATATTCCTCTTGCCTTATCATACCATTTCCTCCCAAAAAAAATGATAACTACCCATACTCCGAGTAGTTATCATTTTAAGGTATTTTTAAGGTATATTCAACGTTATATTTTGTATAGATTCTTCGCTCCAGCGCCTTTAAGTCGCGCCATAGCACGAGCCATATTGTTTGTAGAAATCTGGTAGTCGATACGACTCTGTCTCTGCTGAAGCTGTTCCTGTGCTCGCTCAAGCGCTTCCTGAGCACGGAAGGTATCAATATCCTCTGGACGCTCACATGAATATGCAACTATTACAACGGAACCATCTGGCTCAACTGTAACAAGTCCATCGGAAATAATAGCATTTCTCTTCTCGCCATCACCTGTTGTGAAGCGGATGTTACCAATCTCCACAATACCGGTAAATACCTCGTGATGATTAAGAATAGCATACTCACCATCGGAACCTGGAAATACTAATATCTCACATGGGCCGTCGTAGAAGATTCCATCACAGGCAATTATTTTAAGATTAAATAAAGATGCCATAGATTACTCCTTTGCAAGGTCTGCTGCCTTCTTCTTAACATCTTCAATTGTACCTACATTGAAGAATGCTGCCTCTGGATATTCATCCATCTCACCATTTAAGATAGCCTTAAATCCACGAACTGTCTCTTTTACAGTAACGAACTGCCCCTTTACGCCTGTGAAGTTCTCAGCAACTGAGAATGGCTGTGAAAGGAAACGCTGTACCTTACGGGCACGATATACTGTAAGCTTATCCTCGTCTGAAAGCTCTTCCATACCAAGGATGGCGATGATATCCTGAAGCTCTTTATACTTCTGAAGAATTTCCTGTACGCCACGAGCAACTGCATAGTGCTCCTCACCAACAACATCTGGCTCAAGGATACGTGATGTTGACTCAAGTGGATCAACAGCTGGATAAATACCCTGCTCAACAATCTTACGCGAAAGAACTGTTGTAGCATCCAAGTGTGAGAATGTAGTAGCTGGTGCTGGGTCAGTTAAATCGTCGGCTGGTACATAAACCGCCTGAACTGAAGTGATCGAACCGTTCTTTGTAGAAGCGATTCTCTCCTGAAGCTCACCTAAGTCGTTTGCAAGTGTAGGCTGATAACCTACAGCTGATGGCATACGGCCAAGAAGGGCTGAAACCTCAGAACCTGCCTGTACGAAACGGAAAATATTATCAATGAATAAAAGCACATCCTGATTCTTAACATCACGGAAATACTCTGCCATTGTGAGTCCTGTCTCAGCAACACGCATACGTGCTCCTGGTGGCTCGTTCATCTGACCAAAGACTAAGGCTGTCTTATCAAGAACGCCTGACTCAGCCATTTCTGTCCAAAGGTCATTACCTTCACGGGAACGCTCTCCGACACCTGTAAAGATGGAATAACCACCACTCTCTGTAGCGATGTTGTGGATAAGCTCCTGAATAAGAACGGTCTTACCTACACCGGCACCACCGAAAAGTCCGACCTTACCACCCTTAGCATAAGGAGCAAGAAGATCGATAACCTTGATACCTGTTTCAAGCATCTCAACAACAGGACTCTGATCCTCGAATGTAGGTGGCTCACGGTGAATGCTCCAATGTTCTTCATTATCAAGCTTTTCACCCTTATCAAGAGTGTCACCAAGAACATTGAATAATCGACCAAGAGTACATTCACCAACAGGAACAGTAATGCTCTCTCCTGTAGCTACTACCTCCATATCGCGGGCAAGTCCCTCAGATGGCGCAAGTAAGATACATCTTACAACACCAAGACCGATGTGCTGAGAAACCTCCATTACTCTCTTTTCGTCCCCTACCATAACGTAAAGGGCATCTCTGATGGCAGGAAGGTCATTCCCTGAAAATTCTACATCTACGACAGGTCCTGAAACCTGTACGATTTTTCCTTTTAATTTCATGTTTGTTCCTTTCCTAATGTAGAACTGCCTACAAAAAAATTTGAAAAACAAGAAGTTTTACTTTTTTGCTTTTTTCTTTTTAAGTGCCTTAGCACCACTGATTACCTCAGTAATTTCCTGGGTAATAGCAGCCTGACGCACTCTGTTGTATTCAATAGATAATTCACGAAGAATTGCCTCTGCATTATCTGTAGCTGACTGCATAGCCATCATACGGGCGTTTTCCTCACTGGCTGAACACTCTACAAGTGCTCCATAAATGAAGCCTGTAAAATTATTGTGAACCAGCTGTTCCAAAACAGCTTTAAGTGATGGGAAGAATGGCATCCATTTATCGCCACCCTTTGTTACAGCCTCGTACTCGTAACTGTTAATTGAGTGAACGTGCTTAACTCCGGATTTCATTTCCTGAGCAGCCTTACCTGTTCCCTCAATATCCTCCTCGATTTCCTTTGCCTTTTCCTTAATGAACTTGTGTGTTCTAAGAGGAAGAAGACGTTCTACACAGGTTTCCTCTGTTACAGAATTAAGCATCTTAGTGTAGACAACATCAATTCTGTCCAGCTCGCCATTGTTATACTTTTCAATCATGTACTCTGAGATAACTCTGGCTCTGTGCATGGATGGATTATTTGAAGAAAATCTAAAATTCTCATCCACATTGTAGCCGCCGTTAAGGAAGAAATTTCGTCCCACCTCACCAACAACAAACAATGTGTACTCATCCTTTTGCAAATCAGAAATTCGATCAAGGGCCATCTTAATGGCGTTATGGTTATAAGCACCAGCCATGCCCTTATCACCAGTGAAAACAATGAAGCCTCTGTGTTTTAAACACTCCTGCTCATCCTCCACACGATTATCAAAATATATATGTCTGATATCTGGGAAATGAACAAGGTTCTCTGCAAGCTCTCGCTGAACTGCATCGAAGAAAGGCTCTGTATCGGCAAGCTTCTGCTTTGCCTTTCTAAGTTTCATTGAGGACATCATGTACATGGCATTGGTAATCTTCATCGTATCCTGAATACTATTTATTCTATTCTGGATTTCTTTTGTACTTGCCATAGCTTACTCCTGATTGTTTTTAAACTCAGTAGCTGCCTCGATGATACTTTCCTTTAACTCATCTGTCATATTCTTAGTTGAATTAAGCTGATTGATAATATCGCTGTGCTCTTCATGGAAGAAAGCAAGCATATCTAATCTGAACTTCTTAATTGCCATAACATCTAAATCACTAAAAATATGTGCATTTGCGGCCACAAGAATAATAACCTGTTCTGCCATTGAGAAAGGTCTGTTAAGTGGCTGCTTTAAAAGCTCCATAAGAGCACGTCCGTGAGCAAGCTGTCTCTTTGTTGCATCATCAAGATCTGATGAGAACTGTGTGAAGACTTCCATCTCACGATACTGAGCCAAGTCGATACGAATTGAACCTGCGGCTTTCTTCATAGCCTTAGTCTGAGCTGCACCACCTACACGGGATACTGAAAGACCTACGTTAACCGCTGGTCTCTGTCCTGCGTTGAACAGCTGTGACTCAAGGAAAATCTGACCGTCAGTGATTGAGATTACGTTGGTAGGGATGTATGCTGATAAATCGCCTGCCTGTGTCTCAATAATAGGAAGGGCTGTAATAGAACCGCCACCTGCTTCAGGAATAATTCTTGCTGAACGCTCTAATAATCTTGAGTGTAAGTAGAATACATCACCTGGATATGCCTCACGTCCTGGAGAACGCTCAAGCAAAAGCGAAATAGCACGGTATGCAACTGCGTGCTTTGATAAATCATCATAAACGATAAGTACGTCCTTGCCTGAGTACATGAAATACTCTGCAAGAGCTGTACCTGCATATGGTGCGATGTACTGTAATGGAGCTGGATCTGCTGCTGTGGCACTAACGATGATAGTGTAATCCATAGCACCATGCTCCTTTAATGTGTTAACAAGCTTTGCAATAGTAGATGCCTTCTGACCGATTGCAACGTAAACGCAGACAACATCCTTGCCCTTCTGGTTGATAATAGTATCTGTGGCAATTGATGTCTTACCTGTCTGTCTATCACCGATGATAAGCTCACGCTGACCACGGCCGATTGGGAACATTGAATCAATTGAAAGAAGACCTGTCTCCATTGGCTGGCTAACTGATTTTCTATCTACGATAGATGGAGCTGGACACTCGACTGGTCTGAAACCATCTGCGTCGATTTCGCCCTTTCCATCGATAGGAGTACCAAGAGCATCTACGATTCTTCCGAGGAAGCCCTCGCCTACAGGAATACCAGCCATCTTGCCAGTACGTACTACCTTAGAGCCTTCCTTTATATCTACATCGCGATCAAAAAGGATGATACCAATTTCATCGCGGCGGATGTCCTGAACCATACCTTTGACACCACAATCAAAGATAACAATCTCACCGTAAAATGCGTGATCGATACCATTAACGTTAACAATACCGTCACCAACCCAGTTTACGATTCCGACTTCCTTATCCTTAACCTCAAAATCATCGATACTTGATCTTAAAATTGAAAGGATGTTTTCATCTACTGTACTCTTCTGAACAGCCTCATTAATTTTCTGAGAAAGCTGCTCTATACGGCTCTGCTCACTCCAGTCATACTCTCTTGAGCCAACTGTAAGAACGAAACCGCTCTTAAGTGAAGGATCTTCCTCCTTCTTAATAAGGATATCCTCACTGCCAAATTCCTTTGCAAGGAACTTTCTGATTCCTGAAAGCTGCTCATCTGTAGGTGCTGTAACATATCTAAGTGTTGCATACTCAATCTTCTCGCCCTGATTCTCAAGGAAAGCCTGATAGTCTGCAACGATTTCACCAAATGAGTCAAAATCACCATTATCACAAAGTAGTTTCATAAAATCTCTAATTTCACGTGGAAAGATTTTATCAACTATCATGTGCTTTTTAGTGTCAGGCACAGTAGGATCCGCGAGTTCCTCACCGATTGCTGGTATCATCTCAATGATAGACGCAGCATTCTGCAGATGAGATCCCGCATTTTTGATACTATGTAAATCACTAATGTAATTAAAAGACTTATCTGTCACTGTTATTCACCTGCTTTATCAATAAAATCATCAAACAGCTGGCTGTCAATATCAGCCCCTGTTCTTCCTCCGATAACCTTTGCTGTAGCTTCTACAACCATATCAGCAATTTCTTTCTTTGCGCTAGAAATAATCTTATTCTTCTCGATTGTAGCCTCAGCAATAGCATTCTCCTGGATAGTCTTTGCATCTTCCTGAGCCTCTGCAATAATCTTCTGATAATGATTATCAGCATTCTTTCTTGCTTCAAGAATAATCTGCTTCTTCTCAGATTCAACATTAGCAAGCTTATCCTCGTACTGCTTTGCGTACTCTTCTGCCTGTCGGTTTGTCTCTTCTGCTTTGTCGTAGATTTCCTTAGCTTCTTCCTGACGCTTCTCGATGATGTTGTCGATTGGCTTGAAGAAGAATTTCTTGAAAGCAAGACAAAGAATCAAAAGATTCACAACAGTCCAGAGTATATTCCAAAATGAAACGTTAATCATTTTTATATCCTCTTAAATTTTTTATTTATCTACATTTTTTCAAGGAAGAACTGCCATTTATAATTGCTTTCAGCAATGGGCAGTTCTGGATATCAAGGAATCTTCCCTAAAGGGCCCCTCCTTGATACATTTACTGAAGCATAACAATAATCATAAGTGCGATAACGAAACCGTAAATAGCTGTTGCCTCTGCAAGGGCACAACCTAAGATAAGGTTCTTCTGAATCTTGCTCTCTGCCTCTGGCTGACGTGCGATACCTTCGCAAGCCTTACCTGTTGCGATACCGATACCGATACCTGCTCCAAGACCTGTTACAACTGCGATACCTGCTCCAATTGCGATAATTGTGTTCATAAATTTTTCCTCCTAGAAGTTTATTCTACTGCCTCTTTAATATATAACGATGTTAAGAATACAAAGACATATGCCTGAAGCAATCCGTCAAACAAATCAAAATATACGCTGAAGATTGCTGGAATAACTGGTGGGCATACAATCTTAAGTAATTCCATGATTACGAATGCACCAAGTACATTTCCGAAAAGTCGCATGCACAATGACAATGGTCTTGTGAATACATCAAGAATATTGAATGGCGTTACGATGGCAACCGGCTCTGTAAAATTATGGAGCCACTTTCGAACCCCGTGCTGGTAAATACCTGCACCTTCAACAAGAATGATACTCATAAGTGCCAATGCTAATGTTACGTTTAAGTCCTTAGTTGGTGACTTAAATCCAATCAATCCAATTATATTTGATAAACCAATGTATAAAAGGACTGTGGAAAGATAGACCGTGTACTGCTTTGCTTCCTCGCCTAGCATTCCACCTACGATGCTGTGTAGCTTTTCGTAGATAAACTCAGCGAAAGCCTGTTTCTTGCTTATGTTTTGTGTCTTTAATCCGGCCGTTAAGAATATGGCTAGCGGAATAAGAATGCCCATTACAATCCAAGTAACTACTACTGACTCCATAACCGGAATTTCATAGCTGCCTATGTGGAGGGTAAAAACGGCTTCACAATTTAGCTCTTCAATAAGCTCTTCTGCTAAATTCAAGAAAACACCTCCTTATCTTATTCATATGTCCTCTATTTTAGACTTTTTAGACAAAAATATAAGATACAAATTATGGATATTGTATAACTCACCACTCTATAGTTCTACATTAATGGATTATAGAAGAAGTTTTTGTTAGAACTGTGTTTTATCTGTTATCTTTTTAATTTAAGCAAACAAAAAACAGAGCAGCTTTCACCGCTCTGTTTTCATTACTCTGTTCTTGTATAGACCTTACGTCCTTTAACAAATTTATCTTTTATAACTGCGTCTGCATCGTTATAACACATTCTCTCAATGCGCTCACGAATAGACATATCTCGCATAGAATACATCTTACTGTCATCAATAACCACTGCGTCAAAATCATAGCCTGGTTTGAAAGAACCAACCTTACCAAAATAGCTTCCGCCACCTTCTGTTGCAATATAGAATACCTCTTCAAAAGTAAGTGGCTTAACGTTCTGATCAACAAGACGATAGTACATCTTTGATGCCTGAAGGGTAATAAGCATTGTCTTTACCATGTTCATAGATGAACCTGCTGCCACGTCTGTAGCAAGACCAATGTTAATACCTGCATCCAGGAACTTTCTGACAGGTGCAATACCTGATGTAAGATTCATATTAGAATCTGCACAGTGAGCAATGTAAGCTCCATGCTTCTTGAGAATCTCCATTTCCTTTTCATCCGAATGAACACAGTGTGCCATGATTGTAGGACATTCTGGAGTACCCATTGTATCAAAAAGCTCGTAGGCATTTGCATAACAGCTTGCTGATGGAACCAGTTCTTTAACCCATGCTATCTCAGAAAGATTTTCTGAAAGATGTGACTGAATACGAAGTCCGGTCTCTCTTGAAATATCTCCCAATCCCTGCATAAGCTCATTAGAGCATGATGGGATAAATCTAGGTGTAAGAATTGGATTCGTATTTACGTATCTGCCCTTGCACTTTTCAAGCCATTCAACTGTAGCCTGAAGTGATGCCTCAGCACTCTCTTCCTGTAGATTCTCTCCACCGTTTCTATCCATGTTTACCTTACCAACATATGTGATAAGACCTGTCTCCTCAAGCTGATCCATCAGCTCAAGAGTAGCTTCGTTGTGAAGTGTTCCAAAAACTACTGCACGTGTAGAGAAGCAACGGCGTAAATCCTCAGTAAAATACTTGTAAGCGCGGCGCGCATACTCCAAATCAGCATACTTTGCTTCTTCTGGGAAAGTGTATGTAGAAAGCCACTCTAAAAGCTCTTCATCCATACCGATTCCACGAAATGTATACTGAGGCGCATGAACATGAAGATCTGTCATGCCTGGAATGATAAGTCTCTCGCCGTAATCATAAAGTGGAAGGCCTTTGTATTCCTCAGGCAAGGTAGGGAACGCACCCACGCAAACGCCATCTACACAGACAATATATCCTCTATAATATGTAGTTATGCTTTTTTTACTTTCAGGAAAGGCAATGCCTCCCCTAAGTACAAAACTGCTATTATCTCTCATTAGCCCTGAAGACCTCTTGCCTGTCTATCCATATCCTCAACTACGATATCATAAATCTCGCCAAGGCTACGGCAATACTCTAATACCTTCCATGGCTCGTTTGTGTGATAGTGAATCTTAATAAGCTCCTCATCACCTACTGCAAGAAGGCAATCCCCCTTGAAGTTCTCTGTAATATAATCGTTGATTGCATCCTCATCAAGGTCCTCACCTTCGATAAGAAGCTGTGTATCATATCTAAATTCAATTGACTGCTCTGGTAACATATTTTTGTCCTCCAAAATTAATTATTTAAACAGGTATAATTTACCATAAGTTTTATAAAAAAGGTAGTAAGTTAATTCTAACCATTTCCATAATTATTCAGATTTTAGCAACGCATAGGCTCTGAGCACCTCGCCTACAGACCATGCCTGGGCATAGCAGCCACGGCCATAGTGTGGCTCGTCCCCATCAAAAATCTCACAGATGGAACCGATGCAGTTCTTAACAAGGTGCTGCTCTACTGGCTCAAAGAAAGCTTTTGCCTCCTCGATAGACTGAGGGCTTCCGCCACCAACCTTTAAGTAGCTTTCGATGAATGCACCAAGTAAAAATCCCCAAGCTGTTCCCTGATGATATGCATGGTCACGCTTTTCAAGTGCCCCCTTATAAATACCAACATATTGTGGGTCATCCACATCAAGTGAACGAAGTCCCACTCCAACATAAAGTCTGTCCTTAACCACACGCACAACTGACTTTTCCTTTTCAGGATCAAGCATTGTAAATGGAAGGCTGACTGCAAAAATCTGATTTGGTCGAAGGCTGACATCCTTGAAATCATCGCTTACTACATCATAAAGATAACCGCCCTCTTCATACCAGAATTCCTCATTAAAGGCTTCCTTTACCCACATAGCAAGCTGACTGCAGCCGCCTGCGTAAGCAAGATAATTTTCTGGCTTGTTGTGAGTTCTCCTTGCAATGCCGCGAGAAATCTCTTCCATGGTCATCAGCGCATTATACCAAAGTGCGTTAATCTCAACTGGCTTGCCGTGACGTGGTGTAACAACCTCATCATTGATACGCACATCCATCCATGTAACCTGATCAAGACCAGATCCTGCACGCATAAGAGCATCGTCATCCATTCCGATTGAGAACAAGGTTCCCTTTCGATAAGCTCCCATGATTTCCTGAAGTCCAGGGTATATCTCAGTCTCCACGAACTTCCATGCTTCATCCGTATCTACGTATTTCAGATAATTGTATACTGCATAGAAATACCAAAGGGACGCATCTGCTGTATTGTAAAGTGGTTCCTTTCCGTCATCAGGGAACATATTTGGAACCAAGCCATTTTTTATATACTTTGAAAAAGAAAGGAGAATTGATTTAGCATCGTCAAATCTTCCTGTTTCAAGACAAAGACCTGTGAAAGCAATCATAGTATCGCGGCCCCAATCTGTAAACCATGGATAGCCTGCCATGATAGTCTTTTCACCTGTAGAGCGTCTATCCACAATAAACTGATCAGCGGCAACTGTAAGAAGCTGTGCAAGCTCATCCTCCTCTGTGAATTCTGCCTTTTCGATTAATTCGGCAACTCTCTTTTTAGCTTTCTCTATCTCAACAAAGGCTGTGTCCTTTTCTATAGCAGGAAGCTTCTCGAAAGCACCTTTCTTTTTACCAACATTTTCACGAACATCTACAGTACATACGAAGGAACATTTTGATACTCCTCCTTCTTCAACTTCCATAACGAAATCGTATGGCTTCAGGTGACAATCCAGACCATCTGCTTCGTTATCCAACTCAAATTGAAGCTCCATATTTTCATCGTAGATGTTGTTACGCTTAACCATCTCGCAGCCTGCGCTGATAAGAGAAATACGCACGTTTGAATGCCCAACCGGCTTGTAGAAGAAGCCAATATTTCCACTAGCTTCATCCCTAACCTCCTGGAATACTTCCTCTGGAAGCTCCCATCGTAAATCATCAACAGTCATGTGCTGGCCATGCTCTCTAAAATTCATAAGTGGAGTGATGACTACTCCTGCAGCTGGCCCATTGTTTTCTAACGTATATGCGATAACACACTGATTCTTACCGTAAACCAATGAGATAGTCTTGGTAAGACGCATGCCGCCTGCCTCATAAACATAAGTGATGGTGCCATCATATTTGAAATACTTCAGATGCATATTTCCCTGGTTGAACTCACTGGTATATGGGCCTTTGTGCTGAGCAGTAGTCAAATCATAGATTCTGCTGCCGCAAACAAGCCTTTCATTAGTCTTAGAAAATACCAAGTATCTATCCACTGGTGGACGAAGGCTAGCAATCAAATAGCCCTGATGGGTACGCATGTGCGCACCGATAATGGTGCTTCCAGCATAGCCACCAAGGCCATTTGTCAAAAGCCACTCCTTGTCCAGATTAGCTTTATAATTATTTAACTTGTCAAAAACGTATTCAAAACTCATTACAATTCTCCATTTCGTCATAATCCCCAACGAATTAATTGTAACGATTTTGCCCCAAAAAGACTACCCCTATATTAAATAAGAGAAGCGACACATTCTTCAACTTTTTTCATGTCAGCTGTTGGCTCAAAACGAGCGACTACATTACCCTGACGGTCAACGATAAACTTTGTAAAGTTCCACTTGATTTCTGGGTTATTCTTATAATCCTTGTCAATCTTCTTAAGCATCACACCCATAGCAAGTGCTGCAGGTCCCTTTCCGAAGCCTTCAAAGCCCTTCTGAGACTTAAGATACTTGAATAACTCATTAGCATTCTCGCCATTAACGTCTGCCTTCTTCATCTGTGGGAACTGAGTATTGTAATTAAGCTGGCAGAACTCATGAATCTCCTCATCATTTCCAGGTGTCTGTCCTGCAAACTGGTTACAAGGTACATCTATTACCTCGAAGCCTTTCTCATGATACAACTCATAGATACGCTCAATATCCTTGTAGTGAGGTGTGAAGCCACAGCCTGTAGCTGTATTAACTACCATAACAACCTTGCCCTCAAATTCCTTCATTGAAAGCATCTCGCCATTTGTCTGCTCAACTGATAAATCATAGAATCCCATCTTTATAATCCTCCATTTCCTTTTGATTATATTTTTGTTTTGAATTTAATTGTGCGCAATCGATTTATGTTTTAGATTGTACGCAATTCAATTTTGTTTGTCAACATCTTTTTTGTGAATTTTTATCGATTGAGCTCTAATATCCACTTCTGCTAAAATAATTATAGTATATTTACATTGGGGAGGGTGATTAATGAGAAAGTCTTTTTATTCTGCGAGGATTGTCTTAAATCTTCTATTATCAGTATTTGTTATCACACTTTTGATGGGGTTCATTCCTGAAAATTCAATTTATGCAAGAGCAGCATCCTACACTATTTCAGAGGCAAATGGCACACTTTTGTCCTGTAATGGTACAGAAGTATTTGCTGACGCAGATCCATCAACATATGTAACTACATTAACAGCCAACAAGCCTGTACTAGTAACAGGATTAACCAGCAACGGTTACTGGCGTGTCGATATAGGTGGCTCACCTTTTTTTATTTCACAACAGGCTCTTTCAATGCAGCCTAATACTACAGCTTATAAGCTTACATCCATGGATGCAAAAGCCGCTTTGGTCATGAACCTTAGCAACGGTAAGCCACTCTACTCTCAGGGAGCCACTGACAGATTAGAGCCAGCCAGCACCACAAAGATGATGACTGCTTTGCTTACAATAGAAGCTATTGAAGCAGGACAAATTTCTCTGGATACGCCTGTAATGGTCTCAGCTACTTCCGTTGCAGGGATGCCAAGAGATGCAAGCCATGTATCTCCACGTATTCAGGCTGGGGAAGTATTTAATGTAGATCAACTTCTTACCGCAATGATGGTAAGCTCAGACTGCCATTCTTGTAATGTGCTGGCAGAATTAATCGCTGGCTCCGTTCCAAACTTTGTGGCTATGATGAATACAAGGGCAGCTCAGCTAGGCTGTGTTGATACAAATTTCACTAATCCTTCAGGTTATCCTGACAAAAGCATGTACACCAATGCATACAGCTTATATTTAATTGCAGCAAATGGTATTCAGCATCCTTTATTTAATAAGTACTTTAATGTTACTACTGCTGTACTGCCAGCCACTAATCTATGTCCTACACCAAGATTGCTTGAAAATACAGATTCAATAATCAATCCTGCCAGCGGCTATTACAATCCATATGTAATTGGTGGAAAGACTGGTACTGCAAACCGAGCTGGTCAATGTCTGGTATGTGTGGCACAGCAGAATGAAAAATCGGTTATTTCTGTAGTATTAGGGGCTAAAAATCGAACTATGTTTGATGGAAATACAATATCCATGCGCTACTACGAAACTAACAGATTGATAAATATGGGCTTCCAAAACTATTATTTATGAAAACCTTAGAAACTTAATCGTTTAACATGTTTTTTAATGGAAAAATAACATACATTTTTCACAGTAAAAGCCGATAATATATTTAGGTTCAGAATTTTGTATGAAGGGAGTGTTTTCCATGGTTAAAAATCTCAAAAAATTCAACTCAATAGCTTTGGTAATTCTCCTATTTGCCGCATTTAGTCTTTCCACTATTAATGTACATGCGAAACAGCGTGTTATCGTAATAGACCCTGGTTGTCAGGCTATTGAAAATAACCAAAAAGAATCAATCGGACCAGGAGCTTGGAAGCGTGTTTCCGAGGACATGATTGGTGCAAAAGGTACTGTTTCCGAAAACAATGAGTATGATATCAATCTTCGTATCGCCTTAAAGGTTAATGAACTACTTGGAGACAACTACAAGGTAGAGCTTACTCGCACTTCAAATGATGTGGATATGTCAAACTCAGACAGAGCCATGATTGCTAATGCACTTAAAGCAAACCTTTACATCAGTATTCATGCCAGCTCACCTAAGGACGATACCAGCGGTATTACAGTAATTTGCCAGACAGAGGATAATCCTTATGGCATTACTAATTACAGAAACAGCAGATTGCTTGCAGATACGTTACTTGGAAGCCTTGCTGATAAAACTGGTGCCAAGAACTATCAGGTTGTAGAATCTGATAAGCTAATGGGAATCAATTGGTGCTCCGTTCCAAATGCTGTTGTAAATGTTGGCAATATGAACAATCCTGAGGACGATGAAAATCTTTCCCAGGAAGAATATCAGCAGAAGGTTGCTGAAGGAATCGTGGCCGGAATTGATAGTTATTTTTCTCAGAAATAAATCTTAATGAAGTTACAGGAGGTGGCTTATCAGCCATCTCCTTTTTATTGCCAACATACGAAAAAGCCACCCGCTACCCCGTTCGGTAACGAATGGCTTAATCTATTATTAGTGATACCATTATATAACTTCACTTATTTCTAATTGTGAAGAAACTGAGTAAAAAATAAGAACTTTCTCTTAATTATTCATCAAGTTACGCTCTCAAGCCTGAGATTATCACTAATTTTGTCCGTAGTATGCGTTTGCTCCGTGTTTACGGTTGAAATGTTTGTCGCGGATGCAATCTGGAGCTGGCTGAACTCGTGAATTTACCTGCTCTGTGAAGAGTGCCATCTTGGCAACCTCCTCAAGTACTACTGCATTGTATACAGCCTGATCTGCATCCTTCCCCCATGTAAATGGGCCGTGGTTCTTGCAGATAACACCTGGTACATACTTTGGATTGATGCCCCTCTCCTGGAAAGTCTCGATAATAACCTTGCCAGTGTTAACTTCATAGGCTTCATTAATTTCCTTTTCTGTAAGGTTTCTTGTACATGGAATGGTTCCACAGAAATAATCTGCATGTGTGGTACCGTAAAGAGGAATATCTCTGCCAGCCTGAGCCCATGCTACTGCATAGGTAGAATGAGTGTGAACAACGCCACCGATATTCTCATACTTCTTATAAAGCTCGCAGTGAGTAGCTGTATCTGAGCTAGGACGATACTTTCCTTCAACAACCTCACCATCAAGATTAACAAGCACCATATCCTCTGGCTTTAAATCTTCGTACTCAACGCCTGATGGCTTGATTGCAAAGATTCCAGACTCTCTGTCGATACCAGAAACATTTCCCCAGGTATAAGTAACAAGGCCGCGCTTCGGAAGCTCCATGTTAGCCTCGTAAACCTGTTTCTTTAATTCTTCTAACATATTATTATCTCCAATTCTCTACAGCTGCTGCCTCTGCCTTAAGCGCCTTCTTGTATTCTGCGATCCACTCATCGTAGCCCTTAACCATCTCTGGATCTGGCTCCATTGTAGTAGATTCCTGTCCTGCGAATACCTTTTCATCAAGGTAGCTCTGGAAGTTCTGTGACTTATCATCACGGATGCAGTAATTTGCAAGTACTGCCATACCCCATGCACCACCTTCACCAGCTGTTGCCATTACAGTGATAGGTGCATTAAGAGCAGCTGCAAGTACTGACTGTCCAACACCCTTTGTCTTAAAGAATCCACCATGTCCTGTAATAGATTTGATGTTAACCTTCTCCTGCTTTAAGAGAATATCGTTACCAATCTTAAGAACACCAAGAGCTCCATAAAGGTTTGAACGCATAAAGTTTGCAAGTGTAAACTTGGCATCTGGCTGACGAACCACCATTGGACGACCTTCGTTTACGCCAACAACTGGCTCGCCGCCGAAGTAGTTGTATGATAATACTCCGCCGCAGTTAGCATCCTCTGTAAGAGCCTTGCGATAAAGAGTACCGTAAATATCATTCATTGAAATATCTACACCAAAGGCATCAGCAAACTCCTTGAAGATACCAATCCAAGAGTTAAGATCTGATGTACAGTTGTTGCAGTGAACCATTGCAACAGCCTCACCTGTAGGTGTTGTAACCATATCGATTTCCTCGTATGGCTTTGAAAGAGCCTTCTCCAAAACTACCATAGAGAATACTGATGTACCTGCTGATACGTTACCTGTTCCAACTGAAACAGCGTTTGTAGCAACCATACCTGTACCTGCATCACCTTCTGGTGGAGCAAGTGGGCATCCTGGCTCAAGCTCTCCTGTAGGATCAAGAAGCTTTGCACCTTCTGCTGTAAGAGTACCAGCATCATCACCTGCTACAAGTACCTCTGGAAGAAGATCCTCAACCTTTGTGCTAACACCATGTGCTGCTGCAAGCTTGTTGAACTTCTCAAGCATAGCCTTGTCGTACTGGCATGTTGTAGAGTCGATTGGGAACATACCTGATGCCTCACCAACGCCTGCGACCTTTCTGCCTGTCATCTTATAGTGAACGTAGCAAGCAAGTGTCATGAAGTAAGCTACGTTTGGTACATGTGGCTCCTTGTTAAGGATGCACTGATAGTAGTGTGAAATACTCCAGCGCTGAGGCATGTTAAAGTTGAGCTCCTTAGAAAGCTCAGCCGCAGCCTCACCTGTGATTGTATTTCTCCATGTTCTAAATGGAACAAGAAGATTATCCTCTTTATCAAATGCAAGATAACCATGCATCATAGCGGAAAATCCGATTGCGCCAAGCTTTGTAAGCTTAACGTCATACTTGTCACTAACATCTTTCTTAAGCTTAGCGTAGCAGTCCTGAACACCTTCCCATACCTCTTCAAGTGGGTATGTCCAAATACCGTTGTCAAGGTGATTCTCCCACTCATGGTCTCCCTGAGCAAGAACCTTATTCTCCTCGTCAACTAAAACCGCCTTAATACGTGTTGAGCCGAATTCGATTCCGAGAGCAGTTTTCTTGCCCTCTGCGATAATCTCATTAATATTCATAAGTAAAATTCCCCCAATATTATTTTACTCACCAAATACAGCGATATAATCCTTCTGGAACTTCTCAATACCAGCTGTAGTTAATGGATGGTTAATCATTGTCTCGATTACAGAGTATGGTACTGTTGCAATGTGAGCACCTGCAAGTGCGCAGTCTGTAACGTGAATTGGGTTACGAACTGATGCAGCAATAATCTCTGTCTCATATCCATAGATGTCGAAGATTTCTGCAATATCACGGATAAGATCGATACCTGCCATGTTAATGTCATCAAGTCTTCCAAGGAATGGTGATACGTATGTAGCTCCAGCATTTGCAGCAAGAATAGCCTGGTTTGCTGAGAAGATAAGTGTAACATTTGTCTTGATGCCCTCAGATGAAAGAACCTTTACAGCCTTAAGACCTTCTGCTGTCATAGGAATCTTTACAACCATGTTTGGATGCATAGCAGCAATCTCACGACCTTCCTTAATCATACCCTCAGCATCAACTGTAGTAGCCTTTACCTCTCCTGAGATAGGACCATCAACGATTGAAGCGATTTCCTTAAGGATATCTTCCTGAGCACGTCCACCCTCTTTAGCGATAAGTGATGGGTTTGTTGTAACTCCACAGATTACTCCAAGATCATTTGCCTTCTTAATGTCCTCAATTTTTCCAGTGTCAACGAATAACTTCATTTCTTTTTCTCCTTCTTTTTACCTGCTCAAATACTTGAGCCATATTTTTAATCAATTGTGGTTATGCTAGTAATTCTATTACTACGTTAGAACCTCCACAATCAAATTAATGACTAACTAATGGCAAGATTTTTACTTTCCATACACAAGACTTCCAAGTGCAAGGTCGCGCTTAAAGTCACGAATCTTTGTGTCAGCATCGATGTAAACAGCCTCAATTCCCATAGCAGCAGCCCAGTCTCCCATCTGCTCAGCAGTAAGATCATATGTAAATGCTGTGTGATGTGCACCACCTGCAAGAAGCCATGCTTCTGTACCTGTATAGAAGTCAGGCTGTGGCGTCCAGAAGTTGATAGCTGTAGGAAGCTTTGGAAGTGGCTTCTCAACCTTCTTGCAATCAACATCCTGAATAATGAGACGGAAGCGATTTCCTAAATCAATAAGTGATGTAGCAATACCCTTGCCTTCCTTGGACTGGAATACAAGACGTGCTGGATCCTCACGATTTCCCATTGAAAGTGGCTGGCACTTAATCTGGATTGGGCCGTCTGAAATAGTTGGGCAAATCTCAAGCATGTGAGCCTGAATGATGCCCTCCTTGCCCTTTACAAGATTGTATGTGTAATCCTCAAGCATTGAAGTACCCTTTGCGTCCTTCATGCCTGTAGTCATTATCTTCATAAGACGAACCATGGCTGCAACCTTCCAGTCACCCTCTGCACCAAAGCCGTAACCCTTTTCCATAAGTCTCTGAATAGCAAGACCTGGAAGCTGCTGTAATGCGCCAAGATCACCGAAGTGAGTTACGATTGCCTGATAGTTCTTCTCCTCAAGGAATCTCTCAAAACCAAGCTCAATCTGAGCCTGAACTGCTACATGTCTTCTGAACTCCTCTGGATTACGTCCCTCGAGACAAATATCGTATTTACCATAATATTCATCTACAAGTGCATTAACATCTGACTGACCAACTGCAGCAACTGCCTCTGCGATTTCATTTACTGGATAAGCATCTACCTCCCAGCCAAACTTAAGCTGAGCCTCTACCTTATCACCTTCTGTAACTGCAACGTTACGCATGTTGTCAGCAATTCTCATAACACGGATATGGCTTGATTCTACAACACCGATTGCTGTGCGCATCCAAGATGCCAGCTTCTCCTGAACCTCTGCATCCTGCCAGTATCCAACTATTGTCTTTCTCTCAACGCCCATTCTTGAAAGGATGTGAGCATACTCTCTGTCACCATGAGCTGCCTGATTCTCATTCATGAAATCCATATCCATTGTCTCGTATGGAATCTCACGGTTGTACTGTGTGTGTAAGTGGCAAAGTGGCTTTCTAAGCTCCTGATGTCCAAGTATCCATGACTTTGCTGGTGAAAATGTGTGCATCCATGTAATTACACCAGCACATGTTGGGTCATTGTTTGCCTCGTTAAAAGTACGTCTGATTACTTCGTTTGTAATCATTGTTGGCTTCCATACTACCTCAAATGGAAGCTTTCCTGATTTGTTAAGACACTCAACGATTTCCTTTGAGTGTGCTGCTACGTGTGATAAGCACTCATCACCGTAGAGATCCTGCGAACCTGTACAGAACCAGAACTTGTAATTAAGCTGTGTCTTCATAAATTATCCTCCAATACAAAAAACTATTTTCCTGCTAATAAAAAGGATACAACTTGTACACATTCGTGCACAAGTTGTATCCTCGTTATCAACAATCCTTATATTTACAGACTATAAGCATAGTGTACAAGTTAGTTTTTATATATACAAGTTATAATGTACTCTTTCTTTCCACAAGCTCTGGGGTAAGCAGGATATGAGCATCCTTTCTTGTAACATTCCCTTCGATAAGTCCAATAAGAGTCTCTGCTGCCTTTCTCCCCATTTCCTCCTGAGGATGGGAAACAGTGGTAATTCCCCTGCTCTTAGCAAGTAATGAATTATCAAAACCTGTAACTGAAATATCATGTGGCACCTGACGTCCAATACCAGTAATCCCCTTGATAATATCTGCAGCAATCTCATCATTGTAGCAAACCACAGCATGACAGCTGATTCCGCTCTCCAGAATATGTAGCATTCCCTCAAACGGGCGCATTGTCCTGTCCTTCGTGTGATACCAAACCACCAGATCAGGATTGTAAGGAATCCCTGCCTCAGTAAGAGCCTTTACATATCCCTTGTGACGGAATATTCCCTGCATATCATCAGCCTTGAAGATTCCAGCGATATTCTTATGACCAAGCTTAATCAAATGCTCTGTAATGAGCCTGCCGCCTTCCACATCGTCAAGCATAACGTGTGGCTTGTCCAGCATAGCCTCATAACACCCCTGTATAAAAACATAGGGAATTCCCATAGAATCCATCTGTTCATAAAGCACCTGATGTTGGCAGCTTATGGCACTCTGGCTTGGCTCAATAATCATTCCATCGATATTCTTTGACAGAAGCTCCTCCATACACCAGGCTTCACCCTTACGGGAATTGTTGGTGGTTTTCAGGAGAATACTATAACCACTTTCTGACAAAACTTTATTGATTCCCTGAATGACCCTGGGGAAAATATAATCGGACATATAAGTTGTGACAACAGCTATATTTTTACTGTTGCCTCGTTTTTTTAATTGAGGTGCCACAAAGGTACCACTACCCTGTTTTGAATATAGATATCCTTCACTAATAAGAACCGATAGAGCATGTCTCACCGTCTGACGTGTCACATCATACTTTTGCGCAAGCTGATTCTCAGATGGAATCTTTTCGTTAACAGAATAAGCCCCCAGATTAATCTGCTTCTTTATGTCATTAACTATAAACTCATACTTAGTAGAAACCATATTCCCCCTGAATTAAGCATTTTGAAGCTTACGAATACCTACAATCATCAATCTGCTTAAATAATACATAACAATAGAAAAAGCCGTGACCGCAATTATATATATCACTATAACTTTAGCGGATAATGACTCAAAATATTTAGGCATAATATATGCTCTGAAAATAACATGATTCAAAAAAATTGAATATGATATTTTATCCAAAAAGGCTAATAGCTTCGACTCAAATGGAAGCTTTGTATTGAAGGCAATAGCCACACCTATTGAGATGAGCAGTAAATGAAAATACTCCACTTTACCCGCATAGAAATATGAGGAAATCGCGGTGAACAAAAGCATCAAAAATCCAATCCACTGTACCACCTTATTCTTAAGGTACTCAGAATATTTCTCGTTAAAATCAAACAGTAATATTCCTATTCCCATCTCCATAAAACCTCTCATAAACTTCTGAGAGTAGATGAAGTCACCATAGTAATCTGTTACCAGACTGCCAGTAACTCTATACGAGAAGGTCAGGCCTATGATTATAACTAAAGGAATAATTATTTCTCTTGTAATATCAGGCAAACGTTTGCACAAACTGTATAAAAGTAATCCTGCCAATACCAGTATAGAAACATACCAGGTGACTACATTTGCAATCTGAGTTTCCTGCCATGGCCAGTAATGAATCAATAATAGTTCTCTAAAACCGACTGTTTCAAACCAGAAAAGACTATCCTTTGCAGAAAATCCATTGAATACCAAAAAGAAAATTCCGCTGACCAAAAATGAAAGGAAATACTCCGGATACAAACGCTTAATTCTGTGCCAGGTATATCCATAAGGAGTCCTGTCTTTTTTCTTCAAATCTGCAGCCAAAAGCCAACCACTAACAACGAAAAAGAACTCTACGCCTATTGTCCATCCTGTTATATGAAAATATTGATTAAATAAGTGAAGGAGAATTATTAGATATGAAAAAACGACTCTCCAAAATGAAATCATATTATTCTTATTAGTTTTAGGCATTATTTCCTCCTAAATAAATCCATTTTTTCTTTAATAAGTTTATCTTATCAAAGGCTTATTCTCCTCTCAAGCAAAAAGAGGTCTGGGCGCTGCCCAAACCTCTAAATTTTATAGCTTTACGCTTCCCCAGGAATTTGCTCTCCACTTAAGCTCTCCCGGAATGTGTTTTCTTTCGATAGTCACATCAAGACCTCTTACACAATCCAAATCAACACCATCATCATAAGGATTAAGCACATATACAGTGTAGAATGTCTGATATGTTCCTGGCTGAATCTTTGATAAATCAACAGTGACTTCAAATTCACCCTCATCTCCGGCCTTGCCATTAATTACATTTTCAAAGACCTGAGTTGCAAAAGGATGATCTGTATCCGACATAAACTCTACTCGGATTCCAGCATTTTCAACATCTTCAATATTTTTGTATTTGAATGCTATTCGCATTTTATCATCCGTAAATACGTTATTATCTTTATCTGGATACTCTGCCCATGTCAGTCGCGAATCGTCTCTTGTTAACCAGCCTGGTCTCATATATCTTGCGTAATCTGAAGTAGTTTCTGTTTTAACATGAACTCCGTTGTATAACTTAACAGCTTCTTCTACAGTACCATCAAAGGCAAGGTTTCCATGCTGAAGCACGATACATCTGTCACAAAGATTATGTACTGTTTCCATATTATGACTAACGTACAGAATCGTTCTGCCTTCAGTCTTGGCAATTTCACGCATTTTATCTAAGCATTTGTGTTGGAATTTAATATCACCAACAGCTAATACCTCATCCATTATCATAATATCCGAATCAAGATGTGCAGCCACTGAAAATGCCAGTTTTACATACATACCCGATGAATATCTCTTTACTGGAGTATCAATAAATTTCTGACACTCCGAAAACTCTATAATAGAATCGAGCTTAGCATCTATCTCCTGTCGACGCATACCAAGAATCGAGCCATTAAGATAAATATTTTCTCTTCCAGTAAGCTCAGGATGAAAACCTGTACCAACCTCAAGCATACTTGAAACTTTTCCATCGATAAAGATTCGGCCTCTTGTAGGTGATGTGATACGTGAAATCAGCTTTAACAGTGTAGATTTTCCTGCACCATTTGAACCGATTATACCTACACATTCACCACGATGGATTTCCAGCGAAACTCCATCTAAGGCAGTGAAAATCTTATTATGTACCTGTAAATCATCGCTGGCACCTTTTTTTTCCTGACGTCTTTGACGTAAAGCATCCTTTAAGGTTTCTCCAGTAACGGTACCTAAAATATAATCCTTGCCTACATTTTCAATTTTTAAAACTACATCATTGTTCGTCAACATCATTTCCTCTAATCTCAATATCAGCCCATTGTTTACCATATTGGCTATTTTTCAAATAATCCAGCTGCTTGTTTAACTCCTTATCAGTGAGGTTAGTAAGCTTATACTTAATGTGGTAATTTATAAGATTTTCAAAGAATATCTTATAATCATCTACCAATGGTTCGTTGTGTAATTTACATTTTTCGTAGATATACTCACTAAGCGTATAGAGCTTTATAAGCATAGTCTCCTGCGCCACCTGATTAATCAGTGAGCCTGGTGTAATTCTGTAATAATAAAGCATATCGCAAAGCTTGAATATTGACCTAACATGAATCATATACTCTAAGGTAAAGCACAAATCCTCTGCAAAAACCTTCTTGTTATCTACGAATCGTATATTATATTCATCGATAATGCTTTTTTTATAAATCCTGTCACAGGCTTCCCAGCCTTCTTTGTAATTACTTACGACATTGCAAATATAATCACTTAAATCTGTATCTTTAGAAAATCGTATTCCGTGATTTTCTATTGCGAAAATAAGCTTACTACCAATATTCCCGTCTACATCAATTCTTCTAATATTATAGGTGTACATTTGAGCATCGTACTCACTTTTAGCATCCTCGAGTTGCTCAAAAAATATATCTGAAATCAAATCATCACTATCCACAAAGACAATCCATTTTCCCTTTGCAACATCTAATCCAGCATTTCTTGCTGAGGAAAGGCCACCATTTTCTTTATGAATAACCTGACAAACGCCTTCATATTCTGTAGCAAAGACATCACAGATTTCACCAGAACTATCTGTACTACCATCATCCACAAGGATAATTTCATAATCCCTGAAGCTTTGCTGTGCAACAGAACAAAGACATTTTTTCAAATATTTTTCTGTATTATAAACCGGTATTATTACACTATATTCCATCAGCTCTTACACCTATAATTCTTTAACTCATCAGGTTAGTATTAAATACATTATTAGATAATATCTATGAAATCTTTTTCTGTCTGGTTAAATAGTACTACAGCCACCATAGTTAATATTAAAGTAAAAATTGTGCTATATATAAGTGATAACACATGAATGCCTCCACTTCCAAGCATGCAAAAACGAAATGCTTCTACATAGGATGAAACTGGATTTAAATATACCAATCCCTGAATAAACTCTGGCAACTGAGTTGGAGAATACATTACAGGAGACACATATATCATAAGTGTTGTAAGTAATCCCACCATATGTGAAAAATCTCTATATTTAATGGTGACACATGAGACTATCAATCCCAATGCAGTTCCCATCATCGACATAAATAAGGCTATTGGAATAACAAATAAAATCTTAATTCCAATCATTTCCACATCGCCATTCAAATAGAAGAACAGCCACACAAGCATAGTAACTAAAAACTTTATACCAACTCTGATTACATTAAAAAGTACATTGGCAAGTGGCATAATAAGTCTTGGAAAATATACTTTTCCGAAGAGATAGCTGTTTTCCAACAGCACTCCCGTATTACTTCCAAAACAGCTTATAAAGAAATCCCAAATAACACTTCCGGTCATGTAAAAAAGGAAATATGGTGTTCCATCTGATGAAAACTTACCAACATAACCAAATACAAAAGAAAAAATACCGGAATTAATAATGAGACTGAATATCAACCAAATGGGACCAAGTATTGTCTGCTTGTACTGCACCTCATAATTTCTTTTTACTAAGGTCCATACCAATTCTCTATATTTTATTATTTCTCTAACAGGTACTCGCAATAGCGGGACCTTAGGTTCAATGACCGTTGTCCAATTCTTACTCATTATTATCCTCAATCAATTTTTCTATTTCACTAATTCGTTCCTGATAAGTTATAATTTTCTTTCTTTCCATAATTTTATTTTTGTAATAATCATGGAGAGAAGGATCATCCATAACTCGCTTCATGGATTTATAAATTCCGATGGCATGGATTGGCATAACTATTCCATACTCGCTATCTCCAAGTAATTCTCTAACACCAGAGCAGTCTGTAAGCAACATTGGAACATCAAGAACTGCTGCCTCCTGACTCACAAGAGAATACCCCTCATAAAGTGAACTCGAAATAAACCAGTCAGCAATAGAAATATATTTATATGGGTTCTGACGTGGACCTATAAACTTGCAACTGGTAACTCCTGTTCTTCCCAAGGTCTCCTGAATCTTCTCATATTCCTCTCCCCATGGCTCTCTTCCACCTACTACGATAACCTCGAAATTATAGCCCTCTTCTTCAAGAGCTCTGCAGGCTTCAATCAAAAGAGTATAGCCTTTTTGGGCATTAATTCTTCCTACACTGACAAATCTGATTGGCTGTTTTTCTTTAGGCAATTCCATCGAATCAATATCCACAACAGGCTCTTTTGCCTTTTTCAACACATTTTCGATATTGATTGGATTATATTTAACGATAAGATTCCCTGGGTCGCCTATAACATCACACACGCCTTTTTTAATATCCTGTGATACGCAAACTATATTTTTAAACTGCTGCATGGCTATGCGTTCATTTTCTTTGCTGCCGTATATATATTCTGAATAGTAATGATTGTTATAGTCTGTGTGATTCCATGCATATTTCAGAGGAATATCGTATTTAAGCGCACTGTAAAGAGTACCGCCTTCTTTCATGCAAAGCATAACGTCAAATTTACTTTTTCGTATTTTTCCCATGAAAGTCAGCTCATAATACCTACGATTAATATAACTAAGTATATGAACAAAAATATTTGATTTGTACTCCTTTGGAACACTTTCAGATATATAATTAACATCCTTTGGATAGTGCTCATAGAATGTATCATCATACTTATAGGTCATGACTGTAATGTCATACTTTTCGTGCCATGCCCATACCAAATCATACATGAGCTTTTCAACACCACCACCGAATGCTAAATCATTCATTATAAGAATTTTCTTTTTCATTGATATTACCTTTAAATGCTTACTAAAACTTCTTAATTCTTCTTTTCTTCAATAGCTGAAATAAGATCTCTAATTCTTTTTATTTTTGATAAATCGTCTGACGAAAACTTAATAGTATATTTCGCTTCAATATCTCCAATAATTGTCATTATCTCAATTGATGAGAGACATAAATCATCTATCATCTCACTATCTAATGTTATTTCATCCTCGGGAATATCTGCTATATCAATTATGATTTCTTTAATAGCTTCCAATACTTCACTCATTCTCTAATTTCTCCAATAATATGTTTAACGCTTAATTTTTCCACTTGCTGTTTTATCAAATTCAGTATCCCTGAATTCCACAAAATAAATCTTTTTATATGCAGGCATAACTTGGTTGAGATTACTTATATATTCTCGGATACTCTCCTCATCTTCCTTATGTGCGTATATCTCAATAGCAATTCGGTCTTTTTTTTCGAAGACTTTGCACTCTTTTATTAAAGGGTTTTCATATGCCTTAGTTTCAATTTCCTCTGGGCTAACATTTTCACCGCCAGAAAGAATAATCAAATTCTTTTTTCTTCCGGTAAGATATATATATCCATCTTCGTCAATATAACCCAGATCACCGGTGTAAATTATGCCATCTCTTAAACATTCTGCAGTCTCTTCGGGGTTTTTATAGTACCCCATCATATTGCTCCAGGATTTAACACATATTTCGCCATCCACACAGAAAATTTCTGTTTCATCTACAGCTTTTCCGATGGAATCAATATGATTTATCATGTCAAAATTTTCAGTAACAGCATTGCATGTTTCTGTCATTCCATAAAACTGCCCAAATGTAAGGTCATTATCTATAAAAAACTGTATAAGAGGAGGCTCTATTAAGGCACCACCTGATAGTAAATGTTTCACATTTCCAATACGGTTTTTGTGACCACGTTTGATACAGTTAACCCATACTTTTAACATCGCAGGAGTCACAGCTCCAAAATCTATTGTTATGTTTGAAAGGTCTGTAAGCACATGCTTAGGATCCTTACTCATACAAATTGTACCACCTAAGGATGTCCAGCTGAGCCAAGCCAAAATACCACCTAAGTGATACATGGGAAAATTGGTATATGCCTTAGAATTCAAGGTATCCTCAGATTCATTTATAAACACCAACGGAAATATTCTTCTTATGTTTCCAAACAAACTCTGAACTGATATAGCCACTCCTTTTGAAAGACTAGTTGTCCCTGAAGTGAACATAATCATAGCCAATTGCTGTGCTTCCTCATCTGTAAAATCACGCAAAGCTTTTTCATCAAGTGATTTTGAAATATTATCAAATAAGTTTTCTTCGCTTATCACAGCCAAATCTTTAAATGACTCTGTCTGTGGATATTCTGAACAAATTATTGCATCAGCATCAGCCTTATTTATGGCAAACATCAAATTATCAACAGTTTCGTTGTAATTAAGTGGAATAGCAACTGCACGAGAAAAAAGAATCGCCCCAAGAAGAACCATGTATCTATAATCTGTGTTAGCTAAAAGGCAAATATGTTTTCCTTCAATACCTCCAAGCTGTTCCTCCAGCTGATAAGCACATTTTCTCATATCTCTTAGATACTCTGTATATGTATACCTATCCCGATCCTTACCATCTAACATCATTGCTACAAATGCATCTGAATGGTTTTCCATCATTTTCAAATATTGCAACATCTATATAACTTCCTCTCTTTTCTATCTACTCTTTAACTTTCTATAGGCTGTTAATATTTTGATTACTCCAGCCAAAGCAAGCGTAATGATAATCATTCGAATAACAAAGACAATGAAACAACCGATAAGCTGATGTCCTGTAAACTTATCTGTAATCACATACCATGGAATAGCTATCATTTCCACGGTATGAATTATCAAGAAATACAACGAATACCTTCCAAAATATCTCAGTGCATTTGAAACTTTTCCATCAAACGACTGGTTCATTCGCATGTATACATAAATAAATCCTATTCCCATTAACCCACTTTCGATATAAGAAATAGGCCCCAAGGAATATACATTATCAGCCATTTCTGTTATAAGCCCAAGCGAAATGAGTATTATATTGGGAATAATTACCCATAATATATATTTGATAATTGTTTCCTTGCTATGCACTGATGCAAGTATCTTTGATTTTCTGACATAATATCCTAAATAAACATACAGAACACCAACTAATCCTTGTGATATACAAAATGGTGTATAGACTGTATAACTTAACAACCACCCCAAAATCGATAATCCAAAAGCGTAATATTTAATTTTGGTTTCATCCACCTTATTTAATAAAACATTAAAAATCACCAATGCCCAAAACAAAGATAGAACAAACCACATAGGTCCATTAGCAAAGAAAGTGAATTCGCCTATCTGAACATTCTGGGAATATCCCAATATCATTCCCCCAAAGACTTTTACGCTTTCTTGTACAGCACCAGGTAAATACCTAAAAAAACAATAATGGAATATTATATTTAAACTCACAGTCACAAATACTGTTATTAAATACGGCTTCAGTAATTCCTTATATTGCGAAGAACAGCCTTTCGAAATAGTTCTCTTTCGGATGCTATAACCTGACAATATAAATAATGTTGGCATCAGTGAAACTAATAATAGGACTAAGATTGTAAAACATAACCTAATAATCATAGATGCTTCATAAAAATAAGGTACATATACTAATGCTCCCTCATCACTATAATGGGAAATCTTAGTAATATATAACTCTGAAAAATTAGGTATATTATGCCAAAATACAATCCATACCATTGCTATTCCCTTTAACAAATCAAACATTCCAATTGACGTTGCAATTGGACGATTCACACTTTTATATATACTCATGAATATGCCTCGCTAACCCTTAAATTGTCGCATTCTTTCACCATTTTATTAAAAATGATACGCAATTATATCATGTGTACTCAAACTACAAAATTGGGATAATCAACACAATTTATTACATAAACGACCTTCTTTTATTCAAATTGTCATTCTGATAACATTTATTAGACACATATATATTCTGCGTTGCACAAAAAAGGCACCCTGGAAAGGATGCCTTAAAATATCTTTACTTATTATTAAAGTGTCTTAATTCTCTCAATAGCTCTTGCAGTATTCTCTGCAGAACCAAATGCTGTCAATCTGAAGTAGCCTTCACCTGAAGGACCAAAGCCTGCACCTGGTGTACCAACGATCTGAACCTTATCAAGAAGGTAATCGAAGAAGTCCCAAGATGTCATGTTATCTGGAGTCTTGAGCCAGATATAAGGTGCGTTCACACCACCGTAAACCTCAAAGCCTGCGTCCTTAAGACCTGTGTAGATTGTCTTTGCATTGTTCATGTAGTAGCCAACCTGCTCTTTAATCTGAGCCTGTCCCTCTGCTGAGTAAACAGCCTCACCAGCACGCTGAATGATGTAAGGAGCACCGTTGAACTTTGTACCGTGGCGACGAGCCCACATAGCATTAAGTGAAGCACCGTCAAATACAAGGTCCTTAGGTACTACTGTGTAGCCAAGACGAACGCCTGTGAAGCCTGCGTTCTTTGAGAAAGAGTGAATCTCGATTGCACATGTCTTTGCACCTGCGCACTCGTAGATTGAGTGAGGAACATCAGCCTCTGAAATGTATGCCTCATAAGCTGCATCAAAGATAATAAGGCTTCCGTTCTTATTTGCATAATCAACCCAAAGCTGAAGCTGGCTCTTTGTAAGAGTTGTTCCTGTTGGGTTGTTTGGAAGACAAAGATAAATTACATCTGGAGTCTCTTTTGGAAACTCTGGAACGAATTTGTTCTCTGCTGTTGTAGGCATGTAGATAAGATCTGACCACTTGCCAAGCTTTTCATCATAAGTACCAAGACGACCTGCCATAACATTTGAATCAACATATACTGGATATACAGGATCACAAACTGCAATCTTAACATCTGCTGCAAAAAGCTCCTGAATATCTGCTGAATCAGACTTCGCACCATCTGAAACGAAGATTTCGTCTGCAGAAATATCACAACCTCTTGCCTGATAATCATTCTTTGCAATTGTCTCACGAAGGAATGGATATCCTAAATCTGGAGCGTAACCATGAAAAGTAGAAGCGCTTCCCATCTCATCAACTGAATCGTGAAGAGCCTTAATCATTGCTGGTGCAATTGGCTGTGTAACATCACCAATACCAAGTCTGATGATATCTGCGTTTGGATTAGCCTCACTGTATGCCGCTACCTTTTTTGCAATTGTTGAAAATAAATAGCTGCCTGGAAGCTTCTGAAAATTAGTGTTTACCTTGAACATGTTTACCTCCTTAAGTGACCGATCAAAAAAACTATCGGCTTACAATTCTCTTAACTATTCTGTCATATGATAGATGTCCACCAAACAAGTCCAAAGCAGAACCTACAGTGAAATCCATATTGTTATCAGAAAGATAGCTGATAAGTTCGATGTCACCATAATCAGAAACACCTCCAGCATATGTAACTGGCACCTTTTTATAGGATGACAACAAACCAACTAAATCTCTGTCTATACCATTTTGCCTGCCCTCCACATCAGCTGCATGAACTAAAAATTCATCGCAGTAGAAAGCAAGTTTATCGAGGAAATTATAAGTGATAATTTCGTCTGTTCTCTTCTGCCATCTATCAGTAACAATGTAGAATTTGTCGTCTACTCTTGTGCAGGATAAATCAAGAACAAGATGCTCTCGACCTACCTTCTTTGACAGATGTTTTAATGCATCATAATCGACGCGACCACCATTAAATACAAATGATGTTACAATAACGTGGCTGGCTCCTGCCTCAATAAAATCCAAGGCATTTTTATCATCTACACCACCGCCGTATTGTAATCCATTAGGATAAGCTCTCAGGGCTTTCAGTGCCGCTTCCTTTGATGTCTCGTATTCTTTAGTACCCTTTTTGTTGAGATTAATAATGTGTCCTCCCCTAAGTCCATCTCGCTTGTAAAGATTAGCATAATAAACTGCATCTTTATCAGCTACGAAGTTCTCCTCAGGGTGTCCATTCTCCTTCCACAAATCCGCAATTGTGGAACCAACAATCTGCTTGACCTTACCATCATGAATATCAATGCATGGTCTAAATTCCATACTCCCAAAATCCTCCCAGTGAAATTTAATTTATTGCGTTCTTTATCACGCTAAAGTAAAAATCACTTCAAAGTATAACTGTCTACAGCTGTACTTTCAATGACAGTTTCATAAAATTTGGTAGCAATTTTTAATAAATATTCGGTATCTTTCACACCTGCTGTCTCGAATGGAGAATGCATAGCAAGCTGAGCCAAACCTATATCCACGCCGTTAATAGACACGTGTGCATTTGAGATGTTTCCAAGTGTTGAACCACCTGCCACATCAGAACGATTAACAAAGGTCTGGAAAGGCACCTTAGCCTTCTTGCAAATTTCTGTAAATATTCCAAAAGCCAATCCATCTGTCATGTACTTCTGATTGGCATTGAACTTAATAACAACACCCTCATTCATGTACACTTTATTAGTAGGATCGCTCTTCTCAGCATAGTTTGGATGAAGGGCATGTGCGTTGTCAGCAGATACCATAAATGAATTTGCAATTGTCTCAAGAAGCTTTGAATTATTTCCATTCATCGCTTCGTTTATACGAACCAATGTATCATAAAGGAAGGTAGAATCGGCACCCTGCTTTGTACCACTTCCTACTTCCTCGTTATCAAAGGTAACGTGAAGCTCTACAGCCGAATCACTATTCTTCGCATTTACGATACCCATCATTGAACTGTATGAGCACTGTAAATCATCGAGACGTCCGATAGAAATGAACTCATCCTTAGCGCCCCATACACGACCTGCATCTCTGTTATATAAGAATAAATCAGAACCAACGATATCGTCAGCCTTTACGCCAAGAGACTCTGCCACCATCTCCTTAAGGTTGAACTTTTCATCCATGGAAATAAGTGGAAGTAAATCCTTCTGGGCATTGTATTTGTATCCCTCATTTGCCTCACGATTCATGTGAATAGCAAGGGATGGAAGCATACATAAATCTCTGTCTAAATTAACAAGCTTTGTCTGAATACCTGTCTTTGTTCTGACAATGGCACGACCTGCAATTGAAAGAGGTCTGTCAAACCAAGGTGCCATAAGCATGCCGCCGTAACGCTCAGTGTTAAGCTTTACATAGTGGCCTTCCTTCATCTCCGGCATTTCCTTGATTCTAAAGGTTGGTGAATCAGTGTGAGATGCCATAATCATGAAGCTCTTGTATTCTTTCTTAGGCATTCTGAAAGCAAGAATAGAGGACCCATTTCTTGTAACGAAATAATTTCCACCAAGCTTTAAATTCCAGCTGCTGGCCTCTGTCAGTTCCTCAAAACCTGCCTCTAAGAAAACCTTGCGCTGATTATCTACAACGTGAAACTGAGAAGGACTCTTCTCTATAAAATCAAATAAACCCTTAACTGTCTTATTCATTATTTTTTTCCTTCTTTCTTTACTGAATATCCAAAGGTGCCCTGTGGCTTTGTCAATCCATAATAAGTGCCATGGCTATATGCCAAAAGCCCTGCATTTTCCAGTTCAAATTTACCTGTCTCGTTCATGTATTTTTCGTCGGCATGAACACAAAGAACATCAGCAACGAACATGGTGTGACTGCCATACTCATGGACCTCGCGAACTCTGCACTCAATGTTAACTGGAGACTCCTCTATCAGAGGAACATTTATCTCATCAGCCTCAACCTTGTGAAGACCGCACTTTTTAAATTTATCTACATCTCTTCCAGAAGTAACACCACAGTAATCTGTAGCAAAGGACAACTCCTCTGTAGTGAGATTAATAGCAAACTCTCCTGTCTCCATAATCATTGGATAAGAATGTCTGCTAGGTCTAACTGAAATATATGCCATAGGTGGATTAGTGCAAACTGTACCTGTCCAAGCAACCGTTAAAATATTATCCTTTCCATCTTTTCCACGGCAGGTAACCATAACCGCAGGAAGTGGGTAAACCATATTTCCAGGTTTCCATTTTTGCTTTGCCATAAGCACCTCCTAAACGCTCTAAATCTATACCAATATACCTTAATTTCCCTGTAAAAAAAAGAGGTTAAAATGCAGGCGCGGATTTCTACATTTTAACCTCTAAACCGAAAAACGGTCGTAATCTTTATTCGTTCATCATCTCAGAGAAAGTACCCATATAGACATTTCCTTTACCAAGAATGAAACCAAGGTCATCCATGAATGCCTTTGTCTTAGGGTCATCTGCAAAGCCTCTGCCCTTAAGCTCCTCTAAGAACTGTAATCCAAGTGGTGAATCAATAATGTAATCTTCATCCACCTCTGGATCATCGAAGCTTCTGTTTTTAACGTATTCACCTCTGAACCTCTTATATTCAGCAGCCTCAACACCATCGTATTTCATCTCATCCTTCTCGATAATTCTGATACACTCAAGCATATCCTCTGCATCATTCAAGGCGTTGTGTGCTACGTGACCGCCAAGTCCGCAGATGGTCTTCATATCTGCCAGAGATAGATTTGCATCCAATCCGCCTGTGATATCAAGACTCACATCCTTTTGAATATTCTCAAAGGTGCTGATGAATTTTGCAACGCTTCTCTTAAGTGGCTTCTCCAGATTACGAGATTCAAAATCCCTCTGGAAATTATTCTTATCGCCACCCCAGACACAAATCTTACCAACCTGCCATTTCTTAACGAGATTAATAAGCTCTGTCATAACTTCTTCGTAGCTAGGTGCAAATTCAAGCTCTTCATTTGTAAGACCTGTAAGCTCCGTAATAAGAGGTGGGAGCTTGTGACCTCTTGTAAGCTGAACCGTAGAATAAAATCTGTCCAACTCCTCGTGCTCTGGATTAGTAATGACCACTCCCACAGAGATAACATCCTCTATCGAGGTCTTTTTAAATCTGGCACTTAAGTATTCAGCATCAAGAAACGCCTGATTCTTTCCCTTGAAGCCCATAGGTGCTGTCTGACTTGGCCCCTTTTTCTTTGTGGTTTGTTTTTCTGTGTTTGTGCTCACTAAATTACCGCCCTTCTTTGACCCTGCGTTTTGCGCTGTACATCTGTTCATCTGCATGGCCAATAACTTCTTCCAAATCTATTTCTTCATGGAAGACTGTTTCATATATTCCGAGGCTGGCAGAAATTGTATAATCCAACCTCTCGCTTTCATCATTTAATTCCTCTTCTATATCAGAAATAATCTCATCTGTATCACAATCACCAATAACGAAACTAAACATCTCATCACCGCCAAATCTAACGCTGATAGCGCTAGGTGGACAGGCTTCAGTAAGTGCCTTAGCAACGGTGGCAATAGCATGATCGCCCGCACTGTGACCACAGGTGTCGTTGATATTTTTTAGTCCATTCAAATCAGCCATGATAACAGTAAGTGGCTGACCATTATTTATTGGATCTTCTTTCAGTTCCTCGAAATGTCCCTTGAAAGCCATTCTATTATATAGGCCTGTAAGGGCATCATTCTGATACATTCTCCTAATCTTATCGCGGAGATACCTCTGATATTTCATTGAAACGTACCCGCCAATTCCCATGCCAATGCTATTGGTAATGGCTGGCATTTTCGCGTAGTCAATAATATCAAATCGAGGATAGGTATAGCAAATAAATCCTGGAGATTTTCCCATGTATTCAAGTGCATTAAAAACTAAAGGATATCCTTTTTCCAAAATACCATCTAAATGAGGAATGATTGTCTCTGGATTATAAAGCACAATCCTGTCCTCCTCAGAATATGAATCTAAGAAAACGCATTTCTTTCCACTGGCTTTTTCTTCCATGAAGAAATTGTTTTCCAAATCGAAGCAGGACTCCTCAATAACACAACAGGTGTGGGCTGTCATAGGATTCTTCAAATAATGAATGCACTCCTCTATCGACTGACCTCCCATTGTTCGGGATGCAATATTTTGCATAATATGGATATCATCCTGATGATGATAAAATCTATTGTTCAAACCATCCACCACTGACAACAAATCCAGCTTGCATCTAGGACATCCGCAGGATTCGTTTGCAATAAAGGATGGTTCAATCCACTTTTCAATATTTCTTTTGCCATCAAACAGCTGGCGAACCACGTCCATAATGGCTGCTGCAAGTTCCTTGCTGTTGCAGGCTGCAGTAGTGATTCCCGGAACTGACCAAAAAGCCTCCTCGATGCCATCAAAGCCAGTAACAATAATGTCCTGAGGAATCTTGAGACCTACCTCCTGAAAAACATCGCAGACATTTATTGCCATAATGTCATTGGCACATATTACAGCTTCTGGCAGATTTCCAGATCTGACTATGTCCTGCGCAGCGAGTCTGGCTGGCATAGACCAGAAATCACCATAGCTCAGCATGCTATCCTCAAAGGCAATTCCATTCTCTGCAATTACCTTTTTAAAGACTTCTATTCTGGCATTTGAAAACTCGCTTGTGCGTTTACCTGCCATAAAATGAGGTCTGGTAACATGATGTTCTTCTATAACATGACGCACTACCGCCTCAAAGCCCTTCTCATAATCATAGTTAACAAAGGACACTCCATCATAATGTCCATCAATGACTACAGATGGAACCTCATGGATTTCTGCCTTTGCAAGGATGTCCTGAACCAGCTCACGGCATTTTATCTTTTCATCCATGATGACAACAGCATCCGCCTTATCATAAGGAATCAAATCAAAAACAGCCGTCTCTGCCTGATTGTCACCGCTGTTTCCTATTTCAGAATTCAATGCATAAACAAACAGACAACAATCCTTTTCATTAAGTAGTCTGTTGAGTTCTGCAATAAAACTGAATACCTGTGCATCGTAGACACGATAAGCGCATAGAACCACTAATTTCTTGCCGTTAATCATAGTATTTCTCCCAATACAAAATTCACCCCATACGACTGCATCTATTGTACTCTATTTTTATGAATTTTTCGTTATTTATTTTTAAAAAAGTTACTATTCACAGTTATAAAATATTAAAAATATATTCTGTCCAAATTCATTTGGTAAAGAATAATTTTTAATATTTTATAAACTGGAATCAGTGGCTCTACCATATGAATAATGTTAAGTGCTTTAGCACTGAGAAAGAAGTCTGAAAGACTTCCATTATGAATATGGGTAGAGCTACTGTGAATAGTAACTTAATTATCAATAAGTTTCCATCTCTGGGGTCAAAAAATTTCTTTATTTTTGGTTAATTGAACAAAAATTATATCTGCAATGTATTAATTGAGGTACATTGTTATTTTTTTATCAGACATATGTTATAGTATTTCTCAGCTAGCGTGTTAGACGCATCTAACTGTCCAATGATATGCGTAGACACAACCCCAACTAGCGTGAAGCATTTAATGTTTTTGTAGTAGAAAGGAAGAATAATCATGGCAAATCACGATTTCTCACAGTGGGATGGATTCGTAGGTCGCGTTTGGAAAGACAACGTTGATGTACGTGATTTCATCCAGAACAACTACACTCCATATGATGGAGATGAATCTTTCTTAGCAGACCCAACAGAGGCTACTAACACTCTCTGGGGAAAGCTTCAGGAACTTCAGGCAGCTGAACGTGCAAAGGGTGGCGTTCTCGACATGGATACAGATATTGTATCTTCACTTACTTCTCATGGCGCAGGTTACATTTCAGAGGAGACAAAGGAGCTCGAGCAGATTGTTGGTCTTCAGACAGACAAGCCTCTTAAGAGAGCTTTCATGCCATTTGGTGGTATCACTATGGCTGAGCAGTCTTGCAGAATGTATGGTTATGAGCCAAGCGAGAAGCTTCACGAAATTTTTACTAAATATCACAAGACACATAATCAGGGGGTATTCGACATCTACACACCAGAGATGAAGAAAGCCCGTCACAATAAAATTCTTACAGGTCTACCTGATACATACGGACGTGGTCGTATCGTAGGCGATTACAGACGTGTTGCTCTTTATGGTATTGATTACCTTATCGAGAAGAAGAAGGCTGATTTCGATGCAACTGCTCGTCAGGGTATGCGTCGTTACGATTTCCAGCTTCGTGAGGAAATCACAGATCAGATTAATGCTCTTAAGGGCATGAAGGAAATGGCTGCTATTTATGGCATCGATATTTCTAAGCCAGCTGGCACAGCTAAGGAAGCTGTTCAGTGGTTATACTTCGGTTACCTTGCAGCAATCAAGACACAGAACGGCGCTGCTATGTCAGTAGGTCGTGTTTCTACTTTCCTTGATATCTACTTCTCACGTGACCTTGCAAAGGGAATCATCACTGAGTCAGAGGCTCAGGAAATCATCGACCACTTCACAATGAAGTGCCGTATGGTTAAGTTTGCTCGTATCGAGTCTTACAACCAGCTCTTCTCAGGTGACCCAGTTTGGGCTACTCTCGAGGTTGGTGGTATCGGTCTTGATGGACGTCATCAGGTTACAAAGACTTGCTACAGATTCCTTCACACACTTGAAAACATGGGACCTTCACCAGAGCCAAACCTTACTGTTATGTATTCAAGCCGTCTTCCTGAGTCCTTCAAGAAGTACGCTTCAAAGATTTCTGTTACTACATCTTCAATCCAGTACGAGAATGATGATGTAATGCGTGTTACATGGGGCGATGATTACTCAATCTGCTGCTGCGTATCTGCAACAGAGACAGGTAAGGAGCTTCAGTTCTTCGGTGCTCGTGCAAACCTTGCTAAGTGTCTTCTCTACGCTATCAACGGTGGTGTTGATGAGAAGTCTGGCGACCAGGTAGGTCCAGAGTACAAGGCTATCACTTCAGAGTACCTTGATTATGATGATGTTATGCAGAAGTTCGACCAGATGATGGATTGGCTTGCACACCTCTATGTAGGTACACTTAACATGATTCACTACATGCACGACAAGTACTACTATGAGGCTTGCCAGATGGCCCTCATCGATACACATGTACGTCGTTCATTTGCTACAGGTATCGCTGGATTCTCACACTGTGTAGACTCACTTTCAGCTATCAAGTATGCAAAGGTTAAGGCTGTTCGTGATGAGAACGGCGTTACAAAGGACTTTGAGATAGAGGGAGATTTCCCACGTTACGGTAACGATGATGACAGAGCAGACGAAATCGCTATCTGGCTTCTTCGTACATTCATGGGCAAGCTTCGTCACATCCATACATACAGAGATTCAGAGCCTACAACATCAATACTTACAATTACTTCAAACGTAGTTTATGGTAAGGCTACAGGTGCTCTTCCAGATGGACGTCCAGCTGGCGAGCCACTTTCACCAGGTGCTAACCCATCTTACGGTGCTGAGGTTAACGGACTTATCGCTTCCCTCAACTCTGTTGCTAAGCTTCCATACGAAGAGGCACTTGATGGAATTTCTAATACACAGACAATCAACCCAGGTGCCCTTGGTCACACTGAGGAAGAGCGTGTAAACAACCTTGTAAATGTACTTGACGGTTACTTCGATCAGGGTGCACATCACCTTAACGTCAACGTATTTGGCAAGGAGAAGCTCATCGATGCTATGGAGCATCCAGAGAAGCCAGAGTATGCTAACTTCACTATCCGTGTATCTGGATATGCCGTTAAGTTCATCGACTTAACAAAGGAGCAGCAGCTCGACGTAATCTCTCGTACTTGCCACGAGGCACTTTAAAACCTACGCCTTTCGCATAATATATGTCAGCACTATAGACACGCTTTCGCTCTTATTCGCTCGTTACGTTACATAAGGTGCTGCTAAAGCACCACCTAAGTAACGACGGCTCATCAAGGTCTTATAGTTGCTAACATATATTATTGCTTAAGGCTTACTTTTTCTAAATATCTTAGTAGCAAGTACTAAAAATACTGGAGGTACTGAATTGAGCAACGTTATTGGATACGTTAATAAATTGGAATCATTTGGCGCAGTGGATGGTCCTGGGGTACGATACCTGATTTTCTTGAATGGATGTAGGATGAGATGTGCTTTTTGTCATAATCCTGAGACATGGGCTGAGGGTCAGGGGCAGGAATTCACTGCAGATGAGCTATTGAAAAAGGCTTTGCGTTTTAAGCCTTATTGGAAGAATGACGGCGGTATTACTGTAAGTGGTGGCGAGCCTCTTCTCCAGATAGATTTTATGCTTGATTTATTTCGCAAGGCTAAAGCTCAGGGAATCAATACATGTATCGATACAGCTGGCCAGCCTTTCACTCATGATGAACCTTTTTATTCTAAGTGGAAGGAGCTTATGAGCCTTACTGATACAGTTTTACTAGATATTAAAAATATTGACCCTGTAGCTCACAAGGAGCTTACAGGTGTTGATAATGCCAACATCCTTCAGATGGCTCAGGAGATTTCAGAGATGAACATTCCTATCTGGATAAGACATGTGCTTGTGCCAGGTGGTAGCGATAACGATGACTACTTACGTCGCACCAGAGAGTTTATTGATACTCTGAAGACTGTAGAAAAGGTCGAAGTACTTCCATATCACACCTTAGGTGTCCCTAAATATCAGGAGCTTGGAATTCCTTATCGATTAGACGGTATTGAATCTCCAAGTGCTGAGCGTATTGCAAATGCTAAAGAGATTTTAGGCGCAAAATAATTTTTGGGGTTACAAAAATATATTTTCTGTGATACAATCTCTCAGCAATACAAAATGGTTTTATTGGAAACGACACATCCTCCGGATGATAACGAACAACACATTTTTATTATGTTATTCATTATCAGAAGGAGGATTTTTTATGCCTAAAAACAAATTTCAGGATGTAGTATTTACAATTATTATGGCCACAGTTATGGTCTATGGAATGGTAGTTTACAATGTAGCCCTTGCAACAGGTGGTGTTACAAACGCTACTTTCGTTATGGCTCTTAGAGAACTTCCAATTATGGTGCCTATCGCATTTGTATTAGAGTTTTTCATCGTTGGAAAGATTGCAAAAGGACTTGCTTTTTCAGTTATTGATCCAGCTAAGGACAATCCACATTTCATCACTTATGCTATTTCAATCTGCATCTGCTGTATTATGTGCCCTACAATGAGCCTCATCGCTATGTTCCTTTTCAAGGATACACACTCTTTTGGAACATGGATTCAGACATGGGCAATGAACTTCCCAATGGCTCTTTTATATCAGCTCTTCTACTGTGGACCATTTGTAAGATTAATTTTTAGAACTATATTTAGAGATAAATAAAAGACGAGGATTCGCATTTGCGAATCCTCATTTTTATAAACTACATTAATTTTTTAATTTCATCAAATACAAACTGTACCTTTGGTCCTACAACAACCTGCACTGTATTCTTGGATGGTCGTACGATGCCAGGTACACCTGAACTCTTAATCTTCTTCTCATCTACCTGAGTGTAGTCAGCGATTTCAACACGTACTCGTGTAGCGCAATAATCAAGTTCTTTGATATTTTCTTTGCCACCTAATCCCTCAAGGATTGTAGCTGCCATTGCTGCAAAATTTGAATCTCCGATTTCAATATTTACTTCATCTTCTTCATCGTCCTCACGACCTGGTGTCTTTAGATCAAACTTCGTAATTACGAATCTAAATATTACATAGTAAACAACTGCAAATGCTGCACCAATTGGGAACAACAGCCATGGATTTAATGCCATAGGAGCCTTGAAGCTCAAAAGCCAATCTACAAACCCTGCAGAGAAGTTGAAGCCAACTCTAAATGGAAGAGCTGCACATACTGCTGCAGAAATACCAGCTAAGATTGCATGTACCAGGTAGAGACCAGGTGCCATGAACATGAATGAGAATTCAATTGGCTCTGTAATTCCTGTGAAGATTGAAGAGATTGCTCCAGCCATCATAAGGGAATAAACTACCTTCTTCTTAGAATCCTTTGCTGTGTGATACATAGCAAGGGCTCCTGCTGGAAGACCAAACATCATTACAGGGAAGAATCCTGTCATATACTGACCAGTAACACCCTTAACTGCTCCATCAGCACCTGACCAGAATAAGCCAAGATCGTTGATGTTTGCTGTATCAAACCAGAATACAGCATTTAAAGCATGATGTAATCCAAGTGGAAGTAATGCTCTGTTGAGCATTACATAGATACCTGCACCTATTGGTCCAAGACCAAGAATAGATGTACCAAAGGCAACAAGAGCGCCATAAATAATTGGCCATACAAAGTAAAGTACAAAGGATGCCACTATAGATGCCAAAGCCGTAACAATAGCAACACATCGTTTACCGCTAAAGAACGCCAGCCAATCCGGCAGCTGGGTATTCCTAAAACGGTTGTAACAGGTTGAACCAATAAGACCTGAAAGAATACCGATGAACGCATTACTGATTTTTCCGAAAGCTGCTGGAACTTCAGATGGATCAACCTTTGTGTACATAGCAACAGCGCTTGTTCCAAGAAGTGTGGTAATCATCAGGAAGGAAACAAGACCTGATAATGCGCTGGTTCCATCATGATCTGTCGCCATACCGATAGATACACCAACAGCAAATAGAATAGGAATCTGATCGATAATAGCTGATGCAGCCTTAATTAAGAATGCTGCGATAACACTATTTGCGCCCCAGCCCGTTGGATCAATCCAGTAACCAATTCCATAAAGAATACCTGCAGCCGGCAGGACAGCTACTGGAAGCATCAAGGATTTACCAATTTTTTGTAAATACTTCATCATAATACTCAATCTCCCTTCGTTAAATGATATGCCAATTATATCATTTCATCTTTATTATTAGAATATTCTCTCAATTTAATTTATATGTATTTTTTGACATACACTTTATTACGATAGATTTATTCACAACTTGCTCCTATAATATAAGATATAGGAGGTGTAAATATGCGTATTTACAAAGCAAAAGATTACAATGAACTTAGTCGAAAAGCTGCCAACATTATTTCAGCACAAATAATAATGAAGCCTGACGCAGTTATTGGTCTTGCAACAGGCGAATCTCCTATTGGCACTTATAAGCAGCTTATTGACTGGTACAAAAAAGGGGATTTGGATTTTTCGGAAATACGAAGTGTAAATCTGGATGAATATAAAGGCCTTTCTGCCGACGATCCTCAAAGCTATGCCTATTATATGCATACAAATCTCTTTGACTATGTAAACATACCTCCTGAGAATATTAATATTCCAAATGGACTGGAATTTGATGCGGCAATAGAATGTGCAAGATATGACACTGTTCTTCAACAACTTGGCGGAATCGACTTGCAGCTTCTAGGCATTGGTGGAAATGGTCATATAGGTTTTAATGAGCCTGGCAACAACTTTGATAAGAGTACTCACTGTGTAGCTCTTACCGAAAATACGATACAGGCCAATTCCAGATTTTTTGATTCCATAGACGAAGTCCCAAAATTCGCATATACGATGGGAATCAAAAATATAATGCAGGCAAAGAGTATCCTATTAATTGCCTCTGGAGAGGCCAAGTCTCAGGCTATGTATGATTCCTTCTACGGTCCTATCACTCCATCCTGCCCAGGTTCTATTCTTCAGCTTCACAATAATGTAACCGTGGTTGCAGATGAAGCTGCCCTTGCCTTAATATTGAAGAAACACAAGATTACCTCTGGAGGTCATATCCTATGATTATAAAAAACGGAAATGTATTTTGCTCGGATGGGAGCTTTCATATAAAAGATTTGCTTATAGCTGATGGACGAATTACTGACGATATTAACGTAGCTGGTTCAGATGGCAAAGTAATTGATGCAAATCGTAAATACGTTATTCCTGGACTTGTTGATATTCACTCTCACGGTGCTGTGGGCCATGATTTCTGCGATGCAGACTCTGAGGGTATTCGTGAGATTTTAAAATATGAAAAGTCATGCGGAATTACCAGCTACTGCCCTACATCCATGACACTAGCCAAGGATATGTTGATAGATATTTTTAAAACTGCTACTGAGATTTCACCAAGCCCTGAGTTGGCTAATATAGTAGGAATAAATATGGAGGGGCCTTTTATATCTGAAAAGAAAAAGGCTGCTCAAAATGGAAAGTATATTTTTAGACCTGACGCCTCATTTTTCAATGAATGCCAGGCTGCCTCAGACAACCTTATAAAGCTTGTCACTCTTGCTCCTGAAGAGGACGGTGCAATTGATTTTATTAATAAATGTAAAGGCAGTGTAAACATCTCGCTTGGCCATACAGCCGCCACCTATGAGCAGGCTTGTTCGGCATTTACTGCTGGTGCAAATCACGTCACCCACCTTTGTAATGGAATGACAGAATTCACCCACAGGGAACCTGGTGTTTTTGGTGCTGCTATCGAAAATACTGATGTCTTTGTTGAATTGATTTGCGATGGAATTCACAACCATCCTACTATGATACGCACTATCTTCAAGCTCTTTGGTGCGGACCGAGTAGCTCTTATTAGTGACTCCATGGAAGCCACCGGAATGCCTGATGGCGACTACGAGCTTGGCAAACAGCACGTAATAAAAAAAGGATTCCATGCCACCCTCGAAGATGGCACTCTGGCTGGCTCAGCAACCAATCTTTTTGATTGCATGAGAAAAGCCATTGAGTTTGGAATCCCTGTTTATGATGCAATTAAATCTGCCACATCAACTCCTGCCAAAAGCATCGGTCTTTATCCTGAAATCGGAAGCCTTGAGCCTGGTGCCAGAGCTGATGTTTTGATTTTAAATGATGAATTTAAGCTTGAGAAGATAGTCTAATATCTATTACACCTACTATCCCCTCGTATTTATAAGAAATGAGCTCTGAGCTCTTCTGGGCTGATTGGTGATAAATATGCTGGTGCAATATCAAATACTGTTTTGGCACCAGTAACACCTTCAGAATTGAGACGAACAACGGCTCTTGCATAAGCAGTAAGTGTAGCACCTGTAAATTCTGGATTTGAATCCAAATCTAATCGATACTCGATAACATGCTTATTGCCATCAAAACCTGTCTCACCTGTGTAGATTACGCTTCCTCCATGTGGAAGTCCACTATGGTTTTCCTTAAGTTCTTCAGCAGAAATAAAGTTTACTGTTGTATCGTAATCTGAGAAATAGTTAGGCATTTCCTTGATTTCTTTTTCTATGCGAGCCTTGTCAGCGCCCTCTTCAACAACTACGAAGCACTCTCTCGTATGCTTTTCTCTGGTAGTAAGTTCTGGGTTTTCTCCGCTTCTAACTCTCTCTAACGCAGCTGGTACTGGAACTGTGTACTGTCTGGCATCAACAACACCTTCAATGCGACGGATAGCATCTGAGTGTCCCTGGCTAACGCCCTTGCCCCAGAATGTATAAGCATGTCCCTTTGGAAGAATTGAGGCTGCATATAAGCGATTTAACGAGAACATTCCTGGATCCCATCCACAAGAGATAAGTCCAATCTTTCCAGCTTCCTTTGAAGCTGCATCAACATTTGCAAAATGTTCTGGAATTCTTGCGTGTGTATCGAAAGAATCGATTACATTGTAAAGCTTCGCGTACTTTGGTGTCATCTCTGGAAGGTCTGTAGCACTACCGCCACAAATAACTAAAACATCAATATCCTCTTTTCCTGTATCCAAATCATCTGTACTCTTAACTGGCGCGTTTGATTTTACTGTAACTGTCTTTGGGTCTCTTCTTGTATAAATGGCAACAAGCTCCATATCTTCGCTTAATGAAACTGCTGCTTCTACTCCACGTCCAAGGTTTCCGTAACCTAATATTCCAACTTTAATCATCTTAATCCTCCATGATTTGTTTATAGCTATAACCCATTATAGCAACTAATAGCAGAAATAAAAGAACATATTAAAAAAGCCTTATAGCAGTCATTTCTGCTACAAGGCTGTTTTTCTATCCTGCATACCAAAGCATTTCAAACAAATCGTATGCATTTACACCATTGATTTCTATATCATCAATAAATCCCTCTCCGTTTGAATCCTCTAGATGGAAACGAATGATGCGGCCATCCTCTATAGTGCAGTCCACCTCATCATCTCCATTTGTACGGATAATACTGTAATGTGTGCCAGCTGGAAGTGTTACTTCCTCGCCGGTTTCTTCTCCTGCTTCATCTACAACTGGGACAGTAAGCTCCGTCTTAGATACTAAATCCTGCTGATGAGTACGGCTTGTTTTGTAATACTTATCCACTGATGTAAATGTTCCATTGCTCTCAAAAGAATAGTTTCTGGTTCCACCAAATGTAGCAAGTAAATCAAAACGACTAACAAATGCAACCTTCTCTGGATCAATTGGAACAATTTGGCCGTAATCATCTCCCTCACAAACCATACCATGAGAAAAATTGTCATTAGATAATAACTTAATCTGACCATCTAATGAATATACATAGCTACAACTATAATCATTATCACCTGTGGTCATAAGCATAAGACTTTCTGTGCCATCTGGCATATGAATAATATATGCTTCAACATCCCATACATATAAATCATCTGTAGTGAATGTCTGTCCATCCTTACTAATATTCAATGACTGAATCCAGAACAAATCCAGATTATTTGGATCGTAATTAGGTGAAATTGATATACCCTCATCCAGAGAATCTACTATATCAATATGAGTAGTATCAGGATAATAGAGTGGAATCTGTGAGATATAGCCTTCATTTGAATTAATCGCAAAATCCTGTGTAAGGAATGAGCTATCGTATGGCAAATTAGCAGTAATTACTCCTGCTGAATATGAGGCAAATTCATTTAAATAGAAAGTAATTCCATTATAATCAAAGGCCCACTCGTAATTATCTAAACTTAAATCTGCCAGATTACCCTCTAAGTCATTAAAGGTATCCTCACCATATTTTTCAGTGAGAGCCTGGGCTAACTTACTTTGAAATGCTTCCTTATCAGTCACAATATCTGCAAGTAAGATTTCTTTTCCTGACTGCACATCAAAGTTATAGCTTTCATATCGGGTAGCTCCATGAGCACCTGCTGCATACTCAGTATCCTGATCCACAAAGCTTATTACTTTTTCATCAGCTCTTCTAAGGAAAAGATCTGACTCTAAAACGAAGGTACTTACCTCACCGCTTTCACGTAGCTGTTTGCTGGAATCCAAATATTCAGCGTGAGTCTCGTCATATTTCTTTTTACGAGCGTTCATGCTATCCTCAATAGCTGTGTTCAGGGCAGGATATGCTTCCCTTGTTTCTGGTGATAATTTGTACATATCATAGTGGCCTGTTACGTATGCATCTGAATATACACCATCCTCATATGCCTCTTCAAAAATATATTCTTTACCACTATATATTTCTGGACGATAATTAGAATTCTCCTGAGTCGCTACTTCTGTAGTTTGGCTATCCTCTTTTGTAGAATTATCTTCTACTGCTGGACTCTCCACTGAGCCCTTACATCCTGTAGCCACAAGGGCCACACACAATAATGATAAAAATAATTTCGTTCTTTTCATAAAAAAACTCCTTCCAAATATATATATTACTCAATTTGGAAGGAGAGTGCATTAAATTTATAGACAATCCATTTTTTATACTGTACTATGTTTACCAAAATAATCGAGTAGGAGGGAGATTTAATTAATCTCCCGACCTCTCAGTCGAGTAAGTAGGAGGATTTTCACCTCAAACTTCTCACAGAACCGTACGTGAAGGTCTCCCTTCATACGGCTCTTATCATCTAACAATACGAATACATTTTGCTCCAGTGTGCAAACAATCTCGGCTCTCGTTTTCTTACAGACGTGAGCCATTTTTCTGCCCGTCTTCTATGACCACGAAGGTTCTTATATTTACACATTGCCCATTTTACTAGCCTACGTTCTATACATTGAAGTGTATATTTCATGGCTGATGGATTGAATTTCCCAAAATAATTAATCCAGCCTCTTAGCATAG